>NZ_CP059081.1:665123-997685 GCF_015602705.1 Acinetobacter lwoffii
TACTTTATCAATTTCCGGTGTCATCAGTGATGGATGATCACTAAACGCAGAAAGATTAAGCTGAGATAACTGGGTCTGAATGTCTTTGCTTAAACCAATTTTTTGTGCCCGATCTTTCAGGAACTGGGCAGCAGTCTGAGGCTTGGTCTTGGCTGCTTTTACATTGACCCATCCCAGCAGTTGGGCATTGAACCGATGATTTGGAGCAATTTGAGGACCTATATTCGGTAATGGCGCGTTAATTTCATCATCGATATTCAATTTGGTGTCAAAAATGCAGTATCTATTGGTGGTCGGAAAAGCAACCATTGCATCATGACGATAGCCTGGATGGAACACGGACAGGGTTCTGGTCTGTACATGATTCATGGTTAAGCCATCTTGCGCGATGGTATGCACATTCAGGCTATTCAGCTTGTCAAATTCAGCTTTCTTGTCTGCCTCCTGATAGGCTGAACAGGCTTTAATGGTTTGCTCTGCAGTAAACTTACTGGAGTCAGGAATTTCCTTTATGATTAAACCAATGGTATCGCGTACACCACCATGAATCATGCGCCAGCGGTTAAATACATTCTGTTCAGCCTTCATTTCTCCCACAATTTTACCGTTGATAGACGTGTAGTAATTCTGGTTGGTCCAGAAGCCACCAATAGACAGGTCATTATAATTTTCCAGCATGCCTATACCTACACCTTCACAGTTATTGGGAACAGCGAATGTGATATTAGGATCGGGATTGCTACAGCGATATTGGATTTGCTGGAACAACAGGATGTTTTCGTTCGGGTAACTGTTTTTTTCTTTCCATAGAATATCCATATCTCCAGTTAAGGTGACTTTGCCATTTTTGACTTTTGGTACTCTTGAGCCTTCAACAATCAATGGGCCTGCCATGCCATTCGACACCTGAAGAGCAGTTGAGCCATGCAGATGGGCATGATACCAGTAAGTCCCTGCAGGATGATTCGGTTCCATTTTGAACTGATAATCAAATTTTTCCTGAGGTTTGAATTTCAGGAAAACATTATCACTATTGCCTTGAGGACTGACCCAGAAGCCATGGGTATGCAGGTTGGTAGTATTAAAGCAGTGTGGTTCATTTACATTCTCAACATGAGTTGGACAGGTTGTTTCTGACTCGGGTGGCAGCTGGTTATTCAGGTTAAGCGCCATGGTTTCACCCTGTTTGACCCGAATCTGTGGTCCGACCAGCTGATCCTCGACATATTCACCAGTTTTTTTCTTATCAAATAAACTCGGTTTGGTTAAATAGCCTCTCAGCAGCACCTGATCCCATAAGCCGTTTCTGGGGTTATAGAGTTTGCTGGTTTTATAGGCCACGATCAGCTCATATTTGCCTTTGGCACTTTTCGGTAACAGAGGTGGGTTGCTTATCAAGCTGTCTGATGTGGTCGGAACGGGATGTGAGGGTTTGGGTGAAGGTGTGGGGTGTGAGGGATGAGAGGGTTGGGACGGATTAGAGGGATTTGACGGTGGTGATGGATTTTTTGTTCCATCCCAACCGCGAGCTAAGAGCGTCAAAATGGCGGCTATAGCTCCGAATATTGCGATTTTCAACATTTCAGTTCTGCCTGTTATGGTTATTGTTTTAATGTGAGGATTGTGGAGAGTGTGACATGCGTCACACTGAGCTTCTGATAGTTTTGGAAAATCTGCTATCCTAAATTAGGGGATTGAAATTTTGCTAAATGCGGCGGCAGGACAGGCCTATGAAAACCAGTGAGACTATATTTTTTTATCTTTAGAAAAATGCAAATAAAATTAATTATTTATTAATGATATTAGTGGTTTAGGGTAATAATCAAATAAAAATATAGAGAAATATTTTGCAACATAAGACTAAAGAATAAGGCGAATTATTCAGATTTTTTTAGCAAAAGACCGCTTTAAAGCAAAAATTCTAAAGTCTATGTAACAAATTTTTGCGAAAATACCGATTTTTATAATTAAGTATTTGAAAAATATAAAATTTGGGAAATGCTATTTGTGCAGCGTACAATGCTGCTATTACAAAAGTAACTCATCAATATCTATTGATGAATAAAAATAGAGATAAACGAGGGCAGGCAAGCTTATGAACAACAACTACCGTAAACCGCTGCAATCCACCCAGCTGGAATATTATGACGTGCGACAGGCCGTAGAAGATATTCAGCCAGGCGCATATGCCAAACTTCCTTATACTTCCAAAGTTTTGGCAGAGCAGTTGGTGCGTCGTTGTGATCCTGCCATTCTGGAACAGTCTTTACGTCAGCTGATTGAGCGAAAACAAGAACATGATTTTCCTTGGTATCCGGCACGTGTAGTGTGTCATGACATCTTGGGGCAAACGGCACTGGTTGACCTTGCCGGTTTACGTGATGCGATTGCCGATCAGGGCGGTGACCCCTCTAAAGTCAATCCGGTAGTTCCAACCCAGTTAATCGTCGACCATTCACTGGCGGTTGAATTTGGTGGTTTTGATCCGGATGCCTTTGAGAAAAACCGTGCCATTGAAGACCGTCGTAACGAAGACCGTTTCCATTTTATTGAATGGACCAAGACCGCGTTTGAGAATGTTGATGTGATTCCGGCGGGCAACGGCATCATGCACCAGATCAACTTGGAGAAAATGTCTCCGGTGATTCAGAACCGTGATGGTCTGGCATTCCCGGACACCTGTGTCGGTACAGATTCGCATACGCCTCATACAGATGCATTGGGCGTGATCTCGATTGGTGTTGGCGGCTTGGAAGCCGAAAACGTGATGCTGGGCCGAGCATCGTGGATGCGTCTGCCGGATATTATTGGTGTGGAATTGGTCGGTCAGCGCAAGCCAGGCATTACAGCAACGGATATCGTCTTGGCATTAACCGAATTCCTGCGTAAAGAACGTGTGGTTGGTGCATATTTAGAATTCTTTGGTGAGGGTGCTGACAGTATGTCGGTAGGTGATCGTGCCACGATTTCTAACATGACCCCTGAATATGGCGCAACGGCTGCGATGTTCTATATCGATCAGAACACGATTGATTATCTGACCTTGACCGGCCGTGAGCCTGAGCAAGTCAAACTGGTCGAAACTTATGCCAAAGAGATCGGGCTTTGGGCATCGGATATGACCCAAGCAGAATATCCACGTGTATTGCGTTTCGATTTATCGACTGTGACACGTAATATTGCAGGGCCATCAAATCCACATGCACGTGTCTCGACATCTGACCTGAAAGAAAAAGGCATTGCCGGTAATTTAGAAGCAGCTCGCGCGCAAGAAGCAGAAGGCTTGATGCCAGATGGTGCGGTGATTATCGCGGCGATTACGTCTTGTACCAATACCTCCAATCCACGTAATACGGTGGCGGCAGGTTTGCTAGCACGTAAAGCCAATGAATTGGGCTTGGTGCGTAAACCTTGGGTGAAATCTTCTTTTGCACCGGGTTCTAAAGCGGCAGCACTTTACCTTGAAGAAGCAGGCGTATTGCACGATCTGGAAAAATTGGGCTTTGGTATTGTGGCCTATGCATGCACGACCTGTAACGGCATGTCGGGTGCACTCGATCCAAAGATTCAACAGGAAATTATTGACCGTGACCTGTATGCAACAGCGGTGCTTTCGGGCAACCGTAACTTCGATGGACGTATTCATCCTTATGCGAAGCAGGCTTTCTTGGCTTCACCACCTTTAGTGGTGGCGTATGCAATTGCCGGTACGATTCGTTTTGATATCGAAAAAGATGCTTTAGGAAATGATAAAGACGGCAACCCGATTTATCTAAAAGATATCTGGCCATCGGATGAAGAAATTGATGCGCTGGTGAAAGTTGCTGTAAAACCAGAACAATTCAAAAAAATCTATATTCCGATGTTCGACTTGGGTGTGAATGAAAAGGCAACAAGTCCGCTGTATGACTGGCGTCCACAAAGTACGTATATTCGCCGTCCGCCGTATTGGGAAGGGGCTTTGGCTGCACCGCGTACATTGTCAAATATGCGCCCGCTGGCGATCTTGGGCGATAATATCACCACTGATCATTTATCACCATCGAATGCCATTGTGCTCGACAGTGCTTCAGGTGAATACCTGAAAAAAATGGGTGTGCCTGAGGAAGACTTTAATTCTTATGCAACGCATCGCGGTGATCACCTCACGACGCAACGTGCGACTTTTGCCAACCCGAAACTGTTTAATGAAATGGTGGTGCGTTCTGACGGCACGATCAAGCAAGGTTCGAAAGCACGTGTGGAGCCTGAAGGTGAAGTGATGCGGATGTGGGAAGCGATTGAAATCTACATGAACCGTAAACAGCCGTTGATCATTATTGCCGGTAAGGATTATGGTCAGGGTTCCAGTCGTGACTGGGCAGCGAAAGGTGTGCGTCTGGCAGGTGTAGAAGCAATTGTCGCTGAAGGTTTTGAGCGTATTCACCGTACCAATCTAGTCGGTATGGGCGTGTTGCCGCTTGAGTTTAAGCCGGGTACAGATCGTAAGACTTTAGGTCTTGATGGTACTGAGCTGTATAGCGTGATCGGTAATATCGCGCCACGTTCGACTTTAACTTTAGTAATTGAGCGTTCAACCGATGATGGTAAGAACCAGATTATTGAAGTGCCAGTGACCTGTCGTCTAGATACAGAAGAAGAAGTGCATGTGTATGAAGCGGGTGGGGTATTGCAGCGCTTTGCACAGGATTTCTTGGAAGGGAATGTGGCTTGATGATTTAAGCTTAAAGTAATTGATTTTGTTGTAAAAAAACCCTACTGTTCGGTAGGGTTTTTTTTAAAGAGAAATAAGTTGAAATTACCATTTTATGATGAAAAATTATTTGGAAATTTAGCGGGTGAGGATGAAGATTTAGATGTGCTTAAATCTTCATTTTATGAGCATGAAATGTTTAATAAATTTTACGAAGAAGATCGTAAGTTATCAATTGTTAGTGCTAGAAAAGGAATGGGGAAATCTGCACTTCTAAAATTTCTTGTTGCCAAATTAAAGAGTGAAGAAAAATATAATAATCCGTTAATTATATATGTAAAAGGAAATGATTTATTAGAGTTAGGGGATTTCAATGGAAAAGACCATTCGTATTTGGAAAATTATTGGAAGAAAGTGATTTGTAAAAAAATCATGATAACTCTAGGAGCAAACATAGGGATTGCTCTTAGTAGTGATGATATGACATTAGTTGAAATGGCAGAACTTGATGGGTATAAAAGTAAGAATTTTGTAGGAGGACTACTTTCAAGATTTAAAAGTAAGATTCCAAAATTAGATATTGAGATAACACAAAATTTTCCTGAAAACTTTAATTCAACTTTAGAAAGATATTTTACTGAACATGCAGATCAAACAGTTTGGATATTGGTCGATGATATAGACTCAAAATTTAAAAATAATGAAGATTATCAAAATCGAGTAGGATCTTTTTTTAGTGCTATTAGATCATTAGCATTTGACTTTAAGAATTTACGAGTAAGAGCAACAGTACGTAGTGATGTGTGGGCGTGCCTAAGACATCTAGAAGATTTAGATAAGATTGATCAATATATTATTGAAATATTTTGGAATACTAAATTAATGAGGTATATTTTAGCAAAAAAATACTTAGTTATATTCAAAGATTCAATCCAACTTCTAGAGAAGCTAAATTAAAAGTTGAGCGTGATTATAATCAATTAATTGAGTTGGTTTTTGATAGTCCTATATATTGGAATGAAAAAAGTAATGCGCATATCTTTGATGCAATTAATGGCTTTTCTAATAAGAGACCAAGATGGATGCTTCAATTATGTCAGCTATCGGGTGAAAAAGCTTATAATGAAAGTAAGTTAAATAAAAAAGTTAAATTAGATCATTTTCAATATGCGCTGGAAGCTTTTGGAAGAAAAAGAAAGGATGACTTAATTAAAGAACACTCTCATCAATTTGAAGAGCTAAGCCAATTGATAGATGCTTTTAGGGCTATGGATAAGGAGTTTAATTATTCGTATGTTATACAAGTAATTGAAAGAAAATATATTAAGGGAAGAGAAAAATCAGACATTCCTAAAATTGATGGGGTTGTTTATACACATCCTGAAGAGTTAGCTGATTTTCTTTATAAAATTGGTATATTCTCTAGAATTCATGATGATCGTATAAAATTCACCCATTTTGTGGATGATCCAGATTTATTTAGATCAATAGAGAATCAAGATGATGAGATTAACTGGTCAATACACTTAGCTTATAGGGATTTTTTAAAGATCAGATAATTAATGCAATTATAAAATTTAACTTCGCCCAAATGCCATCATCATTTACAAAAATGGACAATAGACATTCATCACCAGAGGGTTATACTAGACAGACCATTTCTAAAACCATGGAGAACAAAGATGGTTACTGCTGGCGAAAAACCCGGAACAGGCTTCTATTTTTGTGTTCAATGCGGACACCGCACCTACTTAGAAATTGGTACTGATCGTTTACCACCGTGTACCAAATGCCAAGGCAATCAATTTAACAATAAGAATGCCTAAGCAAAACAACTCAAACAGTTATCCTCTGTTTTGAACGAAAGCCCTATTACTCAATAGGGCTTTTTGCTATCTAAACTTCGCTATTTATGATTTAAATTTGTTTGAAAATTGATCAATAAAACCCCATCTAAAACCCTGGATTCATCGTGTTTAGGGCAGCTCAATTGCAACATTATCTTGATCTTAATCATGACTCAGGTGTTGCCAATTACGAGATTGGTAACGAGTTTATTCGAGTTCAATTTAAGAAAACCTCGAAAGTTTATACTTATAGCTATAGCAGTGCCGGTTATCAGCATGTCGAAAACATGAAACAGCTTGCTCAATATGGCGATGGCCTGAATGCCTATATCAATCATCATACCCAACAGCTATTTGTACGATAAAACTGGTCTGCTTCTTGCTTCAGTGAAAGTCCTAGAAGGCAAATATTTTCTAAAGGATAAATATCTGCCTAGAAATAGTGCAAGTGCGTATATTAAAAAGAGGGCTATCATCTATGGATATTCAACAGCACGCACCAGAGTTAGGAAAATTAGATAAAAAAGCCCATTTCTATTCTGCATGGCCACTGATCCTGATTCTTTTTGGGGGCGCGATTGGCTCGGTTTACGCTGTGATCGCCTATCTACTTAACCTGAAAATTTATAGTTCTGAGCTGACCAGACTCAACAAGGTCTTAGCCAATCTTTTGTGCGGGATGTCCGCGATCAGTGCCTGGTGGTTTAGTGCGCAATGGATTCAGGGAACATTCTTTCAATAAAACAGCAATCCTGTCCTGATTATAAATTGCAATAAATTCTAATTTTGGCGAATAAAAAAGCATAAAAAATTGGAAATGGAATTTATTTCTCTATGTTGAGGTTAATGGTGAAATAAATTTTCAGATTTAATGAAAATTAAAAAAACATAGGAAATTAATCCCGTCCATCTTTGCCTAATATAGCTTTCAAGGGTGTGATGGGATCGGAAAGAGTAGCATGCTGTGAGCGGCGCAAAACGCGAGTGCAGTACGAACCCAAAAGGTCTCGATTCGGCTTAGGACGCTATAGACCAAAAGTTTATAGGCTATAAGATCAGGTCTTACAAAGAATGATAGTTGAAGTAAACCATTGCGAGTTTTCCCAACACCCTAAAAAATTCTCCAGCAATATACGTAGAATTAAAAATTAAAATAAATATAAATCATAAATTTAAGAAAACTATTTATCCAAGCAGGATACAAATCCATCCTTCATTTATCAGCATGATCTGTTATTTTAAAAACATCAGCTGCCCCCTAGGGGAATCCTCATGAATCTCGATATCTGGTGTCGTTTTTTACTGTTTTGCACACTCATCAATTATGTCATTCTCATGATCTGGTTCGTGGTCTATGTCTTTGCCCGAAACTGGATGAAGCAGGTGCATGGAAAATGGTTTCGGCTGTCAGATACCAGTTTTGATGTGATTCATTATTCGGGTATGGCGGTGTATAAAATTGGCATTCTGCTGTTTAACCTGACACCGTTAATTGCAATCTATCTGATGAGTCAAGGCTAAGTGCGGTGTTGTGATTAAATCTTCGAGTGATAAAAATAAGATCGAATTAGTATCATTTTATCGCTACTTGATAGCGTGGCAGGATCAATAAGAACGAAAAAAGATTTCAAAGGAGTTGAAGGATGAATCAATTCAAACCGGCCCTGATTTTAGGTGCCTTGATCGGCTTGGGAATGATTATTGCAGGATGGATTCTCGGCAATAGCGTGCTGAAAATTAAACAGTATGAACGTATAGTTTCGGTCAAAGGCTTGTCGGAACGCGAAGTCAAAGCCGATGTGGCGGTATGGCCAATCCGCTTTAATGCCGGCAGTCAGGATCTGGCCGAGTTGTACGATACCATGCAAACCAATACCCAGGAAATTCAGACCTTCTTAAAAAATGAAGGATTTAGCGCGGAAGAGATTACCAGTGCTTCACCGAGTATCACCGATAAATACGCGCAGCAATATGGCGGGGATGCCAATGTCGCGCTACGTTACACCGCCAGCCAGACCATCACCGTCTATACCCACAAAATAGATGCAGTGCGTGCGGCACAAAGTCGTCTGGTGGCCTTGGGCAGAAAAGGCATTGCCTTTGCCGGAGATGATTCCGGACAAAGAACGGAATATTTATTTACTAAGCTGAATGACATCAAGCCTGCGATGATTGAACAGGCCACCGAAAATGCGCGCAGTGTAGCGGAAAAATTTGCTGCAGATTCAAAAAGCAGTCTGGGCAAAATCAAGTCCGCCAATCAGGGGCTGTTTAGTATTGAAGATCGCGACAGCAATACGCCGTATTTGAAAAAAGTACGCGTGGTCTCGACGGTCGATTATTATCTGGCAGATTAAGCTGAGCTGGTCAAGCACGGTAATTGACAGCCTAGAAGCCGCTTGTTATTTTGCGCGCATTGTTCCAGATGCTGTACCCTTAAAATGCCCATCAATAACGACTTTGTCTATTGTCCACCGCAAGAACCGCTGCATATTGTTTATGAAGACGATGATCTGGTGGTGATTGAAAAGCCGGCCGGATTATTGTCAGTTCCAGGGCGTTTACCTGAGCATCATGACAGTGCCTATTTACGTGTGCTGGATAAATATCCGCAGGCCAAAATTACCCATCGTCTGGATATGGCCACTTCAGGTATTTTGATGTTTGCCAAACACCGCGATGCAGAAGTGGCGGTGAGTAAAATGTTTCAGGCACGCACGGTACTTAAAAATTATGTCGCGCTGGTACAAGGCAAACTCGAAGGTGAGGGCAGCGTCGAAGTGCCTTTGATTACCGACTGGGAAAACCGTCCGCGTCAGATGGTGCATTTTGAACTGGGCAAGGCTGCCAAAACCCTGTATCAGGCATTAGAATATCTACCTCAGCAAGACATTAGTCGGGTGTTACTGACCCCCATTACCGGCCGTTCCCACCAGCTTCGCGTCCATATGCTGCATATTGGTCATCCCATTACTGGCGACAAAATTTATCATCCTGAACCCCAGCGCAGTCCTTTAAATCGTATGGCCTTGCATGCCAGTTATTTGGCTTTTATCCAGCCTTTGAGTGGTGTTGCGGTCGAAATTAAGGCAGCCATACCATTCTAATTTGATTCTGCTTGATAATCAGAGCCAACCTGACACATGCTTTTTAAGCTCATAAATATGATGAGGATCAAGCTCTTAAACTGGGCAATCCGAATAAAAAAGTGTGAGAATTTATTTCGATAACAGCGTGGAAATGAGTGGCTTTATAAGCATGTTCAAATGAAATTTTCTACTGATCCATTGCCTGATCGGCTGTTACTGCAGAATATAAATTTTAATGTTCGGTTTATCTCTTGACGATAAGCCCAGAGATTTTTTATTCTTTTATCTCCCGCTATAGGCCTGATGCCTTTATTTTTATGATTTTTTAACCTTCCTTTCATTATTTTTAAACTTTCAAATTATATCCTTTGATATAAAAAATATCGTAAGTTGTTTCAGAATGGATTTGTCTTGAGCTGGAAAGTAGTCAGTCATACATGACTTGCACATAAAAATTTTGTAGAAAAATAAAATGAATGAATGACTTAGTATTGATCAACGGCTTTGATTATCTGGCCGAAGTGATGCAAAATTAATCATGACTTTATAATAAATTTTTAATTTGATGATTTAGGGCGCTGCCCGGGGTTAAAGGAAAGAACGATGCTCAGTATGGCTCTCTTCGTTCTCGCGAGTATTTTAATATGTGCATTGCTATGGAGCTTAAAGGTACAGGCTTCATTACGCAGCAATATCCAGTTTTTACAGGAAAACCTGGATCATTCCCGCAGCAAATTGGCAGATTATGAAACTCAAGTCGATGAATTGAATTATGAAATCACCCAATTGCGGGTACAAAATGGCAGTTTAAACATTGCCCTGAATAAATATAAAAAATATCAGGATATCTGGGATATCGAGCAATATATTATTAACCGGACTTTGCAGGCCGAAAACTTTGTTGAAGCGACCAAGCTGGATGCTTCGATCATGATCGATGATCTCAAAGCCTATATCGCAAGAGTAAAAGATTATCTTGCCCAGTTTCAGGCGCAAGCATTAATTGAAGTTGAACAGCAGGCTCGACAAAGTTTATAGGGCTATTATGAGCAAGCCAAACAACAGCATCGTTTGCAGGCAGTGCTAAGTGCTTTAGAGCATAAAATACAGGTCAAATGCTTCGGCTTGCAACTTTCTGAAACACAGGTTTTACAGCAGCTGATTGAGGGTTATAGCGAAACGGATGCGGTTCGGCATTTACGCAATGTCCGTGACAGAATTCAGCAGGCCATAGAAACACAGCAGGTTGCGAGCTGTAATTATGTCGACGACAATCGCCGTCGAAGTACTATTGAAATCCTTAGTCTGGCTTTCAACTGTAAGGCAGATTTATATCTCTCTCAATTAAGCACAGAAAATTTGGGCGAGATATTGCAGGCCTTAAAGGATGATTATGTCTTGCTGAATTATACCGGGCAGACACTGAGTCAGGCGATGATTCAAGAATCCTATCTTGATCTGCGTTTAGAAGAACTCAAGTTTGCTGCGCTGGTTTTGCAATTGGAACAGGATCATCTGCATCCACACATCGCGTAGATCATGACATTCATAGGTCTAGAAGATTTTTACCAGAGTATTCTGAATGCCATAAGTTGGTTTAAATCCTGATATTTTTCAGGATTTTTGGCCTTGAGGAATCTTGACTATATTGATCCTCTTACTTATTTTTATATTTATAAAAATCATATGTTTATTTATGGTTAAAAGATAATATTTTTTGTCTGTATCTCGATAATTGTACAAAAATCAGCTAATCTTAAATGCAGAATAAAACAGCATCATAATAAGGATACTTCTATGTCACGTGATTACAATCAATTCCCGGACGATGAAAATGGCAATGTACTGTGGCAAATGCATCAGGATGGCGACGACTTGCAAGAGGCACATGAAATTGAATTTTCGATTGCCTTTGCGGATGAAGCGCAGGCGGATCGTTGTGCCTTGCATCTATTAAAAGAAGAGCAAAAAATCAGCCTGTTTCAGGACGAAGAAAGCGATACCCTGGAATGGATCATCACGATTTATGTGTATATGGAACCTGCTTACGAAGATATCGTGGATCTGGAACAATGGTTCAGCAAAATCGCGGCACAATTTCAGGGTGAATATGATGGTTGGGGTTGCATGGCCTATGTCTATGATGATGAGTTGGATGACGAAGAGGGCAGCCTGCGTAGTAGCTGAGCATGCTTGTATTTAAATGATTTAAAGTAAGAAACCCGGTGCTGCCGGGTTTTTTTATTGCTCTATTTAATCGTTATATGAAGATTTGAGCTTGAGTATAGATACATACTCATTATATATAGCCAGCTCAAAACTGGATAAAATAACTCAGATGAGTACTTAACTCAGGCTGATAATTTAGCCACAACAAATGCAGGGAATATCCTGCAATAAAAAAATAATAACAACAAAGGACAAGAAAAAATGAGTTACACCTTAAAAATGCATCGTGTGTTCAGCGCACCACCGGAGCGGGTGTATCGTGCCTTTGTGCATCCGGATGCACTGGCCAAATGGCTGGCACCACATGGCTTTATTGCCAAAGTAGAACATGCGGAAGTCAAACCCGGCGGCAGCTATAAAACCACCTTTACCAATTTTTCTACCGGAACCCAGCATCATTTTCATGGCATTTATCATGAGGTCATTCCCAATCAGCTGCTGCGCTATACCGATCAGTTTTCTACCCCCGACTTGCAGGGTGAAATAGAGGTGACGATCATCTTTGAAAAAGTGTCAATCGGTACCGGTTTGCATATTATTCAGGTAGGTTATCCGGATGTGGTGCCGCCGGCGGTGTGTCATTTGAGCTGGCAGGAATCACTGCAACTCCTGTCTTTGCTGGTTAATCCGCAGATTTCAGACAATTAATTCCTTGGATCTCCTGTGTTGGTTTCATCCCAATGTCCTCTCCATCAGCGCGCCTGACAAAGATGCTATACTGTGAGCTTATTTGTTTCATTTATTTAATTTTTCTCTTTTTTCGAGGTTCTTATGGGTCTGCCAAACTGTCCAAAATGTCAATCTGAATATACCTATGCAGATGGTGATCTACTGATCTGTCCTGAATGCGCACACGAGTGGAAAGAAGGTGAAGTCACTGAAGAACAAGTGATCATTAAGGATGCCAATGGCAATGTGCTGGCAGATGGTGATAGTGTAACGGTGATTAAAGACCTGAAAATCAAAGGTTCATCTTCAGTGGTGAAAGTAGGTACCAAAGTCAAAAGTATCCGCTTGCTGCCTGATGCTGCAGATGGGCATGATATCGATTGTAAAATCGAGGGGATCGGCCCGATGAAACTGAAATCCGAATATGTCAAGAAAGCCTAAATTTAGCCCTAGACTAAAATTCTGAAGAGAGAATAATACGGTTGATTAATCGTATTATTCTCATTAATGCTGAAATTCTGGGCTGATCATTTTTCTACCGCCCTAGTCCTCACATTTTCGATCCGAGATCCCTTTAATGCCGCACCTGCATCTGGAATATTCTGACAATCTGCAACATATCGAGATCAAACCCTTATTGGTCGCGATCCATCAGGCACTTTTTAACGCCGGCCATGTCACTGATCCCAATGATTTAAAAAGTCGTGCGATTATGCAGCATGCGTATGTGATTGGACTAAATGTGGTTAAAGATCAGGCCTATGTGCATGCCAAAGTTTCACTGTTGAGTGGGCGCAGTGTCGAAGTTCGTCAGGCAATTTCCGAATTGGTGCTCGATGTCATGCAGCAATATATTGCGCCACAACCTGAATTAAAAATACAGCTTTGTGTCGAAATCATTGAAATGCCAAAGCAGACTTATCGTAAAGCTGTTATCTGAATGATGGCTTTTATTTGCTGAGATGACATGGATCAAATGCCTTGAAACTTTATCAATGCCATACGAAATTTATAAACAGATCGACTTGGTCTGTAACAGCTCGCTATTTTATTCAGATCTAAAATTATTTCTATTTTTAAATGACGCTTTATGTCATTTACAGGCATGCGATAAAAGTTCTAAAGTAACTTTTAATCGCTGCTGATTTTTGAATCATCCAATCTAGAAACAGCATATTCATCCTGATTAAAATAAAAATACTTTAAAAAATAATCTTCAGGTGAGCTGTATCCAATCCGGCAGTGGGAAGAGCAAAGCGAGAATAACGCTTTAGCATAGGCAAAATAATAAGAACAAAAAGATCAGAAATCCGGTCGGTTAATTGAATCCCAGATTTCAGGTCTGACTTGTCCGGTTGAAGGAAATTTTATGCAGGTTTTTGGGGATGAAAAATTGGCTCAGGAAGTCATGGCATTTCTTCAGGAGTGGGATAATGCCGTAGCCAGACTTGAAATTCAGGATATTGTTCAATTATGCCGACCCGATATCCGTCTGGTCGATGTCAGTATGGAAGTGAAAGGTGTCGAAGCCTATCAGGCACTCTGGCAGCAATATCGGGCATTTATACCGGAAGGCATACGCATCGAACGCCAAGACCTTAATATTCATGTCACTTCTGATCTGGCTGTAGTCGATGGTTATGTACGGGTGAGTTATGCGGTGATTGAACCGATTTTCCAGCTGGGCTGGTGTCGGGTCAGCATGTGCCTGAGCAAGCAGCAGGGCAAATGGCAATTGCTGCATCAACATACTTCAGTCCCTGTGCAACTCGAAACCCGGAAAATGCGCCGGATCAAAAGCGTGAGTTAATCTATTTACCTGAAAAGATTTAAGTGAAATATCTTTGCAAATGATTACAGGAATACCTTTGTAACAAAAATATAGAAAGTCCTAAATTATGTTGAAGGAATAATATTTTAGGACTTTTCAGGTGGATAACAACAAGAACAGTCAAGTAAAACCAAGACAGGCCAACCTGCAACAACAGACTGAAGTATTGATGCCGGATCAGTCCGAGCGGCAGCGCACCCAACATGCACTCAGAATGATGGCAGGCTTTGTAATTGCTGCTGTCGTCATGACGGCGTTGTATTTTGGCCGTGATATTTTTATTCCGCTGGCTTTGGCCATTCTGCTGGCATTTTTACTTTCTCCTCTGGTTTCCCGTTTAAAGCGCTGGGGCTGTCCCCAATGGGCGGCGATTGGCCTGGTCATGTGCCTGACCTTGTCATTTCTGGGCGGCACTGCAACTTATCTGGGGGTGCAGCTTGGCAAGCTGAGTCAGGAACTGCCGCAATATCAGGACACCATCCAGCAAAAACTGAAAATGCTCGAAAATTATCGTCAGGGACCGAGTATGTGGGACGGTGCGATCCAGACCTTTGACACGGTAGAAAATTCGATAGACACCCAAGAACAGGAAACAGAAGACCCGAATGTGCAGAATGTCAAAGTCGTGGGCCTAGAGCCAACGAGTGAAGAGGCTGCGCTAGACTGGTTGAATAAAATCCTGAATCCGTTGGCGATTATCGGGATTGTGTTCCTGTTTATGGTATTGATTTTATTCAATGGCAAAGACCTGCATGACCGCTTTCTAAAACTCTTGGGCGGTAATCTGAATATCGGCACCGATGCGCTGGATGATGCCGGCAAAAGTATCGGGACCTATTTGCGCATGCAGCTGCTGGTCAATGTCACTTATGGTATTCCCATGGCGATTGGGCTGTTATTGATTGGCGTGCCAGCAGCGATCATGTGGGGGCTGGTCGCGGTGGTTATGCGTTTTGTACCCTATGTTGGCCCGATCGTTTCAGCTATTTTCCCGATTACACTGGCTTTCGCCGTTGATCCGGGCTGGGACATGGTGCTCTGGACTGTGGCCTTGATACTGGTGCTGGAACTCATCAGCAATAACGTGATTGAACCTTGGCTGTATGGGGAAAGTACCGGTCTGTCTACTTTGGCAATTATTCTGGCTGCTACGTTCTGGACCACCCTCTGGGGACCGGTAGGGCTGATCTTGTCGACGCCTTTGACTGCCTGCCTGCTGGTTTTGTCCAATTATGTACCGGCACTGGGTTTTGTCAAAACCTTACTTGGCAGTACGCCAGTATTGTCACCCTCCGAACGCTTTTACCAACGACTGGTGGCTGATGAAGTCAATGATGCAATGCAGGTAGCCAATGATTACATCTGTGCGCAATTACCGAAAAAGCCCAGTGCAGAGGAGGTAGCTCGTCGTGTCCAAATGTTCTATGGCGAAGTGGCCATTCCAGCCATTCGGATTTATTCTCAAGGACATGATACCGATGTCACTGCCGAACACCGGTTGCGTCTTTATCAGGGCTTGCAGTTCTTTAATCATGCATTTCAAAAAGCCTATCCGAGTAAGATGAGTGCCGAGCAGCCCGAAGTTTATTGTGTTGGTGCGCGTTGGGAAATTGACACCCAGATTTCTGCCATGTTGGCGCATGCCCTAAATCTCAAAAATATTGCTGCCCGAAATGATCTGGATGTGCTGATTCAATCGAGTGAATCAGGAAAGGGTATTGTATTACCAGCTTCGCTCAAGATTTTATGTGTGTCTATTTTTCATCATGCGCCTGCGGCACAGATTCGGTTGCTGAAATATAGACTGGCGCAGCAATATCCTGAGCTGAAAATCATTTTTGCGACTTGGAGTGTGATGCAGCTGGAGCTTCTGGATGAACTGCAACAACGTTTTGAGCTGCAGGCACTGGTCAATAATGTCGATGATCTGATTCTGACTATCGAAACTTATACCTTGAATGAAGGCGAAAGCTGGTTTGAGAATCTGGAGATCAAGAATGAAAAAGAACGGCAGCAGGCTTTAAATGAATTGGGGTTATTGGATCATCGTCATCAGACCCTTTATAAACAATATATTGAAGAAGCCCGTCAAGCCTTTGACGTTGATTACGCACAAATTTCCTGGCTGAATCAGCATGAAATGTATATTCCAATCAGTCCTTTTACTCAGGAGCCTGTTGCAACCCGACAAATGTGCAAGGATTCAGTCTGCACCCATTTGCTCTATCAGAATGAGCCTTTGGTGATAGAAGACTTGCAGCGTGACCCGCGCTTTCCACATCTGTCAGAATTAAGACAGCATCATATCCGTTTCTATGCTGGTGTGCCTTTAAAAGATAAAAATGGAATTGCGCTTGGGAGTCTATGTCTGCTGGATAAACAACCGAGACAGATGCAGGCCGAAGATATGATTCTACTTAAGGCTTTGGCGCAGGATTTAATGGCGACTTTGAGCAATGAGCGCAAGAAAAAAGATAAACAGAAGCAGATTGAGCAGATGCAGCCAGCCACCTCGGCAAGCATTTTAAATAAGGACTAGATGATGAAACAAAAATGGATCTACAGCATCAAAATTATGAGTATCATATTTAGTCTAGCCAGTATTAGCTCATTAAGTCTAGCGGCCATGCAGGACCTACATTTTTTACATAAAGACTGGGAAATTGCCTGTGATAATACCGGCACCTGCCGCGCTGCCGGTTATCAATCGGATCAAGATATTGATCAGCCGGTTTCGGTGCTACTAGAGCGTGCTGCGGGTGCAAACAGTAGTATCAAAGCCCAAGTCCAGATTTTACCCTTAGCTGCTGCCACACCTACACGACAGCTTCAGCTACAAATTGCCAGCACACCTTATGGTGTGATTGGTCTGAATCGGGAGGGAATAGGGCAACTCAGTACTGATCAAACGCGAGCCTTGCTAAAAGCTGTACAGGGAACAGCTCCGGTTGTATTTAAGAATACGCAATCACGCTGGAACCTGTCGACTTCCGGTGCCAGTGCCGTTTTACTCAAGATGGATGAATTTCAGCGTCGACTTTCTACGCCCTCAGCCTTGATCAGGCCGGGGAAAAAATCCAATCAGGCGGTGCTCAAAGCTGCAGCGATACCGAAAATTCAGATACCAAAATATCAGTCAGGCAAAGTCACTCAAGCAAAACTGAATACGGCAACAAGTCAGCAGATGATTCGAAAACTGCAAGCCACCACCAAGGAAGATCAATGTGATTTGCTGTTTAGCCAGCGTTTTCTGGATGATGATGTTATGACCATTTATCCCATTAATGCCCAGAATCAACTGATTCAGATTCCATGCTGGCGTGGGGCTTATAATATGGGTAGTGGCTTCTGGCTGATGGATCGAAACAAGCAATTTAAACAGTTGGTGACGACCTCGGGAGAAACATTTAACCAAGGCCAGATATTTTCCGGGCATAAAGTGCGTGGTTTGGGCGATTGTCTGAGTCAGAACGAATGGGCCTGGAATGGCAAGAAATTTGTCAAAAGCTTCAGTGGTCTGACCGTACAATGCAAAGGCTTCGCCGGTGGTGCTTGGAATTTACCGACCTATGTAAGCAAAATCATTTATCAGGCCAAATAGTATTGTTTAAAAAATAGCAGTGATAAAAAAGCCTGAATGACTCAGGCTTTTTTAGTTTTGATTTTAAGAAGTGTGATCTTAAAAACGCTTTGGAATTCTCTGGCCATTTGGAACAGGAATTTCAGCATTTTTTAATACCCCAAATAACCAGGTTTCAGCATGCTGTACCGCAGTTTTCAACTGATCACCCATGGCCAGACGTCCGGCAATGAAACTGGCCAGTGAACAGCCTGAACCATGATATTCACCTGGCAGACGTGGACAGCGAGTTTCGTTGACCAGCTCACCTGCGATATATAGGCTGTTCTGAATGTAATCTGGCGTATTTTCATGGCCACCTTTGACCAAAACTGCCTGTGCACCCATTTCAAATAATTTTTGAGTGGCCAGTTTGAGGTCTTGCTCACCCGTCAGGGCGCGTAGTTCAACCGTGTTCGGCGTTAAGATAGTGGCTAATGGAATCAACTGGGTAAATGCTTTGACCAGCGTTTCTTGATTACCCAGCGAACCGCCACTATTCGCGACCAAAACCGGATCCAGCACATACAGATAATCTGGATGTGCAGCCAGAAACTCGGCCAGTGCTGCGATATTGTCTGTGGTGCCTAACATGCCAGATTTTACGCAACGAATGGGCAGGTCATTGACCACCGCATTGGCCTGTGCCAACAGCAATTCTCTGGAAGTGGCTTCGAAACCAAAAACCTGCTGTGAATTTTGAATAGTGAGGGCTGTGCAGGCAATTGCCGCATGTGCACCACTTTGACCAATGGCTTCAATATCTGCTTGAAGGCCGGCTCCACCTGAAGGGTCTAAACCGGAAAAGCAAAGTACGGTAGGGCGCAAAATGATGTCCTTCATTCACTAAAATTGCATTAGTATAGGCAAATTTGAATGAACTCTCGATATTAATTTATATCGGTACTAATGAGAGGGGATGGGCGGTGATTAAGAATATTTTAATTGATCTGGATGGGACATTAACCGATCCGAAAGTGGGGATTACGACGTCTGCACGCTATGGTCTGGAAAAGATCGGTCATCCGATTAGTGACGAGATCAATATCGACTGGATTATTGGTCCGCCCTTAAAAGCCTCGCTTGCCAAAATTTTAAATGTTGAGGCCGATCATGTTCTGGCTGAACAGGCCTTGATGGGTTATCGGGAGCGCTTTGCAGTCAAGGGTCTCTATGAAAATCATGTTTTTGAGGGTGTAGCAGAAACGCTGGCAGAACTGAAACGCCGTGGTTATCGCTTGTTTGTCGCTACAGCAAAACCGACAGTGTATGCCAAACAGATTCTGGAACATTTTGATCTGGCCCAGTATTTTACCGACATTTATGGTAGTGAGCTGAATGGCGAGCGAACCAATAAAGCTGAGCTGATTCAGTATATTTTAGAGCAGCAAAAATTACAGGCCGATCAATGCCTGATGGTGGGTGACCGTGAGCATGACATTTTTGGTGCCCGTCACAATGGTATTGATACTATTGCGGTAAGTTATGGTTATGGCAGTCAGGAAGAATTAGCACTGGCACAACCTAAATATAAAATAGACCGCTTTAATCAGTTGCTAGATTATTTTAAATAAATCCTAATTTTTGCTTATTTTATTTGAGCTGATTTTGATAAATGTTTTTGTTTATAAACTGGTTCATCTATACAGATCAACTCTCTTATTAGATTGTTATCTCGATAAAAATCCCGCAGCATGCGGGATTTTTGCTCTTACAAGAACATTTAAAGCGTCAAAAACCAGGTCGATGCCAACACCACCATAATGATAATCACCAGTAAAATATTGATGATCGTCATTCGATGTTGGGGTGGAACTCTGGCTTTGGTCAGTGCATTTCCTGCATGGTCAAACAGGATGACATTTTGCACGCTACTTTCATAACCGAGTTCGAGTAATGCGCGTTTTTCAACTTCGGTTAAGCCGTCTTCAGGCAGATCCATGATTTGCAGCAACGCTATAGGGCTAAATAGTTTCTTCATCATCGATGAGGGTAACAGCTGTTTCAGCGTCACTGAGGCTGCATCAAAGTCGGCAATAATGCTCCGCGGATGGGCATAAGGTACATTCGGTAGCAGGGTATGCGTAATCGTGCCGTCTATATTCATCAGCTGCATTTTATCTTTATAGATTTGCACCCATACAGCATCTGGAAATTTCACTAATTGATCTTGCAGCATGGAGAAAGTCTGATTTTGCTGATATTTAATCATTAAATAATCGATAAACAAATCCCGCATCAAGACGGGATTTGTAAGGTTCGGTTATTTGGCAGGAGCACCATATTCATTGTTTTGTTGCTTGGTTTCAGTTGCCCACCACCAGATCAGTACCAGTATACCAATCACGGTAAGCGTCAGTAATTGCCACCAACCAGAGCGTCCTACATCATGCAAGCGACGCGCGCCAACGGCCAGACTTGGGACTAGAAGTACCAGATTAAGCAGGCTATTTACCAGTGGTTTAGTGCCTAAAACTGTATCAATTACCTCAGCAATAATGCCTAAAATTACACAGAACAGCATAAAGAACCAAAATTCTTTACGGCGTGCGCGGCCGGAAAAGTTTGCATAGTTGGTCAGACATTTTACAAACCAGTCAATGCTGCTGTAATTTTCCTCGGCCTGATCCAGATTTGAATATTTGCCGAGCTGAGTGGAAATTTTTTCTCCCAGATAAATAGAACTACCTAAGGCCAGATAAACTTCAGAGGCTTCACCCGCGACATTTACGATAAAATCGACCCGATCACCGCGTGAAGGTGGACGCTCACTACGCCAGTCTGCGCCATTAAAGCTATAGCGCTGATTATCATCCCCCGAGATAAAACCGGTATTGTGTTGAATAGAAAAATCAAGGATTGAACCTTTCATGCTTGCTCTCGTCTATTAAGCCAGATTATTGTTTTAAAGCGACGCAATTTCTTATCAGAATAACTTTAGCATAATCTAATTTTTAAAAAATCATAGTGGAATGACAGTAATTTTCTCATGTTTTTAAAAGCCTTATCGCAATAGTGATTCAGTATTCAATCAACAAAAAATGTAGCGTTGCATGATTTGCAATGAAGAAAATTAAATAGTAATGGAGCTGATTTATCTCTGAATCTTTTATAAGAAATTAAAGCTAAATCTATCTGATGAATATCAAATTTTTCTTTGGAGCTATGGTTTGGTGTTATTAAATTTAATATGATGATAAACAAATACTTATAATATTTAAATTTACAAAAAGTATATAATAATACTAATAAATACAACATTTTATTCATACTTTTTATCTATTAGTAATGATTTTTTAAAATCAACAGGCGTATAATAAAAAGCTTCATATTGTGATGAAGGTATCACATTCAATGTATCTCTCCCCATTATCGAAGGCCGTTTACCTTTGCTGTGCCTCTTTCATCTTAACCACGACCACTGTGCATGCTGAAGCTGCTTTCAGTTCGGAAAGCCCGTGGATGCTCGGTGACTGGAACGGGCAACGTACAGCACTCCAAAATCAGGGCTATGATTTCAGTTTTGGTTATACGGGTGAAATGGCAAGCCTGATTGATGCGCAAAGATCTTCAAGCCATAGAACTGAATATGCGGACCAGTTTGTTTTTGGGGCACATCTGGATCTGGCAAAGATTGCAGGTTGGCAAGATACCGAAGCGCAAATTACTGTCACCCAGCGTAATGGTCAGTCACTGTCTCAAAGCACTGCTGCTTTAAACGACCATCTGAGTTCAGTGCAAGAGGTCTGGGGCCGTGGTCAAACCTGGCGTCTGACTGATTTATGGATCAAGAAAAAATTCCTGGAACAAAAACTGGATGTGAAAGTCGGACGCTTTGGTGAAGGCGAAGACTTCAACAGTTTTGACTGCGATTTCCAGAATCTGGCCCTATGCGGTTCACAAGTCGGGAATTGGGTTGGCGATCAGTGGTACAACTGGCCGGTAAGCCAATGGGCTGCACGAGTCAAATACAACATTAACCCTGAATTTTATGCCCAGGTCGGGGTTTATGAGTACAACCCTGAGAATCTGGAACGTGGTAAAGGGTTTAATCTGAGTACGGATGGTTCTAAAGGGGCAATGCTTCCTGCAGAAGTGGTTTGGACGCCTAAACTGGGTGAACAGAAACTACCGGGTGAATATCGTGCCGGTTATTACTACAGTACAGCGGATGCTGAAGTCATTTCCAATCCAGATCAAACAGATCACCACCACGGTGGCTGGATCGTTGCCAAGCAACAATTGACTGCACATGACGGAGATACTTCGCGTGGTTTGACCGGCTTTATAAATGCGACAGTGCATGACTCCAAAACCAATACCGTCAGCGATATGCAAAATATTGGACTGGTTTATAAGGGTGCAATGGATTCACGCCCTCAAGATGAAATCGCATTTGGTATTGCACGCATCAACATGAATGACGATGTCAGTGCTGACCATCATCAAGAAATCGATGCAGAAATTTATTATGGCTTACATGCCACCAACTGGCTCACTATTCGCCCGAATGTGCAATATGTGCGTCACGTCGGTGCGGACAAAGACGGTGAAAATGTATGGGTGGGCGGAATCAAGTTTAATACGTCATTTTAAAACATAGTTTTTAGTTGCAAATACACTATTGAATCTCTAGGTACTTTGTTGCAGTAATGGGCAATGCCTGCTTAAGACATTGATGTATTTATAACTCAGAATTTAACAATAAGGGTGCTCATGCCTGTCATGTGCATGGACTTTCAAAAAAACTTTTATAGGTGTTCAATATGAATACTTCATCATCAGGTTCGGTACTGAAAACGATTTTAGCGGTCATTGCCGCTGTTTTCGGTATAGGACTGCTGATTGGAGGGATTTATCTTGCAGTGCTGGGTGGGTCTTGGTACTACATCATTGCAGGTATTCTCTTTATTGCGACCGCAGTTCTCTTGTATAAACGAAAAAGTGCTGCACTCCTTGTTTATGCCATATTCGTTTTGGCGACAGTGGTGTGGGGGCTGTGGGAAGTCGGTTCAGATTTCTTTGCACTTGCGCCGCGTTTAGATATTTTAGGGCTGTTTGGTCTGGCCCTGCTGATTCCGGCGGTAACACGCGGTTTTGATCAAAGCAAAGGTGCGAAAATTGCCCTGGGTGGTTCACTGGCCATTACCATCGCTGTCATGATTTATGCTGTATTTAATGACCCGCAAGAAATTCGCGGTGAATTAAAATCCCAGCAGCCTGCAACTCACCAGCCAATTCCCGGTGTGGCAGATGAAGACTGGCCGGCTTATGGCCGTACCCAGTCCGGTTTGCGTTATTCACCCTTAAAGCAGATTAATACTGAAAATGTCAAAGATTTGCAGGTGGCTTGGGAATATCACACGGGCGAATTCAAGACTGAAAATGACTCGGGTGAAACCACCAATCAGGTTACCCCAATTAAGGTGGGTGACAACATGTACATCTGTACCACTCACCAGAAATTGACTGCGCTTGATCCGGCAACCGGTAAGGCGAAATGGACCTATGATCCAAAGTTGAAAGCTGATCATACCTATCAGCATTTAACCTGCCGTGGTGTATCTTATTATGATGTCAACAATACGGCTGGTTTTGAAAGCAGTCTTGCTGCTAAGAAAACCACATCGGCTGAATGTCCGCAAAAAGTCATTTTACCGGTCAATGATGGGCGTCTGGTTGCGGTAAATGCAACCACCGGTAAAGTCTGCTCTGACTTTGGTAAAAATGGCGAAGTTGATCTGCAAAAAGATATGCCATTCCCATATCCAGGCGGTTATATTCCAACCTCACCGCCTGTAGTAACCGGCACTACGATCATTATTGCGGGTTCAACTACAGATAACTATTCAACTGAAGAACCATCGGGTGTGATCCGTGGTTATGATGTCAATACCGGTGAACTGCTTTGGGTATTTGACACAGGCGCTGAAGATCCGAATTTGATTCCTGCACCGGGTCAAAAATTTGTACATAACTCTCCAAATGCTTGGGCACCTTTGGCCTATGATGCAGAGCTGGATATCGTCTACGTACCAACGGGTGTCGGTACCCCGGATATTTACGGTGGTCACCGGACTGAACTGGACGAGCGTTATGCCAACTCGATGCTGGCCTTGAATGCAACGACCGGTAAGCTGGTATGGAACTTCCAGACTACCCATCATGATTTGTGGGATATGGACGTACCTTCACAGCCGACATTGACCGAGATTAAAGATAAAAATGGCAATATGGTTCCAGCCATTTATGTCTTGACCAAAACCGGGAATGCTTTTGTGCTGGATCGCCGTAATGGTAAAGCGATTGTGCCGATTACCGAGAAACCGGTACCACAATCTGTGAAACGTGGACCCCAAACCAAAGGTGAGTTCTATTCTAAAACTCAACCGTTCTCTGATTTTAATCTGGCGCCACAAGATAAATTGACCGATAAACAGATGTGGGGTGCGACCATGTTTGACCAGTTGGTCTGCCGTGTTGCATTCCATAAACTGAATTACGATGGCATTTATACACCACCTTCTGAAAATGGGACACTGGTCTTCCCGGGCAATTTGGGTGTGTTTGAATGGGGTGGTATGTCGGTGAATCCGGACCGTCAAATTGCATTAACCAACCCGATTGGCCTGCCATTTGTATCAAAACTGATTCCTCAAGATCCGAACCGTCCTAAGACGGCTAAAGGTGCAGGTACAGAAGCCGGCGTTCAACCGATGTATGGTGTGCCTTATGGCGTTGAAATCAGTGCGTTCCTGTCTCCATTCGGTCTACCATGTAAACAGCCATCATGGGGCTTTGTTGCAGGTGTGGACTTAAATACTCATGAAGTGGCATGGAAACGCCGCATCGGTACCATTCGTGACAGTATGCCGGGCATTCCATTGCCGCCATTCAAAATGGGTGTGCCGATGTTGGGTGGTCCTATTTCAACTGCGGGCAACGTGATGTTTGTGGGCGGAACTCAAGATAACTATATCCGTGCCATTAACGTGAACAACGGTGATGAATTGTGGAAAGGCCGTCTTCCTGCAGGTGGTCAGGCTACGCCAATGACTTATGAAGCCAATGGCAAGCAGTATGTGGTCATTATGGCGGGTGGTCATGGTTCCTTTGGCACCAAAATGGGTGACTCTCTGGTGGCTTATGCCTTGCCAGACAATAAATAGTTAAACTTTTAAATCAGTATGAAGGAGCCTGATTCGTCAGGCTTTTTTATACGCTATTGTTGAATGCCTACATCGAGTTTTAAGGACACAGAGAAATGATGTTGATTTGTTGCTGAAAGCTCAATTTCATTCAGATCGCATTAAAATAATATGCTTTGTATATGGCTGATTTTAAGCGAAATTCAGATAAAGGATTAATTAAGTCTAAATTTATCGAACACAGAATTTTTAAGCTCAAAATATTCCTATTCATTGAGCGAACTATATGTCATCGAATTAGCATACTTATTTGGTATCGATGCTTAAAACAAAATGAGTTGAATCATGAGATGTACGCCATCTCGATAAGGTATTTGCCGCATTAAACCACTTTCAAATAAGGCCTGTCATTTATGTACCAAAGCCCGAAATTTCCATTCGTGAGATCGACCTTGTCCTGCCTGATTGCTTGCGCAGGTCAGAACATTTATGCAGAAAATGATACACAAGAAGTCCAAAGGTTAGACACGATTGTCATTCAAGCGACCCGTACAGATCGGGAGCGATTGACCACACCGGCGTCAGTGTATTATCTGAATCAAGAACAAGATAACAGCATGAATGTGAATCTTTCGGAAACATTAAAAGGCGTTCCGGGATTACAGTTAAACAATCGTGAAAACTATGCCCAAGACCTACAAATTTCGATGCGAGGCTTTGGGGCACGTTCCAGTTTTGGTGTGCGTGGTGTGCGTTTATATGTAGATGGAATCCCTGCAACAATGCCGGATGGACAGGGGCAAACCTCGAATATTGACTTGAATAGTCTGGACCATATTGAAGTATTGGGTGGTGGATTTTCATCACTGTATGGCAACTCTTCCGGGGGGGCGATTTTAACCACCACGCGAGAGGGGCAAGGTGCTGACTCGATTGAGCTGGGGCATACTGCAGGGAGTCAGAACAAAGGGCAGACCAAGCTGGTTTTACAAGGCGGTTCAGAGAATGCCGATGAACCAGCTTATATCATCAGCTCATCTTATTTCGATACCGATGGTTTTCGTGACCACAGCAGTGCACATAAAGTTCTAAATAATGCCAAGCTGACCTGGGATCTGGAAGATGGTTCTAAAATCAACTGGATAAATAACTATGTCAAAATTGAAGCAGATGATCCAGGTGGTTTAACTCGTCCACAATGGGAAGCCAATCCGAAGCAAGTAGTTGGTAATGTCACCAAATACAATGCTCGTAAAGAAATTGAGCAGGTGCAAACTGGCTTAACATGGAATAAGCCGATCAATGATCAGCATGAACTATACGCTATGGCATATGCTGGACAGCGTTCTGTAACGCAATATCAATCAACGCCAAATACCTCACAAGTTGGTGCAAATCATGCAGGTGGTGTCATTGATTTTGATCGTAATTTCTACGGCATAGACTTTCGCTGGACAGGCAAAGAAGTCTTACCAAACTTAAAACTCATTGCTGGTGTAGCGATTGACGGTATGACTGAAGAACGTTATGGCTATGAAAACTTTATCGGTGATACGCAATTTGGTGTAAAAGGTAAACTACGCCGTGATGAAGACAACACCTTATGGAATTTAGACCCTTATTTTCAAGCATCTTATGCCGTCACTGATACTATAAATGTTGATGCGGGCTTACGTTACAGCAATGTACATTTTAAATCTAAAGATCATTATATTGTTGAAGCCGATGAGGAAAAAGATAGAAATGGTGATAACTCAGGAAAAACTGATTATCAAAAATTATTACCATCGCTTGCTTTAAGTTGGCAAATTGTTCCTCAACTTATGGCATATACAAGCTATGCCCAAGGTTTTGAAACACCAACCTTTACTGAAATGGCATATCCTGCGGTTGAGAGTTCTACACCTTTTAACTTAAAAGCATCAGAAAGCGAAACCTATGAAATTGGTTTGAAATCAGATAACACATTAGGACAATTTACCGCAGCCGTATTCTATACATTGACGGAAGATGACATCGTGCCTTTAAAAAATTATTACGGTAAATCGACGTTCCGTAATGCTGATCAGACTTTAAGACAGGGTGTAGAGTTATCTTGGAATAAAAATCTATGGCGTGACCTAACAGCTCAAGCAAGTTATAGCTACTTAGATGCAACTTTTGATAAAGACACTGCAAATGTTGAAGGCCCGACACCTATTCAAGAAGGTAATTATATTCCCGGTATTGCCAAGAATCAGGCATTCTTAAGCTTGGGTTGGAAACCTGAACAGGGTTTGCGTGCGGGTATGGATATTCGTTATAGCGACAAAATCTATGTCGATGATAAAAACTCAGATGCTGCGCCAAGCTACACGGTTGCTGGCGCCAATGTGGGTTATCACTGGAAAATGCAGGATTGGGCAGTGAATACTTTTGCGCGTGTCGATAACCTGTTTGATAAAGATTATTCTGGTTCGGTGATTGTCAATGAAAGCAATAACCGTTTCTTTGAGCCGGCAGAAGGGCGGAACTGGAGCGCTGGTTTGAGTGTGACAAAAGAATTTTAATTCAGATGATTTAGGGCTGTTAAATTTTCAAAAAACAAAATCCCGCTTCCTGAGTGGGATTTTTTAATATTTAAGTTTTGAAAAGTTGATCAGAGGATTTGAGATAAAACTAGATCTTTTGCTGATTCACCCGTTTCGATAATTCCTCGGCACTTTCCACCCGTTCAGAATATCGATTGTTGAGATCAGCAGACTGAACTTGGTGTGAGATTGTGTCGACCATCAGAAGTTGTTTTAGATATTCTTTCTGCTCCGCAGCGCGCAGCTTTTAGCATGGAAAATGAGGAAATGATTATTGATGAAGCAGGGAATCGGTTGAAATAAATTTCAGAATTTCAGCAGATCAATCAGATCATAAAAAAGCCACCGCAGGGGTGGCTTTTTATTTAAAGTTAAAATGACAGATGTCGTGTCATTTTAAGCTAAACCTTACCAGCTTAACGCACCGCCAGTTTGGTAATCTGTTACGCGCGTCTCGAAGAAATTCTTCTCTTTACGCAAGTCCATCATTTCTGACATCCACTGGAACGGGTTGTTCACACCAGCGAACTGTTCAGGCAAGCCTAACTGCGCCAGACGACGGTTGGCAATGAACTTCAGGTATTCTTCCATCATGCCAGCATTCATGCCAAGTACACCGCGTGGCATGGTGTCACGTGCATATTCGATTTCCAGCATGGTACCTTCAAGAATCATCTGGATGATTTCTTCCTGGAATTCAGTGGTCCATAAACCTGGGTTTTCGATCTTGATCTGGTTGATCATATCGATACCGAAGTTCAGGTGCATTGACTCGTCACGCAGGATGTACTGGAATTGCTCGGCAACACCATTCATCTTGTTACGACGGCCCATAGACAGAATCTGGCTGAAACCGCAGTAGAAGAAGATACCTTCAAGTACACAGTAGAACGCGATCAGGTTGCGAAGCAGGATCTGGTCATTTTCAGGTGTGCCGGTTTTGAACGTAGGATCACTTAAAGACTGAGTATATTTCAGGCCCCACGCAGCTTTACGTGCAACTGACGGTACTTCACGGTACATGTTGAAGACTTCGCCTTCATCCATACCTAGCGACTCGATACAGTACTGGTAAGCGTGTGTGTGAATCGCTTCTTCAAACGCTTGACGCAAGATGTACTGACGGCATTCAGGGTTGGTAATATGACGGTAAATCGCCAGTACCAGATTGTTTGCAACCAGTGAATCGGCAGTCGAGAAGAAACCAAGTGAACGCATCACAATGGTACGTTCATCTTCAGTCAAGCCATTTTCAGACTTCCACAACGCAATGTCGTGGTTCATGTTCACTTCTTGTGGCATCCAGTGGTTTGCACATCCGTCCAGATACTTCTGCCAAGCCCATTCGTATTTGAATGGAACAAGCTGGTTCAAGTCTGCACGACAGTTGATCATCGCCTTGTCATCAACCTGAACGCGTTGCGCACCCATTTCAAGCTCTTCCAGACCCGGTGCAACATCAAGCTGCTCTAGGGAAGCAGATGCTCTTGCCAGCGAATCGGTTGGATTTGATCCTCGGTTTTGAGTGGCTCTAAGGGGTTGTGCAGCTGCCACATCCGGCGATGCGTTGCCTGCATCAGATACCATCTGTGAATTAGTCGCTTTTTGCGGCTCGACGGGCGCAGGCTGCTGTTCAGGTGCAGCCGGTTTTTGCGAATCATCTTCGAAATCGTCCCAACTTAGGATAGACATATCAATTCTCTCTACGTTGCTTTATATCTTTTATGAGACATTCAGCTTGGCTGAGATGTCTTACTATACGCTTAATTTGTGTAAGCAAAATTAAGTTTTGTCGATGAATGCTCTAGTTTTATACAGGAGCAATGATCCCCACTACTTATTTTGCTTACGCTGCTGGCGAACTTTGAACCAGAAATAAGCAATCGGTAAATAAAAGGTAATACCAAAGGAAATCAGCAATGCCGCAAGTCCTAACATGTAGTTATGAGTCATATGTGGCATTTAGGTTTCCTTTTACTTTTAGTTTGTGAATCCTAGCCGAAACTAGGATTCACGTTTAAATCATTTTTTAGATGATTTACTAGGCTTGATTGTTTCAGTAACTGTAGTTTTAGGATGCTTTTTTGCATAGCCTTCAGTTACGAAACGACCAGTTCCTGCATCACGAGAAACTTTTTTCGTAGCCATAGAGATAATCTCCATTACAAATTCAAGATGACTCTTACTGGCTCGTTTCTCGAATCGATGATACAATCCGTTCACGCATTTTGTGATGCCAGCCTCGTTGTGACCATCTTGGTATCACTTCGAGATTGAAAGCCTTCTAGTTAGTTTTGACGGACGCTAGAGGGCTTTTTTATTGCCTGAATTTCGTAATCCCCCTAAGTCCCCCTTTGAAAAGGGGGATTTTCTCCCTCCTTTATTAAAGGAGGGTCGGGGAGGATTTAAAACCTGTCAGATTATTGACAAGCTTCACAATCAGGATTGTCAATTGAACATGCCATTGGCACTGGAGCCGCTTGTGCAAAACCTTCTTCCTCTGCAGGAGCTTCAGGTTTTTGCGCTTCAACGACAGGAGCTGCTGCTACAACAGGCGCCGCAACTGTTGCAGGTTTAACTGCGTTCAATGCGCCAGTGTTAATGGTTGATTTCTCGGCAGACGTCGCACCCAATGCACGAAGGTAATAAGTTGTCTTAAGACCACGTAACCAAGCCATCTTGTAAGTGATGTCCAGTTTCTTACCGTTTGCACCAGCGATGTAAAGGTTAAGAGACTGTGCTTGGTCGATCCATTTTTGACGACGTGATGCAGCATCCACGATCCAGCGTGTATCAACTTCAAATGCAGTCGCGAAAATGGCTTTAAGCTCTTCAGGAATACGGGAAATCTTCTGAACAGAACCTTCGAAGTGTTTCAGGTCGTTGACCATCACCGCATCCCAAAGACCACGTTCTTTCAACGCACGTACCAGGTACGGGTTGATCACAGTGAATTCACCAGACAAGTTAGATTTCACATATAAGTTCTGGAATGTAGGCTCAATAGATTGAGACACGCCACAAATGTTTGAAATCGTAGCAGTTGGAGCAATCGCCATCACATTCGAGTTACGCATACCGTCTTTTTGAACTTTGGCACGTAAAGTATCCCAGTCCAGACGTTGAGTGCGGTCGACTTCGAACATGCGTTCTGGACGAGTTTTCGCAACCAGATCAAGCGAGTCGATTGGCAGGATACCTTGATCCCACAATGAACCTTTGAATGTTTCGTATGTACCACGTTCAACAGCCAAATCGCTAGATGTTGAAATCGCGTAGTACGAAATCACTTCCATCGATTCATCAGCAAACTCAACCGCAGCATCAGAACCATAAGCCAGGTTCATCTCATACAGTGCATCCTGGAAGCCCATGATACCCATACCAACCGGACGGTGTTTCAGGTTCGAGTTACGTGCTTGCGGAACAGCGTAGTAGTTGATGTCAATCACGTTATCGAGCATACGAACGGCTGTTTTAACCGTACGTGCCAGTTTTTCGCGATCAAGAACACCACCTTGAACATGTTGTACCAGGTTAATCGAACCCAGGTTACATACCGCGATTTCTTCTTTGCTGGTGTTCAAAGTAATTTCTGTACACAGGTTAGAAGAATGAACTACACCTACGTGTTGCTGTGGTGAGCGCAGGTTACATACGTCTTTGAATGTGATCCACGGATGCCCTGTTTCAAATAGCATAGACAGCATTTTGCGCCACAAATCTTTTGCACGGATTTTCTTGTGCAACATGTTTGTTTCTTTGGCAATCGCTTCGTAGTGTGCATAACGCTCAGCGAATGCAGCACCAGTCAAATCATGCAGATCAGGCGTTTCAGAAGGGGTGAATAAAGTCCATTCTGCATCTTCGAATACACGTTGCATGAACAGGTCAGGAACCCAGTTCGCAGTGTTCATGTCATGGGTACGACGACGGTCATCACCGGTGTTCTTACGCAGTTCAAGAAATTCTTCGATGTCCAGGTGCCAGGTTTCTAAGTATGCACAAACTGCACCTTTACGCTTACCACCTTGGTTAACCGCAACAGCAGTATCGTTCGCTACTTTCAGGAACGGAACTACACCTTGCGACTTACCGTTAGTTCCTTTGATGTAGGAGTTCAAGGCACGAACTGGTGTCCAGTCGTTACCTAAACCACCTGCCCATTTAGACAGCATTGCGTTATCACGCATCGCGCCATAAATGTCATACAGATCATCATCAATGGTTGTTAAGTAGCAGCTAGACAACTGTGGACGTAACGTACCTGAGTTAAACAGGGTAGGCGTCGAAGCCATGTAATCGAAGCTCGATAATAAGTTATAGAACTCGATTGCACGGTCTTCACGGTTTTCTTCATTGAGCGACAAGCCCATAGAAACACGCATAAAGAACAATTGCGGAAGTTCGAAACGCACACCATCTGAATGGATGAAGTAACGGTCAAATAAGGTTTGCAGACCCAGGTAAGTAAACTGGTTAGAACGTTCCGGTTGAATCGCAGCAGCCAGTTTCGCCAGGTCAAAGTTCAACAATTCTGGAGAAAGCAGCTCAAGCTCAATCCCTTTTTTCAGGTAAGTTTCCAGCGCATCGCCTTCAACTGTATCTACAGGTAGACCCAGGAATTTCAAACCAGTCGCAACCAGGTCATCACGCAATAAACGTGCAGTCACATACGTATAGTTAGGCTCTTGCTCAATACGGGTACGGGTCGCCATCATCATCGTGGTCGAGATGTCAGACTCTTTTACGCCGTTGTACAAGTTTTTCACAGTCTCATCGACAATGGCTTGTACATCAATCCCTTCAAGGCCTTCTGCTGCTTTAGTAACATGCGCAGTTAAAGCACTTAAATCTAGTGGCTTGAGTTTGCCTTCAGCATCGGTAATTTGCAGGGTCGGGTGATGATGAGCACCTAACTGTTTACGTGCTTCAGAACGTTGTTCACGGTAAATGACATAAGAGCGTGCAACTTTCTGTTCGCCCGTACGCATTAGCGCAAGTTCAACTTGGTCTTGAATTTCTTCAATATGAATCGTTCCGCCAGAAGGTAAACGACGTTTAAAGGTATTTAATACCATTTCCGTCAGTTGCTCGATACGATCATGGATCCGGCTCGAGTCAGCGCTTTGTTGGCCTTCAACCGCCAAAAACGCTTTACCAATTGCGACAGAAATTTTTTCTGCATCAAAAGCGGCAACATCACCGGTGCGTTTAATCACCTGAAGTTGACCAGGAGTTGAAGTGATTACGCTCATGTTAGCATAGCTCCGTTGTCATCTATTTTTATGTTTATGGACCGTTTGAACTGGGCAAAATTCATGCCACAGTGTTTGAGGAATAAACACAAGACCTAGTGGTTTTAAAATTAATTGAACACAAGATACGGGAAAATTTAGGGTAGATCAATATTGACATTTAGCTAAATATTTTTCTTAAGTTGTGCTTTAATCCTTGTAAAAATATCGCTATTTTTATTGATTTTTGTATAAGCCTTATCAGGCAAGGCATAGCATAACAAAGTCCAAAGAAAGTGCTTATAGATAACACTGTGGATAACTAAAAAGTGCTGAATCAAGCAGTCATATTTTGTCCATGTAATAGTTGTGTAAATCGCAAATCAGATCTAAGCCGCTGTTTCAAGCATAATTGTCCAAAAAATGCACGATAAAATATTACAAAATGCTATCTTGATGTATCAGTTTGGTGAACGCTATCTTGTTTACAATGTAAACGTGTGTATATTGCAAGCATATTAAAAACGTATCTATTGGATTTCAAAAGGATACGCCTATAGCGTAGATCCACCAAATAAGGGGCAATACATGAGCCAAGAAGAAAAGTTACCCAAGATTTTAATTGTTGAAGATGACGAGCGTCTTGCTCGTTTAACGCAAGAATACCTCATCCGTAACGGACTTGAGGTGGGGGTAGAGCCGGATGGTAACCGTGCCATTCGTCGGATTATTGCCGAGCAGCCAGATATGGTGGTGCTGGATGTGATGTTACCAGGTGCTGATGGCTTGACCATTTGCCGTGAAGTGCGTCCACATTATCATCAGCCGATTTTGATGTTGACTGCGCGTACTGAAGATATGGATCAGGTTTTAGGTCTGGAAATGGGTGCAGATGACTATGTCGCTAAGCCTGTTCAACCGCGTGTATTGCTGGCACGTATTCGTGCATTATTGCGCCGTACTGATAAGGTACCTGAAGATGAAGTGGCACAGCGCATCGAATTTGATGATCTGGTCATCGACAACGGCGGTCGTTCAGTGACCTTAAATGGCGATCTGGTTGATTTTACCAGCGCAGAATATGATCTGTTATGGTTGCTTGCATCGAATGCTGGCCGTATTCTCTCTCGCGAAGATATTTTCGAGCGTTTACGTGGTATCGAATATGATGGTCAAGACCGTTCAATCGATGTACGTATTTCTCGTATCCGTCCAAAAATCGGTGACGATCCAGAAAATCCGAAGCGTATTAAAACAGTACGTAGTAAAGGTTATCTTTTTGTTAAAGAGACCAATGGTCTTTAAGCAAATGTGGTTTGTTGCTTGAACAAGCAGGATAAATTATAGGTGTTTAAACACAGTATATTTTTGCGTATATACGCAGGACTCGTCATCCTTGTCGTCTTGGTGGCGGTGTTCGGCTATCTGTTGGTACAGATTATCAACTATCAGCGTGCGCAAGAATATCGCGAATCCCTGACTGATGGTATGGCATATATCATCAGTGAAGGGGTTGCACGCCAGCCAAATCTCCAGCAAAAAATGGATTGGGTTTCTGATGCCTCCGATTTGCTGGAATTGCCCATTCACTATGTAGAAGCCAGCAAGGTCGACATTACCCGTGCTGAAGGACGCCGTATTGCCGAACGTAAGGCGGTGGTGCGTTGGGACGCCGAATCAGGTATTGCCTATATTGTGGTTGGGCTGCGCGATGACCCGGGTCATTACCTTTATATTAAGGCCGACAGCATTACTGAGCGCCAGATGAAGGCCTTACCAGTCTTTATCCTGGACTATCTGGTCTACTATCCAGGTCAGGAAAAAGAATATCTGGCTCGTATTCAGGATTATTTTTCTTATCCGGTTTCTATCGAAAATGTCCAGAATTTACCTTTAGATTCCGAGCAGATCGGGCGCTTGCGTCTTGATCACAGTATTATCCTGTATCGGGATAGTGCCTCAATCCGTGGCACCACCATTTCAATTATTTCGCCAATTCCAGGTTCGACCTCACAAGTCTTGGTGATGGGACCGGTGCCATTGTTTAACTGGATGCCATTCCAGTTAGCGACTGGTATTACCTTATTGAGCCTGTTTGTGCTGAGTCTGGGGGTGTATGGTTTGCTGGTGCCAATGCAGCGCAAGTTGCGTGAAGTCAGCTATGCCTTAAACAAAATGAAAACCGGTAATATGTCATTGCGTCTTCCTGTAGAAGGAAGTGACGAAATGGCAACGCTGGCCTCTAGCTTTAACAATATGTCTGATCATATTCAGCGCCTGATTGAAGCCCAACGTGAATTGATGCGTGCGGTGTCGCATGAACTTCGTACACCAGTGGCGCGGATTCGTTTTGGTGTGGAAATGATGGCAGATGAAGATGATTACGATTATCGTCTGCAACAGGTCGAACAGATTGATAAAGATATTGAGGCGCTGAATACCCTGATTGACGAGATCATGACCTATGCCAAGCTAGAACAGGGCATGCCTTCGATCGAGTTTGAAAAGGTCAATCTGTTTGAAGTGCTGAATCAGGTAGCTCTGGAAACTGAAGCATTAAAAACCCAGAAAATCATTGAGCTACATTCAATGCCTGATGTGGTGGTTGAGGCAGAACGCCGTTATCTGCATCGCGTAATTCAGAATCTGGTCGGCAATGCGGTGCGTTATTGCGACAATAAGGTGCTGATCAGTGGTGGTCTGGATCAGGATGGTCAGGCCTATGTCTCTGTTGAAGATGATGGCCCGGGAATTCCGGAAGTGGATCGTGCCCGGGTCTTTGAAGCCTTTGCCCGGCTGGATGACAGCCGCACCCGTGCTTCGGGTGGTTATGGTTTGGGTTTATCCATTGTCAGCCGGATTGCGTACTGGTTTGGTGGTACGATTCAGGTGGATCAAAGTCCGACGCTGGGTGGCGCGCGTTTTACCATGACCTGGCCGGCACAGCGTTATGTCAAGAAGAGTAAGCGCAAGATGCTAGAAAAAAAGCCTGAGGAAGCGAGTGATCATTTAGCTTGATATTGTATAAATGATTTTAGTCATAAAAAACGATGCATCGGCATCGTTTTTTATTAGGAGCGATTTTTATTCCTGAATGGTCGCATCAGGTTCAATGAGTGATTTACCCTCTTTTAAGCTTTGTAGCGCTTCAGAGTTAAAGTCGATCACCAGTTTGGTATTTTTCGCATCGACGTTATAACGCTGAATCAGTTTTTGGTCGCCTGATAACGTTTCGACTTTATATTCGTCAGCGATATTCATAATGCCATCCAGATTGATGCTGGAAGAAGCATGGTCCTCTTGAAAAAGTGCATGGATGTCACGTAAGTCAAAAGCCGCCTGGCTTATGTTGGGGTTTTTCTGGATGTAATTTTCTATATGTCGAACCAGTAATTGAGCAAATAAAAAATAATTAGGTCGATGGGAGAAGCGTAGAGACATGCAAGGACTCCTTATTGTTACTTTATTAATGTCATGATGTGGTTTAGAAATAGAAATAACATATTCTGAATCAGCCTGTTGAGCATGTTGCAAAAAGACACAATTGCCAATCCAAGATTACCAAGTAGCTGCAGGGGGTAAAGCAACAGTTAAATATAAAAAATCACATTAAATATCAAGTTAAATCAATTGGTTTGAAAGAAAAAATAGTTGTTAAAATAATTTTTAGGACTTACGCATTGACGGATTCAAAAAAGTATTACAATAGTTTATAACGTATCTGTGATCAGACGAACTAAACATGCTTCTACAGCAACTTGTACATTACCCATTTATATGGGCTTTCTCATGACAGAACCGAACTCTATTAGCTGCACACAACTTGCCGAGACTTATAATATCTCGCATGATAGTGTAAATCGCTTTCTAGAGCGTGAAGACTACACACCTCACGACCTATATCAAGAAGCAATTCAACATATTGATAATAATAAGCTTATAGTCAGTATTGATGATACTGTTTTAGATAAACCATATAGTCAACATATGGACTTGGTTAGCTATTTTTGGTCAGGCAAACACCACCGATCCGTCAAGGGTATTAATCTCATTACCTTGTATGCGACAGATCAAAATGGTCAAAATATTCCAATTAATTTCCGAATTTATGACAAATCTGAAAGTAAAACCAAGAATGATTACTTTATGGATATGTTAAGTGAAGTACTTAGTTGGGGTGCAAAGATTCAATTTATTTCAGGTGATAGTTGGTATTCATCGACTGGAAATCTAAAAACCATAAGAAAACATGGTATTCGATTTATGTTTGGTATCGACTGTAACCGTAAGGTTTCCCCTGAAAAAGGACAATGGTTTCAACTGCGTTTATTGCCAAATTTCCATCAGGGTCAAGTGGTCTGGCTCAAAGATTTTGGCTTTGTACAATTATTTAAGACTCAGTTAAAAGAACAGCAGAGGTTTTATATTGTGTATCAAGATGAAGATGATTTATTATCCTTTGAGGGTTTTCATGAATTACATTCAAGTCATTGGAAAATAGAACAATATCACCGGGTGATTAAACAGGTTTGTCATATTGAAAAGTTTCAGGTAAGACGGTCTAAACTGATTTTGAATCATATTTTTTCAGCCTTGATGGCCTACGTTGAGATACAAAAGAACCAGTTTGAGCGGATCTTTGAAAATGTATATCGTTGGCAGAAGAAATTATTTAGACCAATTATCAAAAACTTCATTGATGACTTTATTCTCGATAAAAATCATCTGCTACCACAGAGAGTCTATAAATAACAGTGCGTAAGTCCTAATTTTTTATCCGATTTAACTTGGATTCAATAGTGAAAAAGACTATATCTAAATGGGTAGGCGAGAAAAGCAGCTCATCGATCAGCCTATTTTCTGGAAGTGCTCTTTATAGAAAAATTAATAGATAATTAAAATTTAATTTGGGAAAACGATTAAAACGAATTCTGAATGATTAAAGTCAAATTAAATGCTGAAATGTCTAAAAAATCATCCCAAAGACTAAGGCTTATAAACTAGCAAGTGAAATCCAAAATCAGGTACAATTGGCGGGATTAATTTTGTGTTTGGTGTATTTGAAGGCCAATACATACATTCTTTGTTAACAAATAGGCCTGCCAGGAGTTATCCCCGCATGAGTGCTATTACTCCATACGAATGGGCAATTATTGCCTTCGTGATCGGCGTTACATTTTTATGCGTCTTTATGCTGACTGTCCCATTACTCCTCGGGGGTAAATCATGGGGCCGTGCCAAGCAGGAGCAGTTTGAGTCAGGTGTAGTTAGCGCAGGTGGAGCTCGTATCCGCTTGTCTGCAAAGTTCTATTTAGTTGCAATTTTCTTTGTGGTGTTTGATTTAGAAGCACTTTATCTATATGCATGGGCAGTTTCTGTTCGTGAGGTAGGTTGGATTGGTTTTGCAACTGCAGCTATCTTTATCATAGTTTTACTTGTTGGTTTGATTTACGAATTATCGACAGGCGCACTCAATTGGGCACCTTCAGACAGACGTAAGGCAGCAGGAATTAAAGCTAAGATTGGTTCGCCAAATATGGATCTTGCAGAAATTACGCGCTTCAACTCGATTGAAGAATTGGTGATGGATCCAACGGGTCAAATCCCGGCTCAATCATCTGGTTTTGTGAAAAAGTCACAAACTCAATTATCTGATAAGGAGTAAGACGGGATGAAATATACATTAACCCGTGCGAATCCGAATGCTGACCAATATCCACTTCAGGAACGTATTGTTGTAGAAGATCCGTTGCTAGAAGAAGAAGTGAATAAAAATGTATTCATGACTCGCTTAGAGGATGTGGTACATACAGCAGTCAACTGGGGTCGTAAAAACTCAGTTTGGCCATTTAACTTTGGTACATCTTGCTGCTACGTAGAATATGCAACGACCTTGACCGGCGTGCATGACTTGTCACGTTTTGGTGCCGAGGTTATCCGTGCTTCACCGCGTCAGGCGGACTTAATGATTGTAGCGGGTACTTGCTTCGTAAAAATGGCGCCAGTAATTCAGCGTCTGTACGAACAGATGCTTGAACCAAAATGGGTCATTTCAATGGGTGCATGTGCCAACTCAGGTGGTATGTACGATATTTATTCAGTCGTACAAGGTGTGGATAAAATCATCCCGGTCGATGTGTATATTCCAGGTTGCCCACCACGTCCTGAAGCTTTGATTCAGGCATTGATGCTGTTGCAAGACCAGATTCAACTAGAGCGTCGTCCGCTTTCTGCGGTGATCGGTGATGATCTTAAGCCAGTGTATAAGCCAAAGATGATGCCGGAACGTGACCGTAAGAAAGACCAGCGTGTTGCTGTGAAGAACTTACGCTCTATGGATGAAATTAAATAATTTAAACGACAGGTTGTTTTGTTGTGCACCCGCTATGGGTGTAATTGTCGTTTAGGTTGACTGAATTTGTATTAAATAGGAAGCCAAGCCAATGGCTGAAACTGACATTGCTATGCCAGAATCAACGCCTGTTGATTCACGCCCAGCATTTGCCATCATTGAAGAACTCAAAACCAAATTTGGTGAGAACTTCTTTGTGCAAACGACTTTCGAGGATTTCCCGACAGTCTGGGTTGAGCGCGCACGTGTACAAGAAGTTTTAATGTTCTTGCGTACAGTGTCACGTCCTTACGTGATGTTGTTCGACTTGTCAGCGGTAGATGAGCGTCTGCGTACGCACCGCGACGGTTTACCTGCGTCTGACTTCACCGTGTTCTATCACCTGTTGTCGCTCGAGCGTAATACTGACATTCGTATTAAAGTTGCCTTAGCAGAAAGCGATTTGAATCTTCCAACGGCAACCAATATTTGGCCAAATGCCAACTGGTACGAACGTGAAGCTTACGATATGTTCGGGATCAATTTCGAAGGGCATCCAATGCTCCGTCGTATCTTGTTGCCAACCTATTGGGAAGGTCATCCGCTACGTAAAGAATATTCTGCACGTGCGACTGAATATACGCCGTATTTGCAAGATAAAGCCAAACAGGACTACGAACAGGAACATCTTCGCTTTGTCCCTGAAGATTGGGGTATGAAGCGCGGCAATGCCGATGAGGACTTCATGTTCCTGAACTTGGGTCCGAACCATCCATCTGCGCACGGTGCGTTCCGTGTGATCTTGCAGCTGGACGGTGAAGAAGTGAAAGACTGTGTGCCTGATATTGGTTATCACCACCGTGGTGTGGAAAAGATGGCTGAACGTCAAACCTGGCATTCATTCATTCCGTATACAGACCGTGTCGACTACCTCGGTGGTTGTGCGCAAAACATGCCTTATGTGCTTGGCGTAGAGCAAATGGCGGGTATTACTGTACCTGACCGTGCGCAATGTATCCGCGTGATGATGTCTGAACTGTTCCGTATCAATAACCACTTGCTGTTCATTGGTACTGCGATTCAGGATGCCGGCGGTATGACGCCAGTCTTCTATATGTTCGCTGACCGTCAGAAAATCTATGACGCGATTGAAGCGATCACTGGTTACCGTATGCATCCGGCATGGTTCCGTATCGGTGGTACCGCACATGACCTTCCAAATAACTGGCAGCACCTGATCCGTGAAATCCTGGATTGGATGCCGAAACGTTTGAAGGAATACCATACTGCAGCGCTAAAAAACTCGGTGTTTGTGGGTCGTACCCGTAATGTTGCGCAATACGATGCAAAATCTGCATTGGCTTGGGGTGTAACAGGTACAGGTCTGCGTGCTACAGGTATTGACTTTGACGTACGTAAATACCGCCCATATAGCGGTTATGAAAATTACGACTTCGAAGTGCCAGTGGAGTACGAAGGCGATGCCTATGCACGTGTCATCGTTCACTACCGTGAAATTGAAGAATCACTGAAAATTATCAAACAATGTTTAGATAATATGCCGTCTGGTGCGTATAAAGCAGACCATCCACTGGCTGTTCCACCACCAAAAGACAAGACATTACAAGATATTGAAACCTTGATTACGCACTTCCTGAGTGTATCTTGGGGTCCTGTAATGCCGGCGGGTGAAGCATCTGTGATGGCGGAAGTGGTGAAAGGCGCGTCGAACTACTACTTGACTTCAGACAAGTCAACCATGAGTTACCGTACCCGTATTCGTACACCAACCTTCACGCATTTACAGCAAATGCCTTCTGTGATTAACGGCAGCTTAATGTCTGACTTAATCATTTATTTAGCGACCATTGACGTCGTAATGGCTGACGTGGATCGCTAAGGGGTAAACGCATTATGATGATTTTGACTGATAAAAAGCCACGTGTGAATGTTGAAGGGATTTTGACTGCGGACGAAATTCACGATATCAAACATCACATGGGGCACTACCCATACCCACGTGCAGCGTGTCTAGATGCGCTGAAGTGTGTACAACGCCGTAATGGCTGGGTAGATGATGCGCAAATGAATGCCATCGCACAAATGCTGAGCATGAGCGTTGCGGACCTTGAAGGTGTGGCAACGTTCTATAACCGTATTTACCGTCAGCCGGTCGGTCGTCACGTAATTTTGTTATGTGATTCGATTGCGTGTTTCTTGATGGGTGCGGAAACTTTGGCAGAAGCATTCCAGCGCGAATTAGGAATCCAATTTGGTCAAACGACTGCAGATGGTCGTTTCACTTTGCTGCCAATTTGCTGTCTGGGCAACTGTGACAAAGGTCCAACCTTAATGATTGATGAAGACACGCACGGTCTGGTTGAAGTGACTTCGGTGAAACAGCTGTTGGAGAAGTATGTATGAATACTGAACCAAAACCAATTTATGGCGACGGTAACCCGGAAACGCATCCATTAACATGGCGTTTAAGCAAGCAGGCCAACGTACGTAATGCAGATGATTACGAAGCGCTGGAAGGTTATGCAGGCTTTAAAAAAGCACTGACCATGTCGCCTAAAGATGTATTGGAAGTGGTTAAGGCAGCGACTGTAAAAGGTCGTGGTGGTGCAGGCTTCCCGGCAGGCATTAAATGGTCACTTATGGCGCCAAATGACAACTCGGGTCCACGTTACCTGATTTGTAATGCCGATGAGATGGAACCAGGTACCTTTAAAGACCGTTTGCTGATGGAAGATCTTCCTCATCAATTGATCGAAGGGATGCTGATTGCGGGTTATACGCTTGAAGCAACACACGGTTATATCTTTATCCGCGGCGAGTACATCGAAGCTGCTCAGTACTTAAATGAAGCACTTGAGCAAGTTCGTGCCAAAGGTTACTTAGGGGATAATATCCTTGGTACAGGCTGGAACTTCGAGTTACACGTGCATACCGGTGCGGGTCGTTATATCTGCGGTGAAGAAACTGCATTGATTAACTCGCTAGAAGGTCGCCGTGCCAACCCGCGTACTAAGCCACCATTCCCGCAAGTTGCAGGTGCTTGGGGTCGTCCTACGATTGTCAACAACGTAGAGACCTACAACAACTTACCAGCCATCATGCTGCGTGGTCCTGAATGGTATATCAACTTGTCTGCGGGTAAGTCGAAAGATCCAGGTACCAAAATTTATGGTGCTTCAGGTAAGGTGAAATTCCCGGGTCTATGGGAGCTTCCATTTGGTACGACAGCACGTGAAGTGATTGAAGAACATGCTGGTGGTATGCGCGACGGTTTGAAACTGAAAGCATGGTTACCGGGCGGTGCATCAACTGACTTCCTGGCTGCCGAGCATATTGATCTTCCTATGGATGCGGAAAGCATCATGAAGGCAGGTTCGCGTTTAGGAACTTGCTTATTGATGGTGGTAGATGAAACCCAATGTATGGTTTCAGCGACACGTAACCTAGAAGAATTCTTTGCACGCGAATCATGTGGTTTCTGTACGCCTTGCCGTGATGGCTTACCTTGGGCTGTGAAAGCGCTGAAAGCACTGGAAGATGGCACAGGTAAGAAAGAAGATATCGATCACTTACAAGAACTGACTCGTAAGCTTTGGATTGGTAAAACTTTCTGTGCCCACGCACCGGGTGCAATGGAGCCGCTTATGGGCGCACTCAAATATTTCCGTGGCGAATTTGAAGCGAAGGTTGTGAATGCCGCCGCTCAAACCAGCAACGTAGAACAAGCTTAAGGAATTCGACTATGGCTACAATTCATGTCGATGGCAAATCGTATGAAGTCAACGGCTCGGAAAACTTGCTACAAGCATGTTTGAGTCTTGGCATTGATATCCCATACTTTTGTTGGCATCCATCCTTAGGTTCTGTCGGCTCTTGCCGTCAATGTGCCGTGACCCAGTACGCGAATCCAGAAGATACGCGTGGCCGTTTGGTCATGTCATGTATGACGCCTGCATCTGACAATACCTACATCTCGATTGAAGACAAAGAAGCCAAAGATTTCCGTGCTTCGATTGTTGAATTCTTGATGACCAACCACCCACACGACTGTCCAGTCTGTGAAGAAGGTGGTCACTGTCATTTACAAGATATGACTGTAATGACGCAGCATGACCGTCGTCGCTACCGTTTCACCAAACGTACCCATTACAACCAGGAGCTTGGCTCATTCATTTCCCACGAAATGAACCGTTGTATCGCGTGTTACCGTTGTGTGCGTTATTACAAAGACTACGCAGGTGGTACGGACTTCGGCGTGTATGCCAACGCATCACGTGTGTACTTTGGTCGTCCTGAATCAGGCACTCTAGAGTCTGAATTCTCGGGTAACCTGACTGAAGTCTGTCCAACAGGTGTATTCACCGACAAAACTCATTCGGCTCGCTACAACCGTAAATGGGACATGCAGTATGCGCCAAGCGTATGCCAAGGTTGTTCTTCAGGTTGTAACATCTCTCCGGGTGAACGTTATGGCGAACTTCGCCGCGTAGAAAACCGTTATAACGGTGAAGTCAACCAATACTTCCTATGCGACAAAGGCCGTTTCGGTACAGGTTATGTGAACCGTGCAGACCGTCCACGTCAACCACAATTCCGTCAAGGTGCAACTGTTGAAACTGTTTCAGTGGATGCAGCACTCGACACGGTCATTGCAAATATCCAGGGCAAAAAAGTATTGGGTATTGGTTCACCGCGTGCATCACTTGAATCAAACTTCGCACTTCGTGAGTTGGTGGGTCAAGAGAACTTCTCTACAGGTCTGTCTCAAAAAGAGCAAAACCTGGTTGAGTTGGCAGCTTCTATCATGCAAACCGAGGGTGTTTACAACCCGAACATGCGTGAAATTGAAAGCTACGATGCAGTGCTGATCTTAGGTGAAGACCTGACCCAAACTGCGCCTCGTATGGCTTTATCTGTTCGCCAGGCTGCGAAAAATAAAGGCAAAGAGATGGCGGCAGAGCGCCGTACGCAAGAATGGTTGGCTGAACCGGTACAACGTATTGCCCAAGATGCCAAATCTCCGATTTACATCCTGGCTGCGACACAAACCCGTTTGTCTGATGTTGCCGAAGGTGAAGTGGTTGCTTCTCCAAACGATATTGCGCGTTTAGGTTTTGCGGTTGCTGCAGCAGTTGCGGGTGAAACGATTCTTGGTTTAGATGACGATGCCAAAGCATTTGCACAAACCATTGCGGACACTTTAAAAGCTGCGAAGAAACCACTGGTCATCTCGGGTACAAGCTTGCAAGATCCTGCCATTATGGAAGCTGCTGCACAAGTTGCACAGAATCTGGGTAATGCAGGTCTGACCTTGACGGTTCCTGAAGTGAACTCGATGGGTATGGCAATCTTGGGTGGTCAAAGCCTGGAGCAAGCATTTGCACAAGATTACGATACTGTGATTGTGGTTGAAAACGACCTTTACCGTCGTCTTCCTGCTGCACAGGTCGATGCCGCACTTGCAGGCAAAGAAGTGATCGTTCTGGATCACTCTGAAACTGCAACAGTGAAGAAAGCCGACATCGTACTTTCTGCCGCTTCGTTTGCTGAAGGTGATGGTACTGTCGTTTCTCAAGAAGGCCGTGCACAACGTTTCTACCAAGTGTATGACCCAAGCTACTACAATCCTGAATTGGCGATCAAGGAATCTTGGCGCTGGTTACACGCTCTGGAAACAGGCGTAAAAGGCAAAGCGATTTCTTGGACTTTACTGGATGATGTGATCGAGTCAGTGGCGAAAAACGTTCCTGCGCTTGAAGGCATTCTGGATGTTGCACCTGATGCGGGCTTCCGTGTTCATGGCTTGAAAGTGGCACGTGAACCACGTCGTTACTCAGGTCGTACTTCAATGCGTTCGCCATTGTCTGTACATGAGCCGAAACAGCCTACAGATAAAGACTCTGCATTAACGTTCTCGATGGAAGGTTATGTGGGTGATCGGACTCCATCTCCACTGGTTCCATTTGCATGGTCTGCAGGCTGGAACTCGCCACAAGCCTGGAACAAGTTCCAGGAAACTGTAGGTGGTTCACTCAAAGGTGGTGATTCAGGCGTCCGTTTATTCGACCGTTTGGCAAAACGTCCGGCACGTACATTCGTTGCACCGGCACCTGTTCTGGTCAATGCTGAAAGCTTCCGTCTGGTACCAATGCACCATATCTTTGGTTCAGGTGAATTCACGGTAAAAACACCAGCGATGGAAACGCGTATTCCTGAAGCGGTATTTGCAGTGGGTGAGCAGGATGCAGCGCGCCTGAATGTTCAAGATGGTCAGACAATCACGGTGAAAGCAGGTGAGACATCAATCGTTCTTCCAGTTCAAGTGATTGAATATTTACCGACAGGTTATATTGGCTACCCAATCGGTCTGGCACCGACGGTATCTCTTGCAGAGCCTGTTTCAGTCGCGGTAGGAGTGTAATTCATGGAACAAGAATTAATCCGTCAAACGCCGCTGTGGGCTGAAAACTGGCCAATTGCCTATTCAGTCATTCAAGCGATTGTGATCTTGCTGGTTGTAGTACTGATCGCTGCGTTGATGTCTTTTATTGAACGTCGTTTACTCGGCTTGTGGCAAGACCGTTACGGTCCGAACCGTGTTGGTCCGGGTGGTATGTTCCAGATTGTTGCCGACATGCTGAAAATCATGTTCAAGGAAGACTGGACACCTAAGTTTGCTGACAAATTGACTTTCCGTATGGCGCCAGCAGTTGCGATGGCAACTGCGGTGCTGTCGTTCATGGTTATTCCTGTATCACCTTATTTAGGTGTAGCAGACATGAACATCGGCCTGTTGTTCTTTATGGCAATGGCGGGTATTGCAGTTTATGCAGTCCTGTTCGGTGGCTGGTCATCAAACAACAAATATGCCTTACTGGGCGGTTTACGTTCTGCAGCTCAAACCATTTCGTATGAAGTGTTCTTGGGTATCTCGTTGATGGGTGTGGTGGCAATTGCCGGTTCATTCAACATGCGTGAAATCGTTGAAGCGCAAAAAGATGTCTGGTTTGTGATTCCTCAGTTCCTAGGTTTCTTGATCTTCGTGGTTGCAGGTGTGGCGGTAACGCATCGTCACCCATTTGACCAACCAGAAGCAGAACAGGAACTGGCAGAAGGTTACCATGTCGAATACGGCGGTATGAAATGGGGGATGTTCTTCGTTGCGGAATACGTCAACGTGGTACTGATCTCTGCATTGATCGTGACTTTATTCTTCGGTGGCTGGCTTGCGCCATTCAACCTTGATATTCCGTTCCTTCCAGCAGCATTCTGGTTCATTATCAAAACAGCATTCTTTGTAATGATGTTTGTACTGGCGCGTGGTTCTTTAATGCGTCCACGTTATGACCAGGTAATGAACTTTGGTTGGAAAATTTGCTTGCCATTGGCGTTGGTTAACCTTTTGGTAACTGGTGCTGTGATTCTGATGAATCAGGCCTAAGACAGCAGGGAGAACAAAATGTTTAAATTTCTAGCTGGATTCGGGTCAATCGTTCGTTCGTTGTGGATGGTGTTCAGCCACGCAACACGTAAACGTGACACCATTTTATATCCGGAAGTGCCGGCCGAAGAAATCGTGCCACCACGCTTCCGTGGTCGTATCGTATTGACGCGCGACCCTGATGGCGAAGAACGCTGTGTGGCATGTAACCTGTGTGCGGTTGCCTGTCCGGTAGGCTGTATTTCACTACAAAAAGCAGAACGTGAAGATGGTCGCTGGTATCCGGAATTTTTCCGTATCAACTTCTCGCGTTGTATTTTCTGCGGTATGTGTGAAGAAGCGTGTCCAACCACTGCGATTCAGATGACCCCGGACTTCGAGCTTGGCGAATATGTTCGTCAGGACTTGGTCTATGAAAAAGAACACCTGCTGATTTCTGGTCCTGGTAAATATCCTGACTATAACTTCTACCGTGTCACCGGTATGGCAGTTGCTGGTAAGGACAAAGGTCAAGCACAGCGTGAAAGTGCACCTGTTGATGTACGGAGTCTATTACCATGATGTGGCCATTTTATTTAATGGCCCTCGTGGCCATTGTCTCTACGGTTCGCGTGGTCACTAACGCGAATCCGGTACATGCTTTATTAAGTCTGATCGTGTCATTGCTTGCAGTCGCAGGCATGTTCCTGATCGTGGGTGCACCATTCGCTGGTGCGCTGGAAGTGATTGTTTATGCGGGCGCGATCATGGTGTTGTTCGTGTTCGTAGTGATGATGCTGAACCTGGGTGAGCAGACCGTTGAACAAGAACGCAAATGGTTGACCTCATCGGCTTGGGCTTATCCGGCGTTGATGAGCTTCCTGATCGGCTTGGTACTGGTATGGGTATTAAACTCTGATTACACACAAGCTTCACTGGTAATGGGTACAGAAATGGTGGGCCCGAAAGCAGTGGGTCAAGCACTCTTTACGCAATACTTGTTGTTGGTTGAAGTTGCCGCGATGTTATTGCTTGCTGCCCTGGTAGCTGCATTCCATTTAGGTAAACGTGAACCAGATGCAGAAGAGGAAAAAGAATAATGGGCAACATCCCTTTAGAGCATGGTTTGATCGTTGCATCTATTCTCTTTGCACTGGGTTTTTACGGTGTAATGGTGCGACGCAACCTACTATTTATTTTAATGAGCCTTGAAATCATGATGAACGCTGCTGCTTTAGCGTTCGTCCTGGCGGGCAGTGCATGGGCACAGCCAGATGGTCAGATCATGTTTATCCTGATCCTGACGCTTGCTGCGGCAGAGGCTTGTATTGGTCTTGCGATCGTCCTTCAGTTCTATCATCGCTTCCATCACCTGGATGTGGATGCTGCTAGTGAGATGCGCGGATGAGTTATTTATATCTAACAATTTTATTTCCGCTCATTGGTTTTGTCCTGTTAGCGGCGGGGCGTAACAAGCTTCCGGAATCTGTTGCAGCAATGATTGGTGTCGGTGCAGTCGGTTTATCTGCACTGTTCGCACTGATTGCGGGTATGGACTTTGTGAATAATGGTTCAACTGCAGTTGTGCAACATCTCTGGACCTGGTTCAGTGTTGGCGGTTTTGCTCCGGGCATCAGCTTGCAGCTGGATGGCTTGTCTTTATTGATGCTGGGCATGGTGACAGGCGTGGGTTTCTTAATTCACATCTTTGCATCATGGTACATGCGCGGTGAAGAAGACTTCGCACGTTTCTTCTCTTACTTCAACCTGTTCGTTGCAAGCATGTTATTGCTGGTATTGGGTGACAACCTGGCGTTGTTATTCCTGGGTTGGGAAGGCGTAGGTCTGTGTTCATACCTGCTGATCGGTTATTACTACCAGAACCCTGCAAACGGTCTGGCGGCAATCAAGGCATTTACCGTGACCCGTATCGGTGACGTATTCTTGCTGATTGCCATGTTCCTGATCTTCCAGCAATTCGGTACCTTGAACATTCAGTACATCGTTGAAAATGCAGCGACTGTAATGACCCAAAGTTCATCTTTGACTATCTGGACAGCATTGTTATTGTTCTTGGGTGCGGCGGGTAAATCTGCACAGATCCCGTTACAAACATGGTTAGCCGATGCGATGGCAGGTCCAACACCTGTTTCTGCATTGATCCATGCTGCAACGATGGTAACAGCGGGTGTTTACCTGTGCTGCCGTCTATTCGCAGTCTTTGAACTTGCACCAGAAGTGATGGTATTTATTTCGATCACAGGTGCGGTGACCTTGCTTGTGGCTGGTTTTGCTGCACTGGTTCAAACCGACATCAAACGTATTCTGGCATACTCAACCATGAGTCAGCTCGGTTATATGTTTATGGCGGTAGGTGCTGAAGCATACCAGGCAGGTCTGTTCCATATGCTGACTCACGCATTCTTCAAGGCACTCTTGTTCTTGTCGTCTGGTGCAGTGATTCTGGCTTACCATCACGAACAAAACATCTTCAAGATGGGCGGTCTGTTCTACAAGAACAAATTCCTGTTTGCATGTTTCGCGATTGGTGGCGGTGCATTGGCAGCGATTCCATTCCTGACGATTGGTTTCTTCTCAAAAGATGCGATTCTTGCTGCAGTCTGGACGCAAAGTCATATTGCTGGTTTACCAGTGTATAACACGCTGTACTGGGTCGGTGTTGCAGGTGCATTCTTAACGTCTATTTATACATTCCGTTTAATCTGGGTTGTATTCTTCGGCAAAGAAAACACGCCTTATCACGAAATTAAAGGTGCAACTTACTGGGCGCCACTGGCGATTCTTGCTGTACTTTCAACAGGTCTTGCGATCGTACTAAAAGCACCAGTGATGAGCATTCTGGATGCTGCACAAATTCCAGCCTTCATTATTCCTGAAGCGCTTGAAGCGGGTGCACATGGTGCTGAATACATCGCAATTGCTGTTGCTTTAACAGGTCTTGCAGTGGGTGTCGTGCTGTTCGCTTTTGCTTACAATGCAGTCAAACGTTTTGCAGCCACTTCTATAGGTGCTGGCCTGGTCAATATCTGCCGTAATGCATTAGGTTTCGATACGCTGTATGACCTCATTTTCGTGAAGCCATATTTAATGTTCGCGAAGATCTTTGGTCGTGATCCAATTGATGGCCTATGGCTGGTACTTCCTGCACTTGTTAAAGGTGGTCACAGCTTTACAAGTTCACGTCAAACCGGTTCACTGCGTGAATATGCATCTAGTATGGGGCTCGGTGTCGTTGTCCTACTGATGATCTTGATCGTGATTCAGGTCGTGGGGAAATAAAATGGAAGCTCCAAACAATATTATTTTGCCGGCTCTGATCCTCATTCCGTTCATTGCAGGTTTCATATGCTGGTTGGTCGATAAACTCGACCAACACTTGCCGCGTTATATCGCGCTGATCGGTATGCTGGTGACGTTGGTCTTGACCATCGTCCTTTGGCAGACTGGTACCTATAACTATGAATTAGGCGGTGCTACACCTTCGTGGGCTGCCGAATTCAAATTGCCTTGGATTCAAACCCTGGGCATTAACATTCACTTGGCAGTGGATGGTTTATCACTTCTTATGGTTGGCTTGACTGCACTCCTGGGTGTGCTGGCAGTAGGCTGTTCATGGGGCGAGATTCAAAAGAACGTTGGTTTCTTCCACTTGAACCTTTTATGGTCGTTGGGTGGTGTCATCGGTGTCTTCCTTGCGATTGACCTGTTCCTGTTCTTCTTCTTCTGGGAGATGATGCTAGTACCGATCTACTTCCTGATTGCCCTTTGGGGTCATAAAGGGGCAGAAGGCAAGTCACGTGTTTATGCAGCTAACAAGTTCTTCATTTACACGCAGGTTGCCGGTTTGGTGATGCTGATTGGTATCCTGGGTCTGGTGACTGTAGGCTATACCATGACTGGCGAAATCCGTTTCGACTACAACTATTTATTAGGTGTGGCGAATACGCTTGATGCTCAGGCTCCAGCGGTGGCTTATGCATTCATGATCTGTTTATTCATCGGTTTTGCGGTAAAACTTCCAGTTTTCCCATTACACGGCTGGTTACCAGATGCGCATGCGCAAGCACCAACAGCGGGTTCTGTCGATCTTGCAGGTATCTTGATTAAGACTGCGGCGTACGGTTTATTACGTTTCGTGATTCCGTTCTTCCCGGCAGCATCTGCACAGTTTGCAGACTTCGCAATCATTCTTGGTTTAATCGGTATTTTCTACGGTGCTTGGTGTGCTTTCCGGCAAACCGACATGAAACGCCTGTTGGCTTATACCTCTATTTCACACATGGGCTTCGTTTTACTTGCGATCTACGCAGGTAACATCCTGACCTTCCAGGGTCTGATGATCATGATGTTGGCACATGGTATTTCATCTGCTGCACTGTTCATTATGTGTGGTCAGGTATATGAGCGTGTACATACGCGTGATATGCGTTTGATGGGTGGTATGCGTGGTCAATTCCCGTATCTTGCATTCTTCCTGATGTTCTTCGTTGCGGCGTTGGTGGGTATTCCAGGTCTAGGTAACTTCATTGGTGAGTTCCTGATCCTGATGGGTGCTTATGCGAAATTCCCGGCGTTTACCATTCTTGCGGCAATCAGCTTGGTATTTGCGGGTCTGTACGGTCTGATCCTGATTCACAAAGCCTTGTTTGGTGTACCAAATGAAGCGCAACAGCAGCATTATACAAATCCGTTAAAAGATCTAAATGCACGTGAAATCGCATTATTGTTGATCTGTGCGTTTGGTCTACTTTGGCTTGGTCTATATCCACAAAGCTTCCTTGACGTTTCTAACTCAAGCATGGCGTGGTTAGCGAATAGCTACATTCCAGTTCAAGAAGTGGTTGAAGTTGCTGATCAAGTAACGACTCAACTTGAAAATGTGGAGATCCAATAAGCCATGAACTTCACAATGTCTTTTTCTGAGCTTATGCCTCTAGCACCTGTGATGATCGTGTCGTTAACTGCGATCGTCGTGATGTTGCTGACCGCAATCAAGCGTAACCATAACTTGGTGGCTACCACCACGGTGATTGGTTTAAACCTTGCTGCGTTCTATATCATTTTCGTTTTGTTGGCAGGCGTGTTTGCACCTGCCAACGTGATGAATCTGTTCATCGTAGATCCATTTACGATGCTGTACCAGTTTGTGATCCTGATTGCTGCACTTGCATGTGCAACGCTATCTCACGCGTATATCGAAACCTATAAAGATAACCGTGAAGAGTTATATATCCTGATGCTGACATCCGTTGCGGGTGCCATGCTAATGGTGGCTAGCTCACACTATGCATCATTCTTTATCAGCCTTGAGTTGATGTCGATTCCTGTATATGGCTTGTTGGCATATACACATCAACGTTCTCAATCGCTTGAAGCGGGTGTGAAATATCTAGTGCTTTCAGCAACTGCGTCTGCAATGCTGTTAATGGGTATGGCATATATTTATGCATATACAGGTACTTTAAGTTTCGTTGCTGAACCAGGCAAACTGTTTACCGTATTCAGTCAACCGGCTGTCGTGATTGGTCTGGCTTTAATTGTATTTGCAGTAGCATTTAAATTATCGCTTGCACCATTCCACAAATGGACACCAGATGTATACGCTGGTGCCCCAGCCCCAGTCGCGACTTTCCTTGCGACTGTTGCGAAAGTAGCCATGATTGGTCTGTTTGTTCGTTATGCTTTGTCTTCAGGTTTAATCCTGGCAGACAGCTTCGTAACGATCATTTCAATCATTGCAGTTCTGTCTATCCTTGCAGGTAACCTGCTGGCGGTTCGCCAGGTGAACTTGAAACGTATCCTGGCATACTCTTCAATTGCACACTTTGGTTATTTGCTGGTTGCTATCGTCAGTTCACGTAATACTGACTTCTTACAGGTTCAAGGTTTCGCGACTTTTGAAAGTGTAAACGTCTACGTGATTACCTATGTATTAACCACGATCGGTGCGTTCGGTGTCGTTACGCTGATGTCTAGTCCGTATAATAATACCGACGAAGCGGGTAGCTTGGCTGAATACCGTGGTCTGTTCTGGCGCCGTCCAGTCTTGACTGCTGTATTGACGGTGATGATGCTGTCTCTTGCAGGTATTCCTTTAACTGCCGGCTTTATCGGTAAGTTCCTGGTGATTAAAACTGCGGTTGCAGGCGAAGCCTGGTTCCTGACTGCGATGGTTATCTTGGGTTCTGGTATCGGTCTATACTACTACCTACGTGTGATGGTTGTGCTTTACATGACACCACCTGAAACACCACGTTTAGATGCGGTGAATCATTGGGGTCAAAAAGTGGGCGGTATCATGGTACTTCTTGCTGCGCTTGCGGTACTTGTGATCGGTGTCTACCCAGATCCAGTAATTGCAGTATCTAAATATGCATTCTTTGCCATGTCACCTGAATTGCAACAGTTCATTTTCACTTTGGTTCAAAGTGGTTTTAACTAATATCTGCAAAGATTGACGTTATTACAAAAAAGCCTCCATGATTGGGGGCTTTTTTATTTATACAAATCAATAAAAGCCTTTATAATAGCGGAAATTTATCTTTAACCTTTTAGGTGTTCTCCCGTGGCAATCCATGAAATCCGTCATCCACTCATTCGACATAAGCTTGGTTTACTCCGTCGTGCAGATATTAGTACCAAAAATTTCCGTGAGTTAGCTCAAGAAGTGACCATGCTTCTGACTTATGAAGCAACTAAAGACCTGCCAATGGTTGAACATGATATTGATGGCTGGAATGGTGCTGTTACAGTTGACCGTATTGCGGGTAAAAAAATCACGGTTGTGCCAATTCTACGTGCCGGTATTGGTATGCTCGACGGTTTCTTGAACCTGATTCCAAGTGCAAAAGTATCAGTACTTGGTTTAGAGCGTGATGAAGAAACTCTGGAAGCACGTACCTATTATAAAAAACTGGTTCCAGACGTACAAAACCGTATCGCGATGATCATTGATCCAATGTTGGCGACTGGTTCTTCTTTAGTGGCTGCCATTGATGTACTGAAAGCCAGCGGCTGTAAAGATATTCGTGTGATGGTTCTGGTTGCTGCACCAGAAGGCATTAAGCGTGTAGAAGCTACGCATCCGGATGTGGTGATTTTTACTGCTTCTATCGATAATGGCTTAAATGAAAATGGTTATATCGTTCCAGGTCTTGGCGATGCTGGCGATAAAATCTTTGGTTCAGTTCAAAAAGACTAATTTTTGAATATGATGAAAAAAGGGGCTACTACAGCCTCTTTTTTATATAATGTAGACAGGGCATTTTCAGGATAGGACAATAGCATGAAAGATGAATTGTATCAGGGCAAAATCAAACAGTATGACCCTGCCAAAGGTTTCGGTTTTATTGGCTGCGCTGAGGGAGATGTATTCTTCCATATTTCAGACTTCCCTGCAGCAGAAGGCGAGCCAAAACGCAATGAACGCGTGAAATTTAATGTTGTTGAAAATGGCGATAAGTACAAAGCGATTAAGATTGAACGTGTCGAAGACAACTCAAAGAAAGCTAAAAAAACCAAAGTGGCGACACACAATAAATCAATTACATCGGTATTGTTAAACAACTTCCGCGGTTAATAGATAATCTTCATACTTAAATCGTGTTTAGTCACATTTAAAAAGAGGCTTTCGAGCCTCTTTTTTATAGTGCCACCGCTTACATATTCAAAGAGACAGATAACACATAAAAAATCCACCAAATAGCAACAATGCTGAGCATTTCCTTTGGCTTAGAATACAAATTAAATGAATTCTATAGAGAAAAGTGTCATGTTTACGGATGGAAAAATTAAAACTTACGATTCCGAACGTGGTATGGGTACTTTGGAGTTGGTAGGGGAAGCTCAAGAGTTAAGTTTCAAGTTATAGGATCTACCTTCGCCTGAAATTGAGCCACAAATTGGAGAGCGGCTTAAATTTAGAATCATTCCTCAACAAGAAAGCATGACCTTAGACAACATGGTACGTCTACATATTAAAGCGCAGGATGAATTTGTGCCAGAAGTCGTCGCCTTGCAATCCTTGGCACCCACAGTCGCTGTTCCTGTACGTAATTCACTTTTCTTTAGTCCGACCCTATGGCTGGCATTGGCATCAGCTGTTGGTTTTATGATTTTTGGCGAAGTATAAATAAAAACAGAAATTTTATTTTTTTTACTTTTAACTAAGGATCTATTCTTCCGCCATAAGATGCACTTCTAGTTTTTATGTTTCTGCTTTAGAGAATTTTACAAAAGATTTTCAGTCTCTTTTTGATTACAATCATAAAAAATATTAAAGATAAGAGCGAATTATGTTTCAAGAGGGGAAAATCAAAACCTATAACGAAGATCGTGGTTTTGGTTTTATTCAGATCGAAGGGCAATCCAAAGATTTATTTTTCCATGTCAAAGACTTTCCCAATAAAAATATTCCGCCAAAAATGGGGGAAAAATTAAAGTTTTTGATTGTGGAAGATAATGGAAAGTTTAAGGCAAACCATATTATTCGCTTGGGTATTAAGCAAGAAGTTCCTGTTACACAAAACAATGATCTACATGGAGATACTGAAACCAGAGCTTCTCTACGTTATGAAAAGAAAAAATCATCAACTACATCAAAAATAATCACAATATCAGGACTGGTGATTATGGTGATTCTTGCTGTTCTTGTTTATAACAAATACCAAAGCTACCAAGTTCAAAAACAGCAAAAGCTGGAAGGACTGATGGTAGAGCAGCAACGAATTGTCGCTGAACAGCGAGCAGCGCAAGGTGATCTACCTATGCAAGGATTATCTGAGCAGGGCAGGAAGAGCCTGGAAAATCAAGGCACTGAGTTAAGAAGCCAAAGTAACCCAGTTAATTCGAAAACTTCAGAAACGACTTCGCCATCTGTATCTCAATTTAAATGCGATGGTCGAGAACACTGTAGTCAGATGGGTTCTTATGAGGAAGCATTATTTTTCATTCGTAACTGTCCAAATACTAAAATGGATGGTGACGGCGATGGGATACCATGTGAAAGTCAGTTTTGATGAATCCTAAAAAAAGCACCTGAAGGTGCTTCTAATATTTTAGCTTTCACAAAAATTCATAAAGGCTCTCAGACCTGGACCCTGATATTTCTGGCGATGTACCAGCATAAACAGAGGACGAGTCAGCGACCAGAATGGTGTATCCAGAATTACCAGTTGACCTTTTTCACGTAAAGGCTCAATCGCAAGTTTGGAAATGCAGGACATACCAATTCCGCCCGCTACAATTTTTAAAATCGCTTCATTATGACCGAGTGTTAGACGGATATTGGCATCTGGTACATCTTTCAAGATGGCATTGTCAAACACCTCACGGGTACCTGAACCTTCTTCACGCAAAATCCATTCTACAGATTTGAAATCTTCAGCGGTTAGTTCACGGTTCAATTGCGCAAGAGGGTGGTCTGGCGCACAGCACACAGCCAGCTCATCATCACGCCAATGGATACATTGCAATTGTGGCAGATGACAAGATCCTTCGATCAGGGCCAGATCCAGCTGGAACTGATTCACCGCTTCAATCATTTGACGGGTATTACCGACTTGAAGCTGTAAATGTGCTTGCGGCTTGATTTTCAAGAAATCGGCCATCAGGTCAGGAATCAGGTAATCTGAGATCGTCAGGGTTGCACCCAAACGTAAATCGATACTTTGAAGCTCACCTTTAGCGACTTGTTCAAAAGATTCACAACGACCTAAAATTTCCAGGGCTTGAGGGAGAAGAAAGCGCCCTAGGTCATTTAGCTGTAAACGTTTGCCTAGACGGTCAAATAGTGGAGCACCCAGACCATCTTCCAGATCTGCTAAAGCCATACTAGCCGCACTTTGTGTAAGCTTGACGGCATCGCTAGCCTTCGTTACGGTACCCTCTTGTGCCACTGCTACAAAAACAGCCAATTGGCGTAAAGTCATGCGCATGAGTAGAGCCTTAACATTTAAAAAATATTAATAAATTATGTTGCCATGCTACCATGAGCACAGTCTTTCATGCCACGTTGAAATCATGTCAATTGAAAAATTTACCCGAGAAAAAGTTTTATCTGTACACCGTTGGACCAATACATTATTTAGTTTTACGATGACACGCCCAGCACATTTTAAGTTTACCGCAGGGCAGTTTGCGCGTATTGGTTTGCAAGTGGGGGATGAACTGGTGGTTCGTGCCTATTCGGTAGTGTCCTCTCCTTTTGATGAAACTCTGGAGTTTTTCTCGATTGTCGTTCCAGAAGGTAAATTTACCTCCAATTTACAGCACCTCAAAGTCGGGAATGAGCTGCATCTGGAAAAAATTCCTTATGGTTATCTGACTCTGGCACGTTATCAATTGCCTTTGCCTAAAGATCTATGGTTACTGGGTACCGGTACGGGGCTGGCACCGTTTATTTGTATGTTGCAAGACTTTGAAACCTGGAGCAAATACGAAAAAATTAATCTGGTTTATAGTGTGCGCACCCGGGCAGAACTCGCTTATGTAGATCGGATTCAGGAAATCGCTGAAACCTTTGGCGAAGGACATACCGGTTTTAAGTTTATCCCGATTATTACCCGTGAGCCTGATGCACCTTTGCACGACCGTTTACCGATTTTGATTGCCAATGGTGAGCTGGAAAAGGCAGCAGGTATCGCGTTTAATCCGGAAACGACGCATGTCATGCTTTGTGGTAACCCGGATATGGTCGATGATACCAAAGAAGCCTTAAAAGCTCGTGGCCTGACCATGAACCGTCGTGGTGAAGGAAATATTGCGGTCGAGAATTACTGGTAAGGTTGAAGGATTTATGAGCAAAACCCCCTGCTTGAAGGCAATGCGGTTCCTTTAACAGGAGCGGCATTGTGATCTAAGGGATAACGGTTTTTTAACATTTTGACTCTCCGAAGCCTTATAGGCCTCTCTAAAACAAACTACCTATCCCTGTCTAAGTTCCGACAGCCCAGCCGGATAATGCTCTTGTCCCCAGTGCTGATCGGTCTGGTGAAATAGCCACTCCACAGAATCTGCACCAAGATGTTTACGTGTATTGGTTAGACTAATGCGCGTCAGCAAGTCATAAGAGGCTAACCACTGAGTGCAAATATTGAGTCTTCTTGCTGCTTCATGGATGAGGACATCACGGAAAATCGCCATTCCAAGAACCAGCCAAAGTACCTGATCCGCAGGCAAGCACCGCCTGCGAATAGTCGCGGGACTGCTCAACCTGAGTGTGGACTTGACCCACTCAACGGGGATATTGTGAATAAAAGTACTCAGATTCGAGAGCTTAAACAGATTGTTAAGATCTAAAATATCCTGCTGAAATACCATAAAAAAATCCGATGCCAAACCTGACATCGGATTCTCTAATGAATTCCAAAATGATTCAAATGCTTAAGTAAACAGCATTGCCCATTGCGGAGGTTTTTTCGATTCAAGCTTAATGCACAAACATATCCATTGATTCACGGATTTCCTGAATGGCGGTTTCGACATCGGGACTGAGCCAGGTCGGTTCAAAAAATCCGGCATAGTGCTCAATACGGTCTGCAGGCACCACTAGGCGCACTGGACAGTCTTCTTCCAGTAAACGCCATGGAATAATCGGCACTTCATTATCCAGCCATGCTGTCACATCTCGAATATCGATAATCATCGCATTCACACAGTCCGGAAAAGGCATCACGGAAAATTCTTCGGTACGACGACGGAAATATTCCAGATCCTGCCAGCGAAGCAGGAAGCTTGGCTTGCTAAATTCAATAATTCCAATCAGATGCTGATCACGGCTGTAGTGCAGCGTACATTGATGTGTGACGTCAGTATCAAGATCAAGCGATACACTTTGTTGACGATACGCCATATAACTCGGGTGTATAAATGAGAAGGTGGATAATTATAACGCATTTCATCGCTGAAAGGCAGCGTCTCAACTGTCTTCACTAAAGCCTGCGGAACTGGTATGGCTTATGCATATCTTCAGGGAACAACGATAAAAACAACGAGGTTGCTATGTCAGAGTCAAAAAGTGTGATTGATGCCAGTGTGACTGAAACAGCAGTACAAGAAGATTATTTTGCCTTGCGCCAGTTCAAGAAAGGTGCTGTAGGCTGGCTGCTTCTCGTCGGTCTGGGAGTAGCTTACGTGATTTCCGGCGACTTCGGTGGTTGGAATTTCGGTCTGGCACAGGCGGGTTGGGGAGGCATGTTTATTGCGACCATTGTGGTGGCATTTATGTATCTGTGTATGTGCTTGGCCATGTCCGAAATGTCAACCATGCTGCCGACTGCGGGTGGGGGATACAGTTTTGCCCGTACTGCTTTTGGTCCCTTTGGCGGTTATCTGACCGGAAGTGCCATTCTGATTGAATATGCCATCGCTCCAGCAGCAATTGCGTGTTTCATTGGCGCTTATTGCGAAGCCCTGTTTGGCATTGGCGGCTGGATCATTTATCTGGTGAGCTATTTAGTGTTTATGGGCTTGCATCTGAAAGGTGCTGGTGAGGCACTCAAAATCATGTTCGTGATTACCGCAATTGCTGCGGTTGCCTTGATGGTGTTTATCTTTGGCATGTTGCCTCATTTTAATAGTACAAACCTGTTTGATATTGCGGTCAGTACAGAAGCTGCAGGTGCAAGCAGTTTCCTGCCATTGGGTTATCTGGGCAGCAGTGCCTTATGCGATCTGGTTTTTTCTGGCAGTTGAAGGGGTGCCACTGGCAGCCGAGGAGGCCAAAGAGCCAGCCAAATCCTTGCCGCGTGGCCTGATTGGTTCCATGCTGATTCTGGCATTCTTTGCCCTGAGTATTTTGCTGCTCGGTCCTGGCGCAGCAGGTGCAGATACGCTGAAAGATTCCGGTGCGCCACTGGTTGATGCTTTAGTAGCGGTTTATGGGGCCAATACCTGGATGGCGAGTTTTGTGAATTTTGTCGGGCTGGCAGGTCTGATCGCTAGTTTCTTCTCGATTATCTATGCCTATTCCCGTCAAATTTTTGCACTCTCACGTGCCGGTTATTTACCGAAAAAACTCTCTTTAACCAACAGCAATCATGCACCTTATTTGGCCATCATTATTCCGGGGATTATTGGCTTCCTGCTGTCCCTTTCAGGTGAAGGTGATCTGCTGATTCTGATGGCGGTCTTTGGTGCCACCATTTCCTATGTTTTGATGATGATGTCTTATATCAAACTGAAATTGTCCCGGCCGAATCTGGTACGTCCTTATCAGGCACCGGGCGGTATTGTGACTGCGTCCATTGCGCTGGTACTTGCTGCGATTGCCGTGGTGGCAGGCTTTCTGGTCGATCCAAAAGTCTGGTTAATGGCAGCTGCCATTTACGTTGCACTGATTCTCTATTTTCTGCTGTATAGCCGCCATCATCTGGTGGCCGGGACACCGGAAGAAGAATTTGCCCGTATCGAGGCAGCAGAAAAGGAATTGAAATAAATTATCTAGCAGGGAGAACTTGCTTATGTTGTATCAGATTAATGTGGCCAGTCAGCATTATGTCTTTGAGGATTTAAAAACCCTGTTGGCCAAGGCTACGCCTGAACGTTCTGGCGATCAGCTGGCAGGGATTGTGGCCGTGGATGCAACCGAGCGGTTGCTGCACAAATGTGTCTGGCAGAAGTACCATTACAGCAGTTTTTGCAAGAAGCTGTGGTTCCTTATGAAGAGGATGAAATCACCCGCCTGATTATGGATGAACATGATGCTGATGTCTTTTATCCGATCTCGCATTTTACTGTGGGGGATTTTCGTAACTGGCTGCTCAGTGCAGATGCCACCACAGAAAAGATTACGGCCTTAAAAATGGGCCTGATTCCGGAAATGGTCGCGGCAGTGAGCAAAATTATGCGCAATCAGGATCTGATTCTGGTAGCGAAAAAATGCCGCGTGGTGACGCGGTTTAGAAACACCATTGGTCTGGAAGGGCACTTATCAACGCGTTTGCAGCCGAACCATCCGACTGATGATCTGATGGGAATCTCTGCATCCATTCTGGATGGACTGATGTACGGCAATGGTGATGCCGTGATCGGGATTAATCCGGCGACGGATAATCTGCAGAATTTGACTGAGCTGCTCAAACTGCTCGATCATATCATCCAGGAATATGAGATTCCGACTCAATCTTGTGTTTTGACCCATATTACTTCTGGCATTCAGCTGGCAAATAAAAATGTTCCGATTGATTTAATGTTCCAGTCCATTGCGGGAACCGAAAAAGCCAATACCGGTTTCGGGATCAATCTGGCGCTGTTGCAGGAAGGTTATGAGGCCGCTTTAAGCCTGCAACGCGGCACCGTGGGCCAAAATGTCATGTATTTTGAAACCGGACAGGGCAGTGCCTTGTCTAGCAATGGCCATCATGGCGTGGATCAACAGACCGTGGAAGCACGTGCCTACGCCGTGGCGCGTAAGTTTAATCCCTTGCTGGTCAATACCGTGGTCGGCTTTATCGGACCGGAATATCTGTATAACGGCAAGCAGATTATCCGGGCCGGGCTGGAAGATCATTTCTGTGGCAAGCTGCTCGGTGTACCAATGGGCTGTGATATTTGCTACACCAATCATGCCGATGCCGATCAAGATGATATGGATGTACTGCTGACCTTGCTTGCCAATGCCGGACTGAATTTTATTATGGGTATTCCCGGTTCAGATGACGTGATGTTGCACTATCAGACGACCTCCTTTCATGATGCGCTCTACATCCGGCAATTACTGGGATTAAAACCGGCACCCGAATTTGACTACTGGCTGGAGCATCAGGGAATTTTGGCGCAACAGTCTAATCAGCTGCACTGGCCAACAGAGTTGCCGAAGCAATTTTCACGCCTAATCCTGTCTTGAGGAAGTACTATGAAACTGATTGCCGATGTGAAATTTGAGTCCCAATTACAGGATAATCCCTGGCAGAAATTAAAAGCCTTTACTGATGCACGGATTGCCTTAGGTCGAACTGGGGGCAGCTTGCCGACTCGACCAAGTCTGGAATTTCAGTTGGCACATGCGCAAGCTAAAGATGCGGTACTGAAGCCACTTGATGTTGAATTCTTAAAATCTGGCTTAGCTAAAACGGGACTGCCTATTCTGGAAATTGAAAGCCAGGCGGTAGAGAAAGATCTTTATCTTAAACGTCCCGATCTTGGGCGTGTGCTTTCAGAACAGTCCAAAACGATATTGCAGCAATACCGGGCCGAACATCAGCAACATTGGGATGTAGCGATTGTGCTGGGAGATGGACTATCAGCACGTGCCATTGAGGAAAATAGCCTGCATTTTATTCCGGCCTTGCTAGAGGCATGCAAAGAACAAGGCTGGCAGATTGCCCCCTTAGTGATTGCCCGTGGCAGTCGTGTGGCACTGGGTGATGAATTGGCAGAAATTTTACAGGCGAAAATGCTGGTCATGCTAATTGGCGAACGGCCGGGTTTGAGCTCACCCGATAGTATGGGAATTTATTACACTTATAATGCTTTTAAAGGGTGTCATGATGCCTTGCGCAACTGTATTTCCAATGTCCGTTCTGCGGGCTTGGCCTATCCACTAGCTATCCAGCGACTGGTCGCATTGATGCGTAAATCCTGTGAGTTACAGCTTTCAGGGGTGCAGTTGAAAGATGAACACGAAACCCCAGTCGATATGCAACATAGCCCAGCCAAACGGCTATTTTAAAGTAGCATCTAGCAGAGAATTCTGATGGATTAGTGACTTACATCCCGTCACCATCTCACCATGTTTTGTCACAGAAGCCCTATTCACAGCTTGTTATTCTAAAAATCTACTTATGAATAACAAAGAGTGAGGATGGTTATGGTCGATGATTTCAATAAAAAACCACCTTTAAATCATCAGGCAGACGTGACGCAGAAAAAGCGTATCCCTGTTTATATCTTGATTTTGGTCGGTATTTTTTTACTCGCACTACTGTTCTATATGTTTGCTGACATGAATCCAGATGCGAATGATGCTCCTGCAGGACATCCAAATCCGAATGTACAGCCTGCTACCCCAAATAATTCAACTCCAGTCGGTGAGCCTACACAAGGCACCGCCACCATGAATGATGGAACGGAAGCTACAGCAACCGTGGGTGATGGCACAGAAGCAACAGCAACTGCGACCGATGGACAGGCGACTCAATAACTGAAAATACCTGAAAAGCTCTAGTGAACCACTGGGGCTTTTTTGCAATGGATGGTGATGTTTTAAGGTAGTACCATCTACCTGGCCTGAGCCTGAAAACATCAAATCTAATATGAATCCGGAAAAAGAAGGGGCTGATTGTTTCAGGGAGATGCCCCCGATTTCAGATAAATAGCTTAATAACAAAGAGGGTAGAACAACATGAATGATTATATGAGAAGCCCGCGTGGTGGCTTCGATGCCATGTACTATTGGGATCAGTTCCATCCCATTCTTAGTGCAATTGCCATATTAGTAATTGGCTGGATCATTGCGTTACTGGTCTCGGCAGGCGTTAAAAAGCTCTTGCAAAAACTGGGCACCAATACACATTTAAATACGGCGACAGGTCATCACTCCAATGTGGAGAGCATTATCGCCCGCGTCGTGTTCTGGATTATTCTGATTATTGCCGTGATTGGTGCGCTGAACGTGCTCAATCTTACCAGTGTCAGCGGTCCATTCAGTAATATGATCCAGCAGTTCCTGTTATTTATCCCGCAGTTACTAGGTGCAATTGCAGTCGGATTCATAGGTTGGATTGTGGCCAATCTGGTGAAGATAGGGCTACAAAAACTGCTAGACCGAACGCAACTCGATGAAAAACTCAGTGCTGAAGTCGGTGTCAGTCCGATTAGTAAAAACATCAGTGAAATTGCTTACTGGTTAATTTTATTACTGTTCTTGCCAATCGTGCTGTCTATTCTGGGTCTCAACGGTCTGCTGTTACCAGTTCAGAATATGCTGACCGATGTTGTTAGTTACTTACCAAACATCTTCATTGCTGCAGTCATCATTTTTGTCGGTTATATCCTGGCGAAAATTGTGCGCGGTATTGTTGAAGGGCTATTAAACAGTCTGAATGTACAGCAACATGCTGAAAAAGTAGGTATCTTCAAAAGCTCAAATGTTTCTCAGGTAGTTGGTTCATTTATCTTCGCTGTGGTGATCATTACTGCACTGATCATTGCATTTGAGGCATTGGGTATCGAGGCCATTTCTCAGCCTGCGACAGCCATGCTGTACGAAATCATGAATGCCATTCCGAATATCATCGCTGCTGCGTTGATTCTAATTCTGGCGTATGTGGTGTCTAAACTGGTAGCACGTCTAGTGGTTGAAGTGGTTGCCGGTACAGGTGTTGATGAAATTCCTGCCAAACTGGATATCCAACGCTTTTTAGGTACGACTAAACTGTCTAGTGTAGTTGGTTCACTAATTGTTCTGTTTACCATGTTGTTTGCGGTGTCTGAAGCAGCGAACCGTCTGGGCTTTGAACAGATCAGTGGCCTGATTGCGATGTTCATTTACTTTGGTGCCAACATTCTGCTTGGCGCGGTGATTCTGGTAATCGGTTTCTGGCTGGCAAATATCGTTGCGAATATCGTACAACGTGGTGAATATAACAGTTCACGTTGGTTGGCAAATCTGGTTCGTGTCCTGATCATGGGTCTGGTTGTGGCAATGGGTCTGCGTGCCATGGGTATTGCCGATTCGATCGTGAACCTGGCGTTTGGCCTAACTTTGGGTGCTGTAGCAGTGGCATTTGCCTTGGCATTTGGTTTGGGTGGTCGTCAACCTGCAGAACGTGTACTCACAGATTTGATCGATAAAGCCAAACGTGAGGCCAAAGACCCCAATCCAGTCAAAGAACAAGCTGAGAACAGCATATTTTCTGGATTAGGTGGCAAGACCACAGGTACAAGTGCAGCTGATATGTCAGGCACTACAGGTGCGGCGATGGGTATGAGTTCTACCGATAGCTCAATGAGCCAGTCCTTTAGCGGTTCGCAAACGGCTACAGGTACTAGCGATTCCTCAATCTCAACTCCAGGAGCAGGCATCATGCCAAATCAGGATTCAGACAAGAGTACGCCTATGAGTACGGATTTATCCCATACTACCCCGGCAATCCTTACCACTGCACCACAGGATGATGAGTCATTAGGTATTGATCCTGTCAATCCGGATGCGGATCAGGCCGTACCAGATTCAGTAAAAGTCGATCCGACTCATCCACCAGCCAATAATCCATTTGGTTCAACCGGAGAAAAAGAGCCAGATGTCGATATTGACCGTTCAACTCAGAAAAAAGATGACCTGAAATAACCTTTTATTTTTAAGCAAAATCGACCACGCTCATGTGGTCGATTTTGTTCAGTCATAAGGAAAAATGAATGAATACCAAGAAACCTAACAAAGTTCTGGCGCCTTTAGTCATTGCAGGAATTACGATTGGCTTTTTTACCGCTGCCTATCGATTTATTTTTGTAAAGAGCAAGCAGGACGAGCAGTCTGAGCGGGAGCTGGATAAGAAAATACCAGAGGCAGACGAATTTAACTGAGAAGTAAATCCTGCTCAGTCGCTAGGAATAGAATTTATTTTTTTAAAAATATAGAATATTCAAGTGAATACTAAAATGATTTTGGTATTTTTCTTGCATTAAAAATATAAAGAAAAGGAGATCAACAATATGTGGAAAGCACTGCAACATAAATTCATGGCATCTTCAGCAGATGACGTACCGCTATGTCTGCGAGAAGCTCAAAAAATGCAGCTGACGATTGACCGTTTAAAAAATACGGCCAATCTCAACCTGTTTAAAACAGACTATCTGGAATGAGTTAAGTAGCAAACCAGATTATCTATTGATTAAATATATTCCGATGCGGCATGTGCCGATGACCATGCCCATTGGAAATTATAGCCGCCCAAATGTCCGGTAACATCCAGCACTTCACCAATAAAATACAAACCTTTCTGCTTTTTACTTTCCATGGTTTTTGAGGATACTTCCGTGGTGTCTACACCACCCAAAGTCACTTCCGCTGTACGGTAGCCTTCTGTTCCCGAAGGTTTCACTTCAAAGCCATGCAGACGTGCCGCAATCTGTTCCAGCTTGTCATCACTGATATTGCCAATGGCAGTTTCAGCGCTTTCAGTCCAGATCAGACTTTGTAATTCAGCCACCACACTTTTCGGTAAATATTCATTCAGTAATGTACGCAGCAAGACTTTGGGCTGACTTCGTTTTTTCGTTTTAAAGAAATCCAGTAAATCTACACTCGGTAAGAAATCGACCTTAAAGCTCTGACCGACATTCCAGTAGTTGGAAAGTTGCAGGGAACTTGGCCCACTCAAACCGCGATGGGTAAACAATAGCGCTTCGGTAAAGCTATTAAGCTCATTCGAGAGTGTTGCTTCTACGGCATTACCGCTTAAGCGCGTGGTGACTTCTTTAAATCCGTCAGAGAAGGTAAATGGAACCAGTCCGGCACGGGTTGGATAGACATGATGTCCAAACTGTTTTGCAATCTCATAGCCAATGCCTGAACCGCCAAGCGTAGGAATCGATAAACCACCGGATGCCACGACGACAGATTCAACTTCAAAATATCCCAGTGAGGTCGCCACCTGAAAGCCTTGATCATCGACTGGATTCACTGCTTTCACTTCGCAGCTGGTTTTAATATCGACCAGACCGGTTTTGTCACATTCCGCTAGCAGCATCGACAAGATATCTTTTGCACCATTTAAGGTAAACAGCTGTCCATGTTTGCGCTCTTCATAAGCAATGCCGTATTCACATACCAAGCCGATAAAGTCCCAGTTGGTATAACGCGTTAAAGCTGAAATCACAAAATGTGGATTGTGTGAAATGTAATTGCTCGGTTCGACTTCCAGATTGGTGAAATTACATTTACCACCGCCAGACATCAGGATTTTTTTGCCAACCTTATTGGCTTTTTCCACTACCACGACTTTACGCCCACGTTGCGCAGCCATATACGCCGTCATTAAACCTGAGGCACCGGCACCTATGACTAGAACATCGTATTGCTTGGAAGACATCACACACTCAAGGGAGAAGAAAAGGGAAGCATTATAGACAATTTTATTTCAGCTTTCTCTATTCCAGAAAAATCAGTTCCGTGATTGCAGATTCACAGTGGATTTTAAACATAAAATATTTGAAAGCTGTCTAAAACTCATGCATAGTTTTTGTACAAACTAAAAACATAATAACAAGGAAAAGCGAATGGCAAGCGCGGAAGATTTAAAACAATATAATCTCATTACTTATATTCTTTATATTTTAGGATTTTTTCTTGGTCTGACCCCATTTATTGCGATTGTGATGAATTATATCAAGCGTGATGAAATGCGCGGTACCTGGCTGGAAAGTCATGTCGACTGGCAAATTAAAACCTTCTGGATCAGTTTGCTGGGCTATATCGTCGGTGGCTTATTGACTGTGATCTTGATTGGTTTCCTGATTGTATTTCTGGTCTTTATCTGGCATATCTACCGCTTGGTCAAAGGGTTAATTGCCTTAAATAATAATCAACCGATTCAAGCTTAGGTTGCTGTAAAACCAAAGGGAATATGACGGCCTTGCAGACCACCAGTATGAATCACCAACAGTTTTGATCCAGCCGGAAAATAATTTTTCTCGATTAGATCAAAAATCCCCATCAGCATTTTAGCCGTGTAGATCTGCTCCAGTGGAATTGCAAATTCCGCTTCAAAATCCCGGATAAACTGCATCAAGGCTGCACTGGTTTTGGCATAGCCACCAAAGCAATAATCATCGAGAATGTTCCAGTTGGTTTTATTCATTAGTTGGGCGACTTCATCTTTTAAAAATGAACCTTTCAGTGCGGAAAATCCTAAGATCTGTTGATGCGCGTGACTGGCTTCGATCAATCCGCTGATGGTGCCACCGGTGCCTACTGCACAACAAATCACATCAAATTGCGCATCGCTATCTTTTAATATTTCCTGACACCCTTGAATCGCCAAAGCATTGGTTCCACCTTCAGGAATCACATAATGTTCAGGAAATTGTCGAGCGAGTTCGGCCAAATACTCAGGCTGTTGCTTGCGCCGATATTCATCACGACTGACGAAATGCAACTGCATCCCGAATTCTTGGGCGGTGGCTAATGTTGGATTCAATGGTCGATCAGCCAGTTCTTCACCCCGAATCACTCCAACACTCTGAAAACCAAACTGCTGTGCGGCAAATGCAGTAGCAGCAATATGATTGGAATAAGCACCTCCAAAACTCAGAATATGCTGATAACCCTGTCTTTTGGCTTCAAGAAAATTATATTTCAGTTTAAAAAACTTGTTGCCCGAGATTTGTGGATGCACCAGATCCAGACGACGTATTATTAAAGTAATATCGTGAAAATTAATCTGTTGATCTGGAATATTTTGGGCAATGGTTTCAAACATAAAAGTTCGCAAAGTTCATGATAGAGGCATTATAGCGGAAGTGCTAAAAATCAAAGTTTTTCAATAAGCCATTATTCGCTGAAAGCTATGGAATTGGTTGTAGATTGTCACAAATATTCCGCTGATTATTTAAACAACAATGCTAATCTAAACAGAGGAAACCCTGAGGAGGGTAGAATAATGAAAATATTATCCTGTGCTGTGTGGGTCGGCATGCTGCTCAGTCTGTCGGGCTGTGATGATGCGTTGAATAAACCTAAAACAGAAACCCGTACCATGATTATTGGTGGCGTACCTGTATATGAGCAGGATTATCAACTGCTAGACAAGCATTTGAGTGCTCAGGATCAGTTGAAACCTTAAGTAATTGCTATAGTTGAAATTCATGACAAATCCAGAAATTTTTACAGCAAATTGTCAGGTTTTTGCTTAAAATAGCCCTTCAATTTTTAAGTCAGGTTATCTCGTGGAATCATTCTGGATTTTAGGTTCGATTGCTTTTGCCTTGATGTTAGGCGCAATGAGTCCCGGGCCGACTTCTATTTATGTAGCAAAAAATTCAATTGCCATTTCACGTAAACATGGTTTATTTACTGCATTGGGTACTGGTCTCGGTGCAGCGATTTTTGGTCTGCTGGCGGTACTCGGTTTGCAGGCATTTTTACTGGCAGTACCTTCAGCGTACCTGGCTTTAAAAATTTGTGGGGGGCTATATTTGCTTTGGCTGGCGTTTAAAATCATTAAACATGCCAAAGATCCGATCGAAGCGGATACAACCATTAGCAAACAGATATCTTTACGCCGTGCTTTTACTACCGGTTTAATCACACAGTTGTCTAATCCCAAAATTGCAATTGTGCTGGCCAGTATTTTTACTGCGCTGTTACCGAAAGAAATTCCAACGTATTTTTATTTTGTTTTACCTGTCTTATGTTTTTTTATTGATGCGGGCTGGTGTTCACTGGTCGCAGTTGCATTATCTGCGGAAAAACCACGTCGTGTTTATTTGAAGTTTAAGGCTTTGTTTGACCGCGCAGCAGGTGCAGTGATGACGGTACTTGGCTTAAAATTAATTTTCGGTATGAAGTAATTATTTCGTATAGACGCTCCGCTTATAAATAAAAAAAAGCCCCTAGTCGTAGAGGCTTTTTTATATCTTAGATTAGCATTTGAAGTGCAACACCATGTTGTTGCCATAATACCTGACTCGGACTTTTAAAGCCGAGTCTTTTTCTTGGGCGATGATTCAAACGTTGAGTGATTTCTGAGATATATTCATCCGTATAGGCATTTAAATTACTGCCTTTTTTAATATATTGTCTGATTAAGCCATTTGTATTTTCATTCGTGCCTCGTTGCCAAGCGCTATAGGGATCAGCGAAATACCAGTCTATTTCTAATGCTTGAGCAGCATACTCATGTAGGCTAAACTCCTTACCATTATCTGCAGTAATCGTCTTTAGCTGATCTTTGATCGGTTCAAGAAGGCTGATGGTTGTTTGGCAAATTTCCTCTGCCTTGCGTGAGCTACACTTTTTCAGCCATAAATAACCTGTCTTCCGATCTACAATAGAGACCAATGATTGCTGATGCTTCTTACCCACAATTGTATCTATTTCCAAATCACCAAAGCGAGTCCGCTGCTCAATCTCAATAGGTCTGTCATGAATGCTTTTACGATTACTCAGCTGACCACGGGTTTCAGGAGAGCCATATTTCCTCTTTCTTTGATTTCTGAAACGTAGGTTATGAAAGAGTGTACCGCCCTTATTTTTATCCTGCCGTATAAAGCGATAAATTGAATGCAAACTGACTGCAACACAAGAAGCGATCTGTTCAGGACTCCATTGAAGATCAAGATAAGAGATGACATGTGTCCACATTTCACAAGGAATTCTTTTAGGGTTAGGACAATGCCGTCTTCGAGCTACTACTTTATTGGCATGTTTAGCAAAATAGCCATTTCTCGCTTGATTACGTTTGATTTCTCTAGAAATGGTTGAAGGTGAACGATTCAGTCTCCAAGCGATATGACGTTTAGAAAAACCTTCACGTAATAATGTATAAATCTGATATCTTTCTTCTTGGGTAAGATGAGTATAGTTCATGATGCAACTTTGACTTTGGTCGGTCGGAAGCAAAATGCTAGCTCATCTTGCTTCATTCCAATAATTTAATCTCTGTTGCACTTCATTTGAGAATCTAAGTATCTATTAAAAAGTATTTTCTTCCGAGTTAGCAGAAATACGATGAATCGATAGGTCTGCACCGTTGAACTCTTCTTCCTCAGTCAGGCGAATACCTATCAGAACCTTAAGCAAGCCATACACCAAAAAACCACCCACCAAGGCAATGACAATCGCCAGCACTGTACCTATGAGTTGTGAAATTAAAGACACTCCTCCCATTCCTCCAAGCCATTGCTGACCGAAAATACCCACAGCTAATCCACCAAAAGCACCACAAACGCCATGTAAAGGCCAGACTCCCAGTACATCATCCACTCTGAGTTTATTTTGGGTATAGGTAAAGAGTTTCACAAAAATAATACCGGCGCTGATCCCGATAAAAAAAGCACCCAAGGGATGAACGACGTCTGATCCGGCACAAATTGCCACCAGACCTGCTAAGGGACCATTATGCAGGAAGCCGGGGTCATCTTTCCCCGCAACTTTGGCCGCTATTGTTCCACCAACCATGGCCATCAAAGAGTTAATAGCGACCAGTCCGGAAATGGCATCCAGCCGTTGCGCGCTCATGACATTGAAGCCGAACCAGCCAACAATCAGAATCCAAGAACCCAAAGCCAAAAAAGGAATTGATGAAGGAGGATGCGCGGTGATCCGGCCATCTTTTTTGTAACGGCCATGACGTGCACCAAGTAGGATTATTGCGGCAAGTGCGATCCAGCCGCCCATTGCATGAACAACAACTGAACCGGCAAAATCATGAAAACTGGCGCCAAATGCATGGGTCAGCCAATCCTGAAAACCAAGGTTGCCATTCCAGATCATACCTTCAAAAAAAGGATAGATCAGCGCAACCAGAAATAATGTCGCTAAAGCCTGTGAACGCATTTTGGCACGCTCTGCAATCCCTCCAGAGATAATCGCTGGAATGGCTGCAGCAAAGGTCAACAGGAAAAAACAGCGCATCAGATTGTAGCCATGATCGGCAGACAAGGTTGCAGCATCATGGAAAAAGTGCTGACCGTAGGCAATATAGTAGCCCACTAAAAAATAGGCGATGGCGGAGATGGCAAAGTCGGTTAGAATTTTACTTAGGGCATTGACCTGGTTTTTATGTCGAACTGTTCCAAGCTCTAAAAAAGCAAATCCAGCATGCATGGCAAGCACTAGAACTGCACCGAGAAGAAGAAATAATAAGTCTATATTTTGCATGGTGCGTTCCAATTTAGTGCGCGGGATCACAAAAGAAAATCAGTATATAGAGGCAAATTGATTGTAGAAGAGGGCTAAGCAAGGGAAATTTTGATGAAGAATTTCTTGAAATTGATAAGACTCGATATAAAGCACGTTACTATTTTTTTGCACCAAACTAAGACATGGCGAGAGTTCATAAAATTCAGATTTATATTATATTTTTAGGTGTTTATATTTATCGTAAGAAAAACGGTGCTAAAAAAGCATGCTAAAGGTGCACGTAAAAAGTAAAAGATTTTTAAGAAAAAATTTAAAAATAAACGAAACTATTGCTTTTAAATTTCAAAGCGTCATTCAAGTTTTAAATTTACCAAGTCATAGGGAATCTGGCTGAAGGATATTTAAAATAAATGAAACCCTAAAAAATTAGGGTTTCATGCTTAGATAAAATTATTGAAGTATTCAATTAATCTTTAAAATGTACCGGAATCCATTGATAGCTTTTATTGTCTTTAGAATAAATATGTCCAATCCCCGGAAATGGCAAATGTGGTGCTGCTACCGTCTGACCATTTTTCGCATATTCAGCAAAATATTTTAAGCGGGTTTCGATCGCCTTTTTCGGATCGACATCAAAGTCAACGCCGGTCTGTGGGCGATCAAACTGCAGCGTATGTGAGTGCACAATATCTCCAATAAACACCATCTGCTGACCTTTAGATTTTAAGCTAAAACCAAAATGCCCCGGTGTATGTCCAGCCGAACTGATAACATCGAAAGCATGGATTTTATCGCCAGTTTTAAAGGTTTTGAGCTGATTCTTGGCCTGATAGGGGGCAATGGCTTTCTTGATTTTATCGACTGTGCCCAAAAAACCTGCCTGCTTGGCTTTTGGTAATTTGTCTACCGTTTTGGGATCCATCCAGAAATCCAGTTCAGCTTGAGATACATAAATGTTGGCATTAGGGAAATTGGCAACGCCGTTATTACTGATACCGCATACATGATCAGGATGTAAATGCGTGAGCAGGATGGCATTGACCTGTTCAGGTTTATGCCCTGAAGCCTGTAAATTGGAATACACTGAACCTAGGTGTGGACCATTACAGCTTGAAGTACCGCTATCGACCAGAACCAGTTCCTTGGCTGTATTGACCAGAAAGGCATTCACGGAGGTCTGGATGCCTTTGGCTTGATCGACGTAGTGTTTTTTCAAGATTTGGTCGGCTTGAGCTGCTGGAATATCTTTAAATAAGGCTTTGGACAGATAATTGGTACCATCCAGCAGGGCAGTAATCTGGTAATCTCCGAAGTTATGCTGATAATACCCCGGAACCTGTTTTTGTTGTTGGGTGCTAGAAACGGTTTGCGCATGTGTTTGAGAGATACCCGCCATTGAACCTAAAGCAAACAGTGACACGACGAGAGAAGAGGTGAAGTATTTCATGGCTATTCTTATGTAATTAAAGTCAATTCTATGTATTAGCACGGATGCCAGCAAAAAAAATATGAATATATTTACCATTTTTTAAAATGGAAGTGCCGATTTGGCATCTGTACTAAAAATTCAGTCTGAATCTGTATATTGATTTTTTGAAAGTTAAAAACCTGTTTTTTCATTAAAATATTATTATAAATAAAATGCTTAGATATATTTCACTTTTTATGAAAAGCTCGTTAACATGGGGTATTACGAACAAGCTTTGGGTGTCGCGATGAATTTTTGGAAAAGAAAAAACAATGCCAGCTTTGTGTTTTTCATCATTACCTTATATGCGCTGATTGGTTTTGGACTAGGCTTTGTGATTTGGGAATTTATGTTGCAAGGCTGAGTGACCCAGCAATAAAAAAGCCTCTAGAGATAGGGGCTTTTTTATATTTATAACTTATTTAGCACATTCAGGCTGAGAACGGTCAATCACTTGAGTGCCTTCTACACGATAGCCAATCTGACCAATAATAAATGCTTGATTAAGTTGAGTAATTACCACATCAGAAAGTGCAACAGCACAACGGTCTTTTTCAATTGCGCGATCTACTGCTGTTTTGAAGTTAGGAATACCAAGTGGGAATAAAATCACAGGAACTTTATCTTCGCCTTTAACGCGTTCACCTTTCACAAACTGGTTTGAGTTTAGGTTGTAGTTTTTAGTAGATGCAACTGTCATGTCAGCCATACGTACTGAACAACCTGTAAATGCAATTGTAGACATCGCTAGAACTGAAACTAGTAATTTTTTCATGCTTACCCCGAATAATTATAAAAGAATAAAAAAGCGCATTGATTTTATATTGAAAATATTAAAAATCAAGAAATTAAATTTAACTTATGATATAAAAAAGCCCCTACATCAGTAGAGGCTTTCTTTGCTTAAAATGGAAATCTTAAGACACTTTATCACCCGGTTTAGCACCAGATTCAGGTGAAATCACCCAAACACCATCGCCATTACCCGCAGCTAAAACCATACCATTTGAAATACCAAAGCGCATCTTACGTGGCGCAAGGTTAGCCACCATCACCACCAATTTACCTTTTAGGTCTTCAGGTTGATAGAACTCACGAATACCACTGAACACATTACGTGGCTCAGCTTCACCAACGTTTAAAGTGAGTTGAAGCAGTTTGTCAGAACCTTCAACTATAGCTGCTTCAAGAACTTCAGCCACACGTAGGTCAACTTTCATAAAGTCTTCGATGCCAATAATTTCAGCTTCACCGACTTTAGGTTCAGCTTTCTTCTCGACCTTCTTCTCTTTTTTCTTTTCAGCTTTAGCTGGTTCAACAGCAGGAGCAGCTAAAGAATCTTTAGATGCATCGACCATGGCAGCAACCGCTTTTGGATCTACACGTTGCATTAAGGGTTGGAACAATGCAATTTCATGACCCACTAGAATTGTTTCGCGAGAAGCAAAATCGAAGCTTTCAAGTTGCAAGAAATCTTGAACCTGTTGAGCCAGTGTCGGCAATACAGGCGCTAAATACACTGCCAATTGACGGAACAGGTTGATCCCCACAGAACATACATCATGAACCTGTTGTTCCTGACCTTCCTGCTTCGCAAGTGCCCAAGGCTTTTTCTCATCAATGTACTGGTTGGCTTTGTCTGCCAGCGCCATGATTTCACGAATCGCAGCAGAGAACTCACGTGACTCATATTGCGCTGCGATTGAATCACCCGCATCAATGAAGCTTTGAACCAATTCAGGCTCTGCACAAGTTGCAGATAATTTATTGTCAAATTTAGTATTGATGAACTTCGCACAACGGCTGGCAATGTTGACCACTTTACCAACCAAGTCAGAATTTACTTTTTGTACAAAGTCATCCAGGTTCAAGTCAGAATCTTCAACTTTGTCAGAAAGTTTCGACGCGAAGTAATAACGTAGATATTCAGGGTTTAAATGCTCTAAATAGGTTTCCGCTTTAATAAAGGTACCACGAGATTTAGACATCTTCTGACCGTTGACTGTCAGGAAGCCATTTACGAATAAGCCTGATGGCGTACGGTAATTTGCACCTTCCAGCATTGCGGGCCAGAACAGGGCATGGAAATACACGATGTCTTTACCAATGAAGTGATAGACCTCATTTTCAGAATCTTTTTTCCAGTAGTCATCAAAATTCAATTCAGGACGTTTGGTTTTGATGTAGTTTTCAAAGCTCGACATATAACCAATCGGCGCATCCACCCAAACATAGAAATATTTGTTTGGCGCATCTGGAATTTCAAAACCGAAGTATGGCGCATCACGTGAGATGTCCCAGTCGTTCAAGCCATTTTCAAACCATTCGTCCAGCTTGTTGGCAATCGATACCGGCAAGCGACCTTCATCACGAGTCCATTTTTGCAGGTATTCACCAAAATTTGGCAATTTAAAGAAGTAATGATCAGATGATTTTTCGACTGGAGTTGCCCCACTTAAAGTTGAATGCGGATTCAACAATTCTGTTGCATTATAGGTAGCACCGCAGACTTCACATGAGTCGCCGTATTGATCTTCCGCCTTACATTTCGGGCAGGTGCCTTTAATGAAACGGTCTGACAGGAACATGCCTTTTTCAGGATCAAAAAGCTGGGTCACCGGACGAACTGCAATATTGCCAGCATCGCGGTTTTTCACATAGATTTCAGACGCACGAGCACGGTTGGTATCGCTATGTGTAGAATCATAATGATCGAAATGCACACCGAAACCGTCAAAGTCACGAATGTGTTCTTTTTGCACATTGGCAATTTGCGCTTCAGGTGAAATGCCATTCGCTTCGGCACGCAGCATGATCGCAGTTCCGTGAGCATCATCCGCACAGACATAAGTCACATCATGACCCATCGCACGCATCGCACGTACCCAAATATCAGCTTGGATATAACCGAGTAGGTGACCCATATGAATAGGGCCGTTGGCGTATGGAAGGGCGTTAGTGACTAAGATATTACGCACGGATATGACTCTCTCATTCGTATATTATGCAAGGTGGACGATTTTACCTGAGATATGCAAAAGTTGCATAAGGCTTTTAGTGAATTATTCAAAATTGCTGATAGCATTGTCATCAACTCGGTTTAATCAAATAATCTTTTTATATATCAATGAAAAATAATAACAGATTAAAGAATGATTAATTTTTTTAAAAATGCGTTAAAAATGTTTCTGTATCTTGTATTTTTGCCATGCACTTTATTTGCGATTTGTTTCATCATCAATTTAAAAATCGTAGATGATCAGCAACATCAAAAAAGGTTAGATGATTCTGTTTTAGCGGATCGTGAACAATTTCCGAATTTACCTGATCCCATTTTTTATTTTAGTCGCCATCATGGTGGTGATTGGGGTGTGTGGGTAATGGTTTATCCACTCAATGATAAAACCAAACAAGTATTTCTAAAGCAATGGAAGTATGGTGAAGCCAAGACCGTTGAGCATATTGAATGTATTCAACCGACGGTAAAGAAACGTTGGAAAACATGGCATTCCAATATTCATTATGTCGTTTCGGATCCGTGGTTTAAGTTGCCTAGACAAGAAAGAGTTCGAGATTCATTCATTGTTTTTGGTTCAGAAAAACAGATTGAAACCGTTGAACAGGCATGTCAGGAACCCATGTTTAAAAAGATTGAGAAAGCCAAACCTTACTATAATAATTATTGGGCAATCACTGAAAAACAAAAGTTATTGTTGAGCGTAAATGGTTTTTATTAAAATCAGGAATGATTGAGTTTAGTTAAATCGTTAAAACATCCGACTTAGCACTACGAGCCAAGCAAGAATCGTGGATAATAGTGCGCTATTGCATTTATTAAAAGAGTAAGCCGTCCATGATCGAATACGACGACTATGAAGATGACCAACCAGTGACGCGCATTAAGCAAAATGCTGCGAGTCAAAAACAATTGGGCAGTCAGATTTTAAAAGATGCAAAAGCTTATCTTGAAGGCATCTCGGCAGATGAACATACACTTTTAATTAAAACCTTATCGGGCTTGGCAGAGCAAGATGCTTACTTCCAAGTGCTTGCAGATCAGCTGGATCAACCGATTGGGGCAAAGTTTGCCAATGATGCTTTAAACCTCATGCATTTTTGGCCAACCATTCACCAGTTTGAAGATGTTGAGCAATTTAATTTACTCGATATGATCAATAGCGAATATTTCCAAACTGAAATGCTGAAAGCCTTTGATGCTTTAGAGATTGATGAAGAGATCAAAGCCAAGCGCCGTTTGGTGTTGCTTGAAAGCTTGAAAATGTACAAGCTTGGCTTTTACAGCGGTTGTATTCCCAATGTCTATGCACAGCTTGAAGGCATTTTGACTGATATTCTGATCAAAACAGGCTTTTTAAAGCAAAATGGCACCAAGTTTGTCGATGTTTATAAAATCGTACCGGGTTTAAAAGGCAATGAAATTAAAAGCCTGTGGCATAAGTCCAAAATCGCGATTGAACTGAATCCATATTTTGCTGAACTTGCTGCCTATAAAATGGATTCAAGCTCGAATGTGACCATGACCCGTCACAACATGCTACATGGCACAGATATAGACAATTTCAATCAAGCACGCAGCTTCATTCTGTTTATATGGTTGTTCTCTGCGGTCAGCTTTATGAGTACTTTGCGTGCCTAACCTGAAGCAATGTCTCATGATAAATTTGCATTCTATAAACAGCAGATGTGGATTGGCAACATACACCCTTTAGCTTTGAAAATTACGCCATGACGGAATTTGAATTGGCAGGCTAAAGGAAATGTGCTGACAGAATTACAAAGAAATGCTTTGCTGAAACCCTGCGAATAGATGGACTTGGACGGCCCGAATACAAAAGCCTGCATCATCTTTAGCATAGAGCTTTTCAATACGGATTTGACTCAGCTCATGCTACATCCTGCAAACAATAGCAACAACATGTACAGGCTTTGTTGCAGTTTGCTTACTTCGCCCGATTCGCGTGATGCTTTGTGCTAAAAAATGGCTGATTGTTTATATGATATGCCTAAGGAGGGTACCTCATGACTCAGCAGAACCAAAACAATACGTCGAAGCAAAATCAAGATAAAGAACAACATGCACGCGAATTGAATGATCAGCTTGCAAAAGAGCAAAAGCAAAACGAGATAGATAAACAGCATAATCAGGAACATAAGAACGGTCAAAGTGCCCAGACCCATGCTGATCAGAAGTCTGATACCCAGCACAACGGCAAAGATGCAAATGCTGAGCAATCAGCGCAAAAAGATAGTTCTCAAGAGAATCAGTCCGATAAAAAAACTGAAAGCTTTAAGATGGATGATCTAAAAGCCAAGGCGATTGCGATCGGTGAGGAGCTATTGCAAAAAGGTGAAAAGCTTCTGAATGAGCTGAAACATGGTAAATCTGACGGCCAGCAAAATGCTGAGCAAGGTTCGGATGATGTGAAAAAGGCCAAAGCAGATCATACATCTCAAGATAAATCATCTAACAAGTCAGATAAACAAAATGCTAAAGATGGTCAGACCGATCAGCAGGCAAGTATGGCAAATTTAAAAGATGAAGCCATGCATAAGTTTGAAGATACCAGACAGAAAATCACAGACTTATTCAGCGAAGCCTCGGTTAAGTTCGCTGATCTGAAACAGATGGCGACTGATACGATGAATAAAATGAAAGATAATCAATCGAAGGAAAGTGATTCGGATCAGCAGCAAGATGCCAAAGATACAGATTCAGAAAGCAAATCTCAGTCCAAAAAGGATGAATCGAAACAAGATCAGGATAAAAACACCAAGGATCAACAAGACAAATCTGAAAACAATAAAAATCATAAATAGTCTGTGATCATAGAGCCACTTTAATTACAGAGGGTTAAAGTGGCTTGATCACATAAGATCAATAAAAAAAATTTATTACATCAAAATAATCTGCCTTTCTTTACTCTCAATCATTCATTTTTCATTATTTCTATTCACCAAGATTTCATAAAATATTTCACAAAACCAAGTAAAATAGTTGGAAATTGAAGATATCTGTTTCATCTTCTCCAATACAGTGCTTAACCTTCGCCTAAAACACCGTTAAACTAAGCGATTCAGATGTCGATCTACATTTTTGGAGTAACCTATGTCCTGGCTTTCTTCGCTTAAATCGGTTTTTTCGCCTTCCAAGGAGGTGAACGAAGAAGCTGTGCAGAACGTACTGCAAAACTATATCTTGCCAAATTCCAGCAATGCCTTGAAAGATCGTATTACGCAGGTCAATGTACAGGGTGAAATTCTGCAAATTACTTTGAATACCTATCCCGAAGAAAAAGCGCAGCTGCAACAGATTCATGATGAACTGGCGGAAGCTTTGCAAAAATGTGGTATTCAAGAGCTGAATATGCACGTGATTCAGCAGAAAACTGGACATAAGCAAGAAGGTGGTTGCGGGCATAATCATGCTGAAGGTGAAAACTGTTCAAGCGAGCCTAAAGCTGAAGCAAAATCCAATCTTCCGCCTGTGGTTGATGCATCGGCACAGCCTGCAAAAGCAGAAGAACCTGATCCAAATAATCCGCCTATTCAAAAAGCTGCACCGCAACAGCGTGATGTCCCGAAACATCCTCGTATTCAGAATGTGATTCTGGTGTCATCCGGCAAAGGTGGCGTAGGTAAATCGACCACGACTGTCAATCTGGCCTTGGCTTTACAAAAATTAGGCCTGCGCGTAGGCGTACTCGATGCCGATATTTACGGTCCAAGTATTCCGACCATGCTCGGCAATGCCGGCAAAACGCCAATGATCGAAGCAGAGCAGTTTGTCCCTATTGAAGCCTATGGAATGGCGGTGTTATCGATTGGACATTTAACTGGAGACCACAATACTCCAGTTGCCTGGCGTGGTCCAAAAGCCACGGGTGCATTAATGCAGTTATTCAATCAGACCCTATGGCCAGACCTTGATGTGCTGATGATTGATATGCCACCTGGCACAGGCGATATCCAGTTAACTCTCGCACAGCGTATTCCGGTGACGGGTGCAGTGATTGTGACGACGCCACAAAACGTGGCCTTGCTGGATGCGACTAAAGGCATTGAATTGTTTAATCGGGTGCAGATTCCGATCATGGGCGTGATTGAAAACATGTCGACCCATATCTGCTCAAATTGTGGTTTTGAGGAACAGATTTTTGGTACCGGCGGTGGCGATAAACTGTCTGAGCAATATCAAATTCCATTATTGGGCCGTTTACCCTTGGATGCTAAAATTCGTGAAAATGCGGATGCCGGTACACCTTCTGTCATTGCCGAAGATGCTGCTGCAGAAAGCTATATGCTGATTGCAGAGAAAATTGCCGCACAGCTACCCAAAGCAGAAAAAGATCATAGCCGAATTTTCTAATTCTATAGAAAATTCAGATATTTAAGCCTTAGCTAAAAGCTAGGGCTTTTTATTTCTTATTTTTAAAATTAGCTCGATTTAAATGGCCGAAATTGACTGAAATGACTATCGGGTATTTATCCTAAATATTTGAATTAATTAAAATAAATAAATTTAAATTTTAGGTTATATGTTCTCTTACAATTATTTTTTTGCAGCACTGACCGAATTCTTCTATGCTACTCGGATTAGAGCGAGGTCAAACTATGATTTCATGGTTTTTTATTGGTTTAGTGGCAACCATTCTTTTAACACCAGGCCCAACCAATACCTTATTGGCATCTTCAGGCATTCAGGTCGGATTTAAAAAAACATTTCGTTTAATTCCTGCGGAAGCCTTTGGTTATCTGATCGCCATTAGCTTATGGGGCATTCTGATCGGAAAAATTTCCGTTCATCTTCCGCTTTTACCGACGATTCTCAAACTTTTTAGTGCTGGCTATATTCTATTTCTCGCTGTGAAATTATGGCGGACTGCAGAAATAAGCGAAAATTTTGAAAATGTCTCGATTCGCGCACGAGAATTATTTTTGGCAACCTTGCTTAATCCTAAAGCACTTTTATTTGCCTCCGCTATTTTTCCTGTCATTGTTTGGAAAAGTAGTCAGCATTATGTGACTCATATGCTTGTCTTTTTACTTCTGCTGATTCCGATTGCATTCTTCTGGACTTTTTTAGGTTCAATCCTGGCCAGAAAAAACAGTCGTTGGCTCAATCAGAAAAACCTGCAGAAAACGGCTTCGCTGGTGCTAATGAGCTTTTCTATTCCTTTAAGTTATTCTGCACTTTTAAGTTTATAAGCTAATCTCGATCAGCAATTTTTGGGCAACTTGAGCTCTCGGACTTTCACTTATTTTCATTAGTGGCAATTTCAGTTAAAGTACGTCGCAATAACTTGTTCTTAAGATTTTTGGATTATATCAATGGCAATTAAGTCTGATCGTTGGATTCGCGAAATGAGCGAAAAACACGGCATGATTGAACCGTATGCAGAAAACCAGGTACGTTTGGATGAAAATGGTCAAAAGCTGATTTCGTATGGCGTATCCAGCTACGGCTATGACGTGCGTTGTGCACGCGAATTTAAAGTATTCACCAATGTGCATTCTGCAATTGTCGATCCGAAGAACTTTGATGAACGCAGCTTTATTGATATCGAGTCGGATGTTTGTATCATTCCGCCGAACTCGTTTGCTTTGGCGCGTACCATCGAATATTTCCGCATTCCCCGTAATGTCTTGACCGTGTGCTTAGGTAAATCGACTTATGCGCGTTGTGGCATCATTGTTAACGTGACTCCGCTTGAGCCAGAGTGGGAAGGACACGTCACTTTAGAGTTTTCAAATACGACCAATCTTCCTGCGCGTATTTATGCAGGCGAGGGTGTGGCGCAGATGCTGTTTTTTGAATCTGATGAAGTCTGTGAAACCTCATATAAAGATCGTGGTGGTAAATATCAAGGTCAGACAGGCGTTACTTTGCCGAAGACCTAATTGTTTTAAAATATTGAATGACGGGACTTTATGTCCCGTTTATTTTTTTGAGATTTTCATTCATCGGAAACTGCTATTTTTCGCCTGATTGGCTTTGGCATCTGTATTAAAAATCAGCATAATGGATTCCGCATAGCCATAAAAAAGATGTAATGCATCATAAAAATTAAAGTTTGGCGGCTGGGAAGCTGAAGTATAAAGGTGCGGAGCATCGGATAAAAAGGAAAGAGTGAGATGACTCAGATAAAAGACATATTTAAATTTCGCAAAAGTTATTTAGCGATGACAATCGGTTTCAGCCTGTTGCCTTCTGCACATGCGATGCAGGAATTATCAGATTCTTCTCTTTCTAACACCACAGGTGAAGGTGTTGCGCTTGTTCTTGACGACTTCAAAATGGTGTTTCAAGGTCCTAAAGATCTTTCTGCTGGTTCCAGTTATGCCAGAGGCATTGAAAATCCCGGACAAGCAGATACAGGATTTATTCGTATTATTCCAACAGGAGAGAACTATAATCAGTTAGGTGAGCGTGCCTATAATAAAGTATATGATCGGGTTTATGCTAGTAATTATTTAAATGGTATTAGTGCCAATGCTAACCTGTATGTAAATACCTATACATCTAAATATATTCAATATAAAACAGATAATTACACATCAGTTTATAATGGTTTTAATACTACGGCTTTTAAAACGAGTGTTCGTACTGGTCTTGTCGAGGAAAAGCGCAGCTCTGATCTGATGCAACGCTATTATAACCAGCGCTATGATGATTATTACGATGGGAAAATTAGTCTTGTTAATGATGGTACAACTGTTAGACCAAATACTTTAGAGGCTACTTTATTGAATCAAGAAAAATCTGCTGAATTCGCATTGGCAAATACCTATGAAATGATCGAATTACTGTGGGGCAATCGAATAGGGACTTCGCTTAATAATGAGTGGACTCAAGCAGTAGGTGCGCGGAACAATGTGATTGATCCAAGAGTACCCATTATTGTTGAGGAAAGGACTCAAGAAAAATTAGCAATTGAAGCTGATAAATATGCATTGATTCAGGCTAAAAATGCAGTCATAGCTATGGAGCAGGCGGTGAAGGTAAGCGCAACCATTGCTGCCAAGGAGGCGGCAATGAATTCTTCAGTCAGTACGCTCCGTACTAAAGCCGATGTCTTTATTTATGGTTTGGCATTATCAAAAAGTGATGGCTCTCTAAGCACAAGATACAGTAACCAAGGCTTTAGTTGGGGATCAGCCGAAAATCCCTGGTTGTTTCGTGCAGGAACTGAAAATGTTAAACAGTTCAAGGACGCTGCTAAAGATGTAGGCTATATTGCTTTAGAAGCTCCATTAAGCCCGATTGCAGGTGTGGAAAGTGATAATAATATCAAGTTGGGTTTTTGGAGTGATATTTTTGCGCGTGAGCTTAATTCTTCTAATGTGGTAGATCCTATAACAGGTGGGCCGACTTCGGGGCTTGATAAAGAATACCGTTTGAGAACCCAATTTGTTGCTAATGGTCTTAGTCTTAATGGCTCACAAGTTCGGTTATTCCAAACCTTAGAATCTGACAATAAGAATTACAGCCAAACATTAGGTATGGCGAGTATTGTTCGTCTAAATACTAATGATCAACCAGAAAATTTAAGCATCACGGACTCTAATCTAAATAGTAAAGGCATCCGTTTAAGTACTGCAGCAAAAACAGATGGGCTTGATGGTGATGGCCCAACCCCAGCCTTGAATGGAAGTATTGCTCCAGTCTTTCATGATTTTGATGGTTTATATCTCTATAGTCCAAATATTAACTTGGTGCTCGGTAATATGTACCAGCCTTTCGTGGTGGGTTCAGAAGGCAATAACATTATTTTAGAAGTGACACGTATTCCCAATATTCCTTCTATTTATAATCAAATCTATCAAAATTACGGTGGTGGACTCGGAACAACCGATTTAAAGGGTTCTACCTGTAATGTCTATAGTTGTGGCACACCAATTAAAAATAATGTTTTAGATACTACTGCACTTTATCAAGGGCGTAATGCAACTCACAGTAGTATTGCCATAGGCACCACAGAACGGATTCCAGGAACAAATATGCTGCGAGCTAAGGATGGTGTTGATTCAACCGGCATTGTATTTAAAAGCATTGATGGCTCAAGTAAAAACTTTGGTTCGGCAGTCATTGATGGTGTGCTGATTCAACATTTAAAAATAAAAACCACAGGTCTATAAAGGAGTACGAACATGTCCAAATTATTGACTCTTTGTACACTGTTATGTACTGCGATGTTTAGCTATGCCGGATTAGAGGTTCTGGATCAGCAAGCATTAACTGATACCGTAGGACAGGGTGGAGCGGACCTGAACTGGACCTTATCCTTAAACCATATTTATGCTACCGATCTGTCTAAAGATACCATTTCCAAACTGGGAAGCGATGGCAATCCTTTAGACGTATTTTATGTGCTCGATCCGGACACTTGTGGGGAAAGTAGACAGTTTTGCCGATTAGCAATTGCACCGAATAATCATATGGATGCCAATGGAAATAAAAAGTGGTTAGTGTTTAAAGGTATTCAGGGCACAATTCAGATTGATAAGTTTTCAATTGATGGTACAACCATTATTAATCACCGTAATGAACCACAGACGGCGATGCAAATTACCTTTTATGATAACCAGCCTTTAAAGATCCGGAATTTGGGTTTTAATACGGTTTCGATTGAAACGGGCACAGGTGCTGGAGCTTTAGAAGGTTATGCCAATACTGGTGTTTATAGTACGTATACAGGGCGTACCTATAATGCCGACGGAACTTATACGACCGCGCCCCAAGATGTTCCTTCGTTTGATCAAGGTGCTGAGAAAGGATTTATGGGGTTGAATGTTCATGGCAATTTACATATGTCAGGCAATTTGAAAATATTTGGTTATAACTGTACAGGTGGGGCACAAAGTCGTTGTTAGTAACAACGTCAAGTACAGCATAAGGATATATAAATGAAAAAAACAACAATAAAGTTGAAATTGCTAACAGTATGCATGTGTCTTATCCAACAAGGTTATGCACTTGAAAGTATTGAAGAGCAGGAATTGAGTGAAGTCACTGGACAAGATGGTATGGTGATTACTCATGAAATTTCTAAAGCCAGTATTGCTCAAGTTAATTGGTATGATCCAAATCCAACGACTAATACAAAAATGGGTTTAGGTTTGCATGATGTTGAAATTAATGGAAAAGATAATAATCCAATCCTTAGTCAACTGGAAATAGATGTCGGTGCAACTTCGGAAGGGGCAGGACTGCGGCTTGCGGCAAGTGTTTCACCATTTCAAGCCACTGCAGATTTAAACTTGGTAAAAATTGCTTGTACGACCAATCCATGTAGTCAGTCTGCAAATAGTATTCGGACTGCGGGTACACAATCTAATCAAAGCTTAGGTGCATTAGGAATTAGTACCTCTACACCGCTGAGTGTTCTATTGCAAACCAGTGCAGGTTTATTTAATAAAGATTCAATTGCGAGTATCGACTTTCAACTGAAAAATGCCACGATTAGTCATCAATTAGGTGAAAATAGTCTGATTTTGAATGACTTTAATTTTAATTTTGCAGGATCGGGCTATCTGTATATTGACCCGAACGAAGGCATGGTTTTGACAACACGAGAGCAGTATGTAGATTTAAAGCGTGCTGTAGATCTGACTGATATCGCGGCTGGCCGGGTTAATCCGACCAATCCGGGGGTTAACATTGATTTACGGTATAATACGCCAAATAACGAACGTAAAAATATTATGCGATTAGGGGCTTCAGGTGCAGTCACTAATGCAAGACTCTCCATGAGTGCTGATCAAACCCAAATTGGTACTTTCGATGTTAGCAATAAAGTAAATGGTGTATTAGAGCGTCAGGACAAAAATGCACCGGGATACAGTGATTTGGTGGGAGAGGGTGGATTAAATCTGGGCTTGTCTGCAGATTTTACAGGTGCTAATAGTACCGGACGCCCGGCAGCTATGGCACCCACCACCCTTGAGATTGGTCATACCGGTAAGGGAAGCCATGCTGTGCAATTCTCCAATCTAAGACCATTGACTACACGTAATGCGAACGGTGTCTTACATGGTAAAAATGCCCATATCGACCTTGGAAATATTTATATAAATACCATTACTGCCAAAAGTCTCGATTTTATAATCAATGAAAATATGCAAAAGACTTTAGGTAGCAGTAGTTCTGCGCTTAAACAGAGACTTAGTACTGCCGCAAATGGAGAAGAATTTGCCTCTATTGCAATACGGGGTATGGATTTTCAGTCTATTGCTGAAAAAGCACGTTTTATTTCTGACAATTCTCTTCCTGAGCTGACAGGGGATGGCGGCTCATGGGGAATTGGTATTCCTATTTATAATCTCAATGCCAATGTTGCATTGTCTGGAACTACCTATGGTACAGACAACAAGCAGGCAATTGCTTATAACATGATGGTATCCACAGAAGGCTATGGAATTGACAAGAAAACTGGGTTGCCAAGCACAACCTCAATTATTTTGATTGATGGTAAAAATGGTGAGCATGGTGAAGCTGTTAACTATTATGCCGGTTTTAGGAATATCGATGCTTTGATCAAGTCAGAAGGTATTATTGGCTATGAAGATGAAGGGATCTATATTCGTGCCGATGATTTACTGATTGCTGCCAAAGCAGAACTTGCGATTGGTCAATTACCCGGCTCTAAATATAATTGTACCAATGCATCAGTCACCAAATGCGGGGAGTATGTCCCACATGATAATTTTTTTAAACGTGATGATGTTTTAACCAATATTGCTTTTAAATTAGATGGAAGTGGTGAGCTTCTGATTATCCCTGGTGTAGATCCAACTAGCACTTCACCAGATACTAACTTTTTGTCATTTGATGCAAACTTTAAATTTAGGCCTTTAAGTGCTGAAGAAAGCGCCGATAATAAAAATTTAGGTAGCTATTTTAGTTTCGCCAATGAGGATATTGATTCAACCGGTGTATTAAAAACTTCGTCAATTAATTTTAACCGGATGGAAGGTCATTTGGGTGTCAAAGCAAAAGTTCGTGTCAGTGCAGATACAGTGACTTTGGATAATCAGGTCAAACTTAATTATAAAGATAATATCGCTACCCCATTTAAAACCAATTTCGCCATGGCAACCAATGGTAATATGCAAAACATGGCAAGTATTGCACTGACGGGTGGAACCATTCGTAGCACGATGGGAATCACACCACGTTAATAAGAATATTAGGACGTTAAAATGAAAAAAATACTTTTGAATAGTCTGGCTTTGGCAATGTGCGTGATTACACAACAAAGTTTTGCAATGACAGCTTTAGATGATGACGCTTTATCTGCAGTTGATGCGCAAGCATTATTAAATCTAGAAAATGCTTATGATTCATCTCAAGGGATTAACTTTCATAAGCTGAGCGTTGAGGCTTTGATGGAGTTAAATGTTAATATTAAAACTTTACAGCTCGGTTGTGGTGGAACTAATAACAGTATCGGCAATAAGAATGGTTGTGACATTGATATTTCCAACTTAGCATTAAGTGGATTAAATACCAGTCTTGATGTTAAAGGTAATCCAGTCTTTTCAGGTGATCGGGCTAACACTAGTGCCAGTATAAATAATCCTTTTATTGAATTTGCGATTAAAAATGGCGGAAGTGCCTCTACCCGAGAAGTAGTGGGTTTTCGCTTAGGTGCAGATAAAATTGTCGGACTTTTGACCATGGGAACTGATAACGTTGAGAATCCGAATGATGGTCTCAAAAGTTTTAGTGGCTATATGAAAATGGCGCAAACCACGGGTGAGTCTGTAACAAAAGCGGGAACGTTTGGGGTTGCGGATGACCAGAAAATTTCAGGAAATTTGAAAGCACTCGGACAAACAAGAAAATTCACGAGTAAGCCGGGTGCTGATGGCCATACGGGTATTACGGTGCCTTCCATGCGGGTGGACTTTACCATGCCTGAGACTATTGTAACCGGACAACGACTAAAGTCGGCAACTGTGAAGAATATTCGTTCCAGTATTGCCTCGATTCCTTTGGCAGCACCTGTATCGGGCTCAAGTTTACCAAATGATGTGATTGGTACACCAAATTTTTCAAATGATAAATTGTATGTTGAATTTCCGGCTTTAATTAGCTTTTTAGGATTAAATCTTGGTGAACACTCCTTCTTTCAAATGGGTGCAGGTTCAAGTCTGGATAATCTGAATATGGACATTACCTTTGTCCAAGCTTTGAACATGATTCATAATATTCCTTTAAATGGTACAGGCGGCTATTTATCGTTACAAAGTCAAAATGTACATTGGCAAGGAGCAGATGCAGCTGATATTGCCAAACCAGGTTGGTGGATGTCTTTTAAAGATCCGATCCAACTAGGGGTATTAAAAACCACAGATGAAGTGGATATTTCATTTGTATTACCTCAAGTTGCCACAGCTATTTCAGAATTCCTGTTACGTCCTGAAAATTTGATTAATGTAAATGTAGGTGAAGCTGTAGGTTCGCTTGCAAATGTGCCAGTCGTACGTAAATTAAATATTGATGTCGGTCAATTTACTAACTACAATGGTGGAACTCCCGCAACCTTAACCTTAATGGATAAGTTGCTACAAAACCAGAATGTGACTTCAAACTGCTTTGGTGGGCATAAGTTCTGCTAGTTTATAGCCATAAAAAATCCCGCAATATGCGGGATTTTTTATTATAAAGACAAATTATTTAGCAATCTTCGCCAACAATTCTTCTTTCGAAATATTGACTGACTCAGCGTCACGGCGGCCTTTATATTCAAAAGTACCTGCATCCAAACCTTTCTCACCAATCACGATACGATGTGGAATACCTGTCAGCTCAAGATCAGAGAATTTCACGCCCGGACGTTCGTTACGGTCATCAAGTAATACGTCAAAACCTGCAGCTTGTAATTCAGCATAAAGAGCTTCCGCAGCTTCTAATGTGCGTGGCGATTTATGGGCATTCATCGGCACAATGGCAACTTCAAACGGTGCAATGGCAGTTGGCCAGATAATGCCTTTCTCATCAAAGTTCTGCTCGATTGCAGAAGCCACCACACGCGTCACGCCAATACCATAACAACCCATTGTCACAGTAAATGGCTTGCCATCTTCACCCAATACTTTACAGCCCAAAGCTTCAGAGTATTTTTGACCCAACTGGAAGATATGACCCACTTCGATACCACGTTTGATTTGAAGCGTGCCTTTACCATCTGGAGATGGATCGCCTTCAACCACGTTACGTAGGTCATATACTTCAGAATACTTCGCATCACGTTCCCAGTTTACACCTGTTGCGTGTTGATCTGCTGCATTTGCACCCGCAACAAAGTCAGACAATACAGATGCTGCACGATCAACAATGACGGTAACACCTTTTTCGACCAGACCTTGAGGACCGACAAAGCCAGCAGTTAAGCCAAGGGCTTGCAGTTGTTCTTCAGTAGCAAATGTTAAAGGTGCAGCAATTAAAGGATTTTTTTCAGCTTTAATTTCATTCAGTTCGTGATCGCCACGAAGGAATAAAGCAACCACAGGTGCATCTTGACCTTCTTCAGTCGCAACACCTTGAACCAATAAGGCTTTTACTGAATGAGCAGGGTTCGTACCCAAGAATGCTGATACATCTGCAATGGTTTTTTGATTTGGTGTATCTACCAGTTTAAGTTCTTGTGTTGGTGCCGCACGTTCACCGACAAGTACTGCTTCTGCCATTTCAATATTGGCTGCATAGTCAGATTCAGTCGAAAATGCGATATCATCTTCACCGCTTGAAGCCAGTACGTGGAATTCGTGAGAACCTGAACCACCGATTGAACCGGTATCTGCTTGTACTGGACGGAAATCTAAACCAAGACGGGTGAAGATTTTGCAGTAGGCTGCATACATGTCGTCGTAGGTTTGTTGCAGTGATTCCTGGTTGGCATGGAAAGAGTAGGCATCTTTCATAATGAATTCACGTGAACGCATTACGCCAAAACGTGGCCGAATTTCGTCACGGAATTTGGTTTGTACTTGGTAAAAGTTTGCAGGCAATTGCTTGTAGCTTTTTAATTCGTTACGTGCAAGGTCAGTGATCACTTCTTCATGCGTCGGACCGAGAACAAATGGGTTGCCATGGCGGTCGTTGAAGCGTAAAAGCTCAGGACCGTATTGTACATAACGACCTGATTCTTCCCATAAAGATGCAGGTTGAGTCACCGGCATATAGACTTGAAGTGAACCGACTTTGTCCATTTCTTCGCGAACGATCGCTTCAACTTTATTTAATACGCGAACGCCCATCGGCAACCAGGTGTATAGACCTGAAGCCAACTTACGAATCATACCGGCACGAAGCATGAGCTGATGTGAAATAACCTCAGCATCGTTCGGGGTTTCTCTTAACGTTGCAAATAAAAAGCGACTCGCGCGCATGGAAACTGTCCTAAAAAATTAAGCGTTAAAGCAGGGATTATACAATAAAAAATGAGGTGAGCTTTTGGGAATGTCACCTCATTGTGTTGCATTAAATTATGCCATGATTTTACGTGCCTGACGCAGCATAAAATTCTTAAAGTCATCCAGGTAAGTAAAGATCACCGGCACCACCACCAGGGTCAGCAGGGTAGAGGTAATTACCCCACCAATCACCGCATGCGCCATCGGTGCACTTTGTTCACCACCTTCACCTAGCCCTAGGGAAAGTGGCACCATGCCCATGACCATCGCGCTGGTAGTCATCAGAATAGGACGCAAACGGGTTTTACCAGCGGCAATAATCGCATCATAACGGTCTTCGCCGCGGTCCATGGCTTTCTTGATGAAGTCGATCAGTAGAATCGCATTCTTGGTCACCAGTCCCATCAGCATGATAATGCCGATAATCGAGAACAGGTTCATGGTTGAGTTAAACAGGAACAAGGCCAGAAATACGCCAATCAGCGACAATGGTAGTGAGGCCATAATTGCCGCAGGATGGATAAAACTGTTGAACTGCGAACCGAGCACAATATAGATAAAGACAATCGACAGGGTAATCGCAGTCAGGGCATAACCTGCGGATTCTGCCATGTCGGCATTGGAGCCTTGAGTATCGAAACTATAACCCGGTGGCATATCAAAATTTTCTTGCAAGCGGCTGATATCCGTACCAATGTCGCCTGCAGGACGTCCTGAGGTATTGGCCTCGACTAGCACTTCACGTGCCAGATCACGTCGATTAATCTGCGAGGCACCGAGTTTTTCTTCAAATTTGGCCACGCTCGAAAGCGGAACCAGAATTGGTTGATTATTGGCATCGGTTTTATTTGAGGTGATATACATATTCTGTAAATCGCTAGGCAAGCTGCGCTGGTCTTCGGTCAGGCGCAGATTCACATCATAGGTTTCACCTTTTTCATCCTGCCAGGTCGTAACATCATCACCGGCAATCAGCGGACGCACTACATTGGCAATCTGATTGACTGATAAACCTAAATCACTGGCCAAGACGCGATTAATCTGTACATCAAGAGTTGGCTTGGGTTCTTTTAATGAAGTTTCCAGATCGACAATGCCATTAATTTTCGCCATTTCCGTCATAAAGCGATCAGAAATTTTTTGCAGTTCATCCAGATCCGGGCCTTTGATCGAAATCATGATTGGCTTCTGGCCACCAGAAACGGTTTCATCGGCGGATGCCACCGAGGTAATGCTGATTCCTGCAACCGATTGCAGGCGCTGGCGAAATTCATTATTTAAGTCATTCAGGGTCTTTTCACGTTCGGTACGCGGCGTCACGGTCACCCGTAAACTGACATGGTTTTTACCGCGGTCGGTTGCACCATTAATCACCGCATAGGTGGCTTTGACATCCGGATGCTGACGAATAATCTGATCCACCTGCTGCAGTTTGGCTTGTGAATATTCAAGCGATGAATCGACCGGTGTTTCAAACTTGATCCGGATTTCACCTTTATCCGGAACCGGTACAAATTCGGTGCCGATCAGTTTGGATAAACCCAGAGCACCAAATAATGAAGCGACCGCAATTAATAAAGTAATCAATCTGAAGCGCAGCGCCAGTTTTAATAATTTTTCATAGACATGGCTTAGATTGTCCAGTTTGCCAGAGATCCAGCTAAAGAAACGTTTCACCCGACCTGGTTTTTTGTTTGGATCTTTTTTCTTTTCTGCCCAGTGTGCAGAGAGCATCGGGTCCAGAGTAAAGCTGACAAACATCGAGATCAGAACGGCCATACTCACCGTGACCCCGAACTGGTAGAAGAAACGGCCAATAATTCCGCCCATAAAGGCCACAGGCAGGAATACGGCAACAATGGTCAGTGTTGTGGCCAGCACGGCTAAGCCAATTTCTTTGGTGCCATCGAGCGCGGCAGTCACATGATCTTTGCCCATGTCGGCATGCCGGACAATGTTTTCTCGGACTACAATTGCATCATCGATCAACAGGCCAATACTCAAGGACAGCGCCAGCAAAGTCATCATATTGATGCTAAAACCAAAGGCCCAGATAAAGGTCAGTGTGCCCAAGAGTGCAATGGGCAGGGTTAAACCGGTAATCACGGTTGAACGGAAAGAACCCAGGAATAGCAGGACAATCAGTACAGCCAGTACCGCACCTTCAATAATGGTGCGGGCTACATCGCGAATGGTGCCGCGGATACTTTTGGAGGAGTCCACCACCACTTGTAAAGTGGTACCTTGCGGAAGCTGCGCCTTGATGCTTTCTAAAGCTGCGTAGCTCTTGTCGACTACTTCAATGACGTTTGCATCTGAACTGCGCAAAATATCAATTGCCACTGCGGTTTTACCATTCAAAAAGGCAGCCGATTCCAGCTCTGCCTGACTGTCTTGAATATTGGCCACTTGTCTCAGGAAAATCGGTACGCCGTTTTTATTGGCAATAACCAGATCGCCGAAGGCGAGGGGATGCAGTACTTTGGAATTGATTTCAATGACCAGTTCCGAATTACCCGATTTAAGCGTCCCCCCCGGGACTTCAATATTCTCGGCCTTTAAGGTGTTAATCACACTGTCCACACCAATGCCAAAGGCTTGTAGTTTTTGTGGTTCCACCTGAATCCGGATCTGGCGCTGCGCATCACCCAGCAGGTTGACCGTTCCGACGCCCGGGACTGTACGCAATTGTGGCACAATTCGCTGATCCAGATAGGAACTGAGCGCTTTCACATCCATATTGTCGGATTCAAATACGATCGACATTACCGCATTCGCCGTCGGGTCATAACGTTCTACAATCGGCTCCTGAATCTCATCACGAAATTCAGCAGTTACAGAAGCGATTTTATCCCGCACGTCCTGAGCTGCTGTGGTAGATGTCACATCCAGATTAAATTCAGTGGTGATGATGGACAGGCCTTCACTGGACTGGGAAATCACCTGTTTCAAACCGGAAATGGTATTGATCTGATCTTCGAGTTTCTTGGTGATTTCCGATTCAACCGTTTCCGGAGAAGCGCCCGGATAGTTGGTATAGATCACCACAAAAGGGAAATCGACATCAGGAAATTCTTCAACGCCCATCCGCTGCCAGGAAGCCAGTCCCAGTACCATCAAACAGAACATCATCATGATGGTGAAAACCGGATACTTCACACTAATTCGGGTAAACCACATGTCAATGATCCTGTATGAATGGTTTTAGTTGGCGCGAAGGGTGACAGTTTTTTGCAGATCGGCTTCGCTAAACTTAACCCGGCTGACCTGATCGCTGCTCTCCAGTCCTTGAACCACGGCAATGTTGTCGCTATAACGCTGTTCTAGTACCTGAACATTGACTTTGATAATTTTATTCTGGCGTATTATCCAGACATAAGGTTTATTCTGAATGTCTTGAATAGTATCTAATGGAATCAGCTGGCCAGAAATCTGTTGTGAACTCAGAATGTTGCCTTCAACGAAGGAGCCGATACTTAGCGAAGGAATGGTTTCATTCGGCGTGGCAAAGAATTCGATCTGGCGACTGGCCTGATCTGCAATGGGGGAAATCCGGCTAATTACGGCAGTGAGCCGATTTGGATTACCTTGAATGTTGTATTCGACCTGACTGCCCAGTCTTAAACCTGATTGCAGATCACTAGGTACGCGTGCTTGAATTTCCAGCCGTTTCGGATCGACAATTTCAAACAGGGTTTGTCCAATGGCAACGGTTTGACCCGGTTCAACCTGACGTTGCGTAATCACGCCACTGATCGGGCTGGTCATGGTGCCATCGCGATCTGCTTTCTGGGCAATATCGACATTGGCTTGCTGGGCGCGGACATTTTCAAGCTGGGCCTGATAATCGACCTGACTTTGTTCATATTCTACTTTTGAAATAAACCCCTGATCGAGCAGACGCTTTTTACGCTGCATCATGTTGCGAGCCTGATTGGCTTGCGCTTGAGTAGAGGCCAGATTTGCACGTGCCTGTGCCAAGCGGGCTGCATTGTCCTGATTATTCAGGCGTACCAGCACCTGTCCTTTAGAAACCGTTTGACCTACCTGCGCGTTTACGCTGGTAGCAGTAGCAGAGACCTGTGCTTGTATGCTGCTTTGATTGACTGCACGAATGGTGCCGGTGAATGCGGTTTTTTGAACTGAATTGCCAGATTGAACTGCAACTAGATCTTGAGGAATGACTTCAATGGATTTGGCTGTTTCGGTTTGCTGTACGGGTTCATTTTTATCACAAGCCACTAAAAACATATTTAAGCAAAGTGCACTCATGATCAGGATAGAGCGCGGGGAAGGCATATTTAAATCATGAGAATGCGGTGCAGTTTGCATATGAGTCCTTTTAGCTGGCTATGGATCAAAACCACGGCTAGCTATTTGTATTTATTCAAGTGCTTTTAAACGGGCGATAATTTTGTCGTATTCTGCTTCCAGATTTCGATAGCGACTTTGTAAAGACTGAATATTTTCTTTTTGGGAAACGAGATTTTTCTGGTTGTTGTCTAGCATGGTTTTTAGATGTGCCGGTGTGGTTTTACCTTTACGTAAATATTCACGTTCCTGACGTACGAACATGACCCGATCTTTTTGCAGTTGCTTCATTTGTTCTTGCTGAAAATCAATCTGTTTTTTTAACTGGACCAAGCTATCGTTTTTTTTCTGTAAAGCGGTCTGGCTATTGCTATAAGCACGCTTGAGTTTATGATCTTCGGCAATCCGCTTAGCCTGTTGAGCACGCTGTGGCGCCTGTCTGATATCCGCTTCGGCATTATAAGGACGCGCACGTTTAATGACCTGCATATTCTGGTCAAGTGCTTCATAGCCATAACGGATATGATTGGGTGTGACGTTAGTACTGATATTGGCCACACCTTTGCTGTCATAATAACGATACCAGGTGGCTTTTTGTGGGAGTTGGTTACTACTCGCACACGTTAAGCTCACCTGTAACAATAGCAGCGCAACAACAATGAATTGACCAGTCATTTTATTTTTATCAATGACAGCAAGTTTTCTTAAAAACTGACTCATCATTGGCTCCCCGAATTTAAAGTTGACTAAATTACTTATTTTAAAGTAATAATTTTGTTATATTAGACTTAAATTTATCAATAAAAAACTACCGTTAGTCAAAAAAAAACCAATAACGATAAGAAAATGTGAAGCTGTTATTAAAAATAAATGATTTTGTCTACTTGTGTAGAAAATGTTCATTGATAATACAAGTGACTTTATGTTAAAAATGTTTATCGATCGTAATAAAATAATCCTATGAGCCTTATGGCATATAGTTTCTAAAATGGGAAGGGTTAAACAAATGGACGATAAATTCCAAAATCTAAAAATTATGGTTATTGATGACTCAAAGACCATTCGTCGTACTGCAGAAACTCTTCTTCAGCGTGAAGGTTATGAAGTCATTACTGCGGTAGATGGTTTTGAGGCTTTATCAAAAATTGCCGAAGCAAATCCAGATATCGTTTTTGTAGATATTATGATGCCGCGCCTAGATGGTTATCAGACCTGCGCCTTAATCAAAAACTCTCAGAATTACCAGAATATTCCTGTGATTATGCTATCAAGTAAAGATGGCTTATTTGATCAGGCCAAAGGTCGTGTCGTGGGTTCCGATGAATACCTGACCAAACCTTTTAGTAAAGATGAATTGCTAACTGCAATCCGTAACCATATTAGTGCTTAATATATTTGATTTTTTTGGGGAATTGGCATGGCACGTATCCTAATTGTGGATGACTCACCGACAGAAACTTTTCGCTTTAGAGAGATTCTTTCTAAACATGGCTTTGATGTGATTGAAGCAGCTAATGGGGCAGATGGGGTCACCATGGCACAGGCAGAACTGCCGGATCTGGTTCTGATGGATGTAGTGATGCCGGGCGTGAATGGATTTCAGGCGACCCGCCAGATTGCACGTGGGGCAACAACCAAACACATTCCAATCGTGATTGTGAGTACCAAGGATCAGGCTACTGACCGCGTATGGGGCAAGCGTCAAGGCGCAGCGGACTATCTAACAAAACCAGTCGATGAAAAACAATTAATAGATGTAATTAAGCAGCACCTCAATGCAGGATAAGCTCTATGGCAGCAAATGGATTTATCGAATTGCTTCGCATTGCGAAACGTGGAAATAAAAACTACGTTTCCAATGGCAATGAAGTTAACCGATGGTCGGGCATTGCTTTTGAGATGATGGGGCAATATTTTGTTGCTCCGCTGGGGGAAGTATCAGAAGTGATTTATCCCCCAAAATATACGCCGGTACCCAAGACACAAGCCTGGGTATTGGGTTTGGCGAATATCCGGGGAAGACTGTTGTCTGTTTCTGATCTGACGCAATATGTATCAGGGCAAAGCAGCAAATTTTCACCGACTCAAAAAGTATTATGCATCAACCATAATGACCAGTATGTGGGTTTGGTCGTAGATCAAGTTTTGGGTATACAACATTTCAATAAGAAAAGTTTCTTTTCGAAGAAATCTGAATTGGATAAAAACTTACAAGAATATTGTCAGGGGTTTTTCCATCAGCACAACCAGCAGTGGCATGTGTTTTTATTCAGTCGTCTGTTGCAAAATCCAAAATTTATGAACGCATCTATAAAATTTATAAATTAAATGTCGCGCTCGAAAGTAAGCAAGGCGTCAACCGGGGAGAGGCTGCATGGGCTTTAAACTTAAAAAGAAAAATACAGGTGAGAGCACTGGCCGCAAGGGCGGTAATGCTTTTTTAGCTAAGATTCAAACGCAAATAGATCAGTTATCACGTGTCTTCGGTGATAGTGAGAAATCAAAACCGCTGATCTATGGAGCAGCAGGCTGTCTTTTAGCCGCACTGATCACTTTATTGTATCTTTTTTATAGTGTACCACGTACCAACGAACTCACTCAGAGTCTGGGTGACCTGCGTCTCCTCTCGCAAACCATTTCGCGCCAGGCGACTGAGGCGACCGCTTCAGGTACGCCAGAAGCTATGAAAAACCTGACTGACTCGCAAAAAGCCTTTGCTGAAAATCTTGAGACAGTTAAAAGTATTCACTCCAATAATGATGCGTTGCAGGCGGTTGATAAACAGTGGACAGAAGTTTCCAGCAGTATTGATCTGATTACCTCGCAACAAAAGATTATTAACCAGTTATACGACACCAACATCGCGATTGGTGAGGCAATTCCGGGGATTCAGGCTGAATATAACTTGATGGTTGACCAGATGGCACGTCAAGACATGCCGTCGAACCAGGTTGTTATTGCCAAAAACCAGGTATTTATTGCGGAACGTATCTTGCGTTCGATCAGTCTGGTACTGACGGGTACTGATGGTTCACGTGAATCTGCAGATGACTTCAGTGCCGATACCGAAACTTTCGGCTCATATTTAAACGCTCAGTTAAATGGTTCTGCTGAACTGGGTGTACAGCGTATTGATGATCCAACCCTGCGTGAATCTCTGGAAGGCATCAAGGCTGAATATGATGACGTACTCGAATCTGCATCAGCAATTATTCTTAAAAACTCTGCACAGATCGTCAAAGTTCGTCAGGCCGCTGCATCAATTTTTTCCCAGTCTGATGTGCTTTTAGACAACCTGAATAAATTATCAGGTAACTCAGGTCTTAAAACGGTAGTTCCAGCTGTCCTGCTGATTGCATTATTAGTCGGTTTCTTGCTGTGTGTATTCAAGTTACTTTCTCTGCGTGGCTTGTCAGATAAGCAGCGTGTAGGCCGTTTACAAGAAGAATATGACCGTAACCAGAATGCGATTTTACGTTTACTGGATGAGATCGCCGATCTTGCAGATGGTGACTTGCGTTCATATGCAACCGTATCTGAAGACTTTACCGGTGCGATTGCCGACTCGATTAACTTTGCGATCGACCAGTTACGTGATCTGGTATCGCGTATTACTGAAACTTCTCAAGAAGTTGCGCAATATACTGCAACTACACAAAGCATTACCAACCAGTTAGCTGAAGCATCTGAGCATCAGGCACAAGAAATTGCCGGTGCTTCTGCAGCGATTAACGAAATGGCATTGTCGATTGACCAGGTATCTGCCAACGCCGATGAATCAGCGGTGGTAGCAGAACGTTCAGTACAAATTGCTGCAAACGGTGCGGATGTCGTACATCGCTCGATTGAGGGTATGGACACGATTCGTGAACAGATTCAGGAAACTTCAAAACGTATTAAACGTTTGGGTGAATCTTCTCAGGAAATTGGTAACATCGTAGCCTTGATTAACGATATTGCTGACCAGACGAACATCCTGGCATTAAACGCAGCAATTCAGGCATCGATGGCCGGTGAAGCAGGTCGTGGTTTCGCGGTCGTAGCCGATGAAGTACAGCGTCTTGCGGAACGTTCAGCTTCTGCAACGAAGCAGATTGAAGGCCTGGTAAAAACCATTCAAACGGATACGAACGAAGCCGTTATTTCGATGGAACAAACTACATCGGAAGTTGTACGTGGTGCGAACTTGTCTAAAGATGCCGGTGTAGCACTAGATGAGATTCAAACAGTATCGAACAACCTTGCGAAACTGATTGCGAACATTTCTGATGCTGCGAAACTGCAGTCAGCATCTGCAGGTCATATTGCGACCACGATGAATGTCGTACAGGAAATTACCTCACAAACCACCAGTGCAACCTTCGATACAGCACGTTCAGTATCTGAACTGGCAAACATGGCCGATGCATTACGTGAATCTGTATCTGACTTTAAACTACCAGAATAAAGTCAGACATGATGGGGAAATGTGTCTTGACCGCGGTTGAGACACATTCAGAAAATACAGATAAAGCCTCGACAAGATGTACTTAACTTCATACGTTAGGTATCGCGTGACGGTCACAATTAAGTTTGAGCGCCCTTCTTGGCGGCATAACGTAAGAAGCATGAGCTATGAAAGAAATATTAAAAAATTTAGTTGAAACGACAACGCTTCCTGAAGATAGTTATCTTGACCAAGATGCAGAAATTCTTGAAATTTTTGTTGAGGAAATCGAAGAGATCTTCGTTGAGTTAAATGCTTTATTTCCAGAATGGTTGAGCAATCCAGATCATCAAGAAAATCTGAAGACCATTCGCCGCCATTTTCACACCCTGAAAGGTTCAGGCCGCATGGTCGGGGCAAAATCGGCAGGGGAAATGGCCTGGGCGGTTGAAGATACCTTAAACCGGGTTTTGTCCGGTTCGATTCAGCTAACACCGACGGTACAGAAATTTGCCCAAGCGGTACTGAATGTCTATCAATATGCTTTATATCAAAAATTCAAACATGTACAGCAATTAGATCTCGATCTGCGTCCAATGGTGCTGTTGGGACAACAATTACAACGACAAATTTCGCCTGAACCTGCATTGGAAGAATTACTGGCATTGGCAGATCATTTGACTGCTGAAGGTCAGATGACAGGTCTTGAGCTTGCAGACAATGAGCCAAGTGAAGCTGAGCTAACAATAGCGCCAGTAGAAGTACCGGTTCGCAGTGATATCGAAGAAACTGTGGCGATCTTTATTGAAGAAGCAGAAGAACATCTGGAAACGATTGCCACTTTCCTTCGCACTGAAGATGAAAAATCACAAGATTATAATGCGCTGATTCGTGCGATTCATACCTTGCGCGGCAGTTCATCCATGGCGCAGATTGATCAGATTTTTGAGGCCAGTTCTAAAGTAGAGCATCTGTTCAAAACCTTGCTACAAGATGAAATTGTCTCAACCTCAAAAGAAACTGCTTTACTGATTCAGTATGCCGAGTTTGTCAGTGACTATCTGCATTTGTTACGTCAGGGCAATACTGCAAAACTGGATGCAGTATATGCCACCTTTGAGCGTGTCTGGCATGATTATGGCTTTGCAGTTACTGAAACCAATAGCATTCAGACGCAAGGCTTGGTGTCCAAACTGGTTGAGCTGGATATTGATCTGTTATTGGATGCCGAGTTTGAATTTGATAAACGCGCCCAAGTCGATTATCCGGAATATATTCAGGCACTCAGCCAGCAGGCTGCAGAATTGCTGGCACATACAGAAAGCCGGGCAGCGCAGGGAATTCATGAATTCACTGCCGATCTGAAATTGGCTTATGATGCGCTGCTTGAAAAGCCAGTGCTGCTAAACAGCGATTATGCTTATGAACTGTTCGCACAGGCGCATCAGGAATTTATTCATTTATTTGATACCTTGGCCGCAGGACAGCGCGTCATTCTGAATGATGAGATTCAAAAAATACTCAGTGAACTGTCTGCATTTGTGCAGCAGGATCTCGAGATATTTGCTGAAGATACTAGCAATCAGAATGTTGAGCTAAGCTCAGAGGCCACACAGGTGGCTGAAACTGTCGCGACTGGTAGTGTGGATTTTGCTGGTTTGAGCCAACGTATCGCTGCGGATCGTCAACAGCAGCAAAGTACTGAAACCAACCGTGATTTTGATGAAGAATTACTAAGTATCTTCCTGGAAGAAGCGGATGAATTGCTGGCAGGGATTGATGAAGATCTGAATACCTGGAGTAAAAAACAGGATGATACAACCTCACTGAACAATCTGATGCGTCATTTGCATACCTTAAAAGGTGGTGCAAACATGATTGCAGCTTTGCATATCGGTTTGATTGCACATGAACTGGAAAGTATTTATGAGCGGGTGATCCGTCAGCAAATTGCCGTGACACCTGCTTTAATCCAGATTATTCGTCTGGTTCAGGATAACGTTTCCGATCGTATTCAATCCATTCGGGAAGACGGTATTGATTATCCTGCACCAGAAGCGATTGCGATTCTGCAAAATATTCAGGTGCTGGTGTCTGGACAAGCTGTTGCTGCTGTTGAAAGTACGGGTGCTGTAGTTGAAGTTGCAGAGGTCCAAGCGACATCAATTCCTGAACCGCAACTTGAAGACTCAGCAACGACTGAACAGCCTGCAACTGATCTGGCCGAAGCTGAAGAATTACTGGAAATCTTGGAATCTCCTGAAGCTACTGAAGACACACCAGTAGAACGTTCTGAAGAAGACGAGCTGAAATCCATTGTTGAAGAATCTTTCCTCGAAGAATCCGAAGAGATTCTGGCGAATGCCGAGAAGCTCCTCAGTCAATGGTTTGATCAGCGTAGTGACCGTAGTTTATTGCTGCAATTACAGCGTGCTGCCCATAGTATCAAGGGTGGCGCACGTATGGTAGATGTTGAAGAAGTGGCCAGTATTGCCTATGAGCTGGAAACGACTTTCGAACAGTTTGCGGTCTACCAATTTAACTCGAATGCTTATGATGGATTACTGCAGAAAACGCTGGTCTGGTTGAGACAGGCGATTTTCCAGCGTGACTATAACGGTTTTGAGCCGCTGCACAGTAGTCTGAAAAAGATTGCTTATGTGGACGTTACTGCACAGTTGCCTGAGCGTCTGGCGAAAACAGATAATCTGGTGGTCAGTACCGACTTCGGCTTTGTTGAAGGTGATGGTACTGAGCCGCCACAGATGATGGGTGAGTGGGCGAATAGCGGTACCAGCGATAGTAATAACGAGATGATCCGTATCTCTGCTGATCTGGTCGAGAAGATGATTGACCTGTCCGGTGAGAACTCGATTAACCGTTCGCGTATCGAGATGGACCTGGGTCAGCTAGGCAATACCTTGAACGAGATGGAATTGGCGATCAAACGTCTTGCCGATCAGTTACGTCGAATGGAAGGCGAGCTGGAATCACAGATTATTGCCAAACATGGTTCAGAGAACTCGCGCTATGCCGACTTTGACCCGCTGGAAATGGACCAATATTCGTCGCTCAACCAGCTGTCTAAATCACTGGCAGAATCTGCATCAGATTTGGTCGACTTCAAGAGTACACTGGCCGACAAGATTCGCGAAACTGAAGGTCTGTTATTGCAACAATCCCGTATTCAGGCGGAAATTCAGGAAAGCCTGATGCGTACCCGTCTGGTTCCATTTGATCGGATGTTGCCGCGTTTACAGCGTATCGTGCGTCAAACTTCGACGACCTTGAACCGTCCTGCAGAACTGATCGTACAGAATACCGAAGGTGAACTGGACCGTAACATTCTCGAGCGTCTGGTTACACCATTTGAGCACATGCTGCGTAATGCGATTGACCATGGTCTGGAAGATATTGCAGATCGTATCGCCCTGAACAAGCCGGAAGTCGGTTCGATTGTCTTGAACATCAGCCGCCAGGGAACCGATGTAATTGTATCCTTTAGTGATGATGGTAAGGGGATTGATGCAGAGAAGATTCGTGAAAAAGCGCTGAGTCTGGATCTAATCAAAGCGGATCAAGTCATTGATCAGGAAGAAATCCTGCAATTTATCTTCCATCCTGGTTTCAGTACCGCGAAAGCAGTGACCCAGATTTCTGGTCGTGGTGTCGGTCTGGATGTGGTACAAAGCGAGATCAAATCACTGGGCGGCCATGTGTCAGTGAGCTCGGAACTGGGCAAGGGTACGGTCTTTACGATTCGCGTACCGACGACCGTAGCGGTCAGCGATGCCTTGATGGTGAAAGTGGGCGATCAGCAATATGCGATTTCTCTGGCGCAGATTGACCGAATCGTGCGTATTGCACCGACCACATTGGAAAGCTATTTCAACAGTAAAGATGACTATTTCAAGATCGATGGCGCAAACTATAAGCTGCGTTATCTGTCTGAGTTTGTTGGCAACCAGCCGATTCCACGTCTGAATAATGTTGGTCATTCATTGCCGGTGCTGTTGATTAAAGGTAATAGTGGTCAAACCATTGCCTTGCTGGTCGATCAGCTGGTCGGTTCACGAGCGCAGATTGTAGTAAAACCGATTGGACAGCAGTTTGCCAACGTCGGGGTAGTGGCCGGTGCCACGATTCTGGGTGATGGTCAGGTCTGTCTGATTCTCGATGGACAGAATGTTGCCCGCCAGATTCAGGCGACACAGCGTGTCAAACAGCTGAATGATCAGCGTGATGGTTCGCGTAATTCAAATGCACGTCGTCTGGTGATGATTGTCGATGACTCGGTGACTGTACGTAAAGTGACGTCGCGTCTGCTTGAACGTCAAGGCTATGATATTGTCACTGCCAAAGATGGCGTAGATGCGATCGAGCAGCTTGAAAACGTCAGACCGGATCTGATGTTGCTGGATATCGAAATGCCGCGCATGGACGGTTTCGAAGTGACCAATCTGGTTCGTCACCATGATATTCACCGTGACTTGCCGATTATCATGATTACCTCACGTACCGGTGAGAAGCATCGTGAACGTGCATTCAGCTTAGGCGTAACGCACTATATGGGTAAACCGTTCCAGGAAGCGGAACTGTTGGCCAATATCCAGCAACTGATTGCTGAAAAACAGAGGTAATATATGAGTCAGACCAATTCAAGCAATAAAATGGCTGATCAGATTAGCCAGCAGGAACTTCAGCATCTGATTACGGTATCGACCGGATTTATTGATGCCTATATTATTGATTGTCATGGCAAAGATCCGATGTTATTGCCACAAAACATTGTCCTGTCAGCACTGGATAGTAATACCCAGGTTAAGATAGTGGAGTGGCATGAAGCCCAATTGCCGGTCTATGCAGTGAATGATCCTTCACGTCAAAATGGGGTGGCATTGGTGATTGAGGGTGATGAAATCACTCAGCGCTTTGCCTTGATGTGCAATGAAATGCCGAAAACCATCCGGATCCGTATTTCTGAAGTGGTCGATGTCGATCAGCCGGTGAATGATCCTGCCATCTTTCAATATGTGCGCATGAACGAACAGCTGTTCCATATTCCGAATATGACGAATATTCAGGCTGCAATCGGGCTGTAATTCAAACTATAAAATATAAAAAAGGAACTTCATGGAGTTCCTTTTTTATTACGTCATCTATTTATTTAATTCCCAAGTAAGTTGACCAAGATCTGCTCATAAATTTCAGCCAGTGGCTCTAGATCTGCAATATCGACATGTTCATTGATCTGATGAATCGTGGCATTCAATACGCCAAGTTCCAGTACCTGTGCACCGGTAGGCGCAATGAAGCGACCATCTGAGGTGCCACCCGAAGTCGAGAGTTCAGTTTCAGTCCCTGTCACATTCAGAATGGCATCTTTGGCTGCATTTACCAGTTCACCAACTGGCGTCAGGAAAGGCAAGCCCGATAAAGTCCAGGAAACATCATAGTCCACACCATGACGATCCAGAATTTCCAGTGTACGGGATTTAAGTTCTTCGGCAGTCACTTCAGTTGAATAACGCCAGTTGCACAATAGGTTCATGGTGCCGGGAACAACATTGGTTGCGCCTGTACCTGCATTGATATTGGAAATCTGGAAGGTCGTCGCCGGGAAATATTCGTTGCCATGATCCCAGACTGTGTCGCACAGCTCGGCAATGGCTTTAGAAGCGGTATGAATCGGATTCACGGCCAGATGCGGATAAGCCACATGACCCTGTTTGCCTTTGACTGTAAGGTTGGCATTTAATGAACCACGACGGCCATTTTTGACTATATCACCCAATGTATTGGTACTAGACGGTTCACCGACCAGACACCAGGTGATTTTCTCATTACGCGCTTCCAGTGTTTCAATCACTTTCACCGTGCCGTTAATCGATGGACCTTCTTCATCTGAAGTAATCAGGTAGGCAATCGAACCTTTGTGATTCGGATATTTTTCAACAAAACGTTCTGTTGCAACTACCATGGCTGCCAAAGCCGTCTTCATGTCGGCACTGCCACGACCATAAAGTTTGCCTTCACGGATTTCTGGTAAAAAAGGATCTGAGTTCCAGGCATCCAGATTCCCTGTTGGCACGACATCGGTATGGCCAGCGAAACAGAAGACCGGACCTTCTGTGCCTTTGCGTGCCCAGATATTATCTACATCTTCAAAGCGCATGGATTCAATATTGAAACCAATCTTCTTTAAGCGTTCAGCCATGATGTTCTGGCAGTCATGATCAATCGGTGTGACAGAAGGCTGACGTAATAGTTGCAGGCTTAAATCGAGGGTAGCGGAAGAGCTCATACGGTATTCAACAGTCGAAAATTTTTTCGGTTCTATAATAGGCGAATATGGACGTGAATGTGAACGACTGATATAAAAAAACCCTATCTGAGATAGGGTTCTGTGAGCGTTTAGGAAAAAACTAGTTTTGACGGATTTCGTCAGAGGTTTTTTCAGCAGTATTGGTTACCGCATCGCCAGCCTTAGACACATCTTTGCCCATGCCTTTTACGGTGTTACAGCCAGTCAATACAAAAGCCATCATTAATGAAGCAGCAAGAATTTTTTTCATCATCATCTCCGTATAATCAATAATAAAATTATTATGATGTGGGACTTAGAGTAGAAAATATACGCCCTAAAAAATATGTGGTTTTCATAGTGCTTCGGTTAATAAATGTAATGCTTTATAGGGGCTTATGCGATGGATGCTGGATCAGCACCGGATTGCGATACATATAAAAGTCATTGCTATCGAGTTTTTTATAAAGTCCATCCGTCCACCAGATCGCAGCTGAACTGCTCGGCCGGGCTTGCGGATAAATCCATTCATGTCGTTGCAGACGATAAAAACCGTGCTGTGCAGCAGGAATATACTGTCCCCATAAACCCAGACGCCGTTCTATATTCATCCATGAGGGAATTGGCTGATCGGCATGATGTGTAGGCAAATACAGCTGTCCCTTGAGGACGCAAAAACGTTTTTGAATGGGATGCTGCAAAGCCTCATCAAACTGGAATTGTTTTTGCGTGAAATGCTTCATTTTTCTGATTAAAGTATCGGTGCGGTTCAGGCCATAACAATGCGGCAGGCTAAAATCGGCTTCGGCCAGATAATATTTCAGTGCTACTTCCCAATGTTCAATCTGTCCTGTATCGGTATTTAATAACAGAAAATCCAGCTCACCCAAGGTCTTGGCACCCTCAATTTTTTGCAGACTATGACCAAGCAACCGATAGGGATGGTAAACATCATCGAGCAACCAGAACCAGACCAGCATTTCAAAGCGCAGCCCTAAACGCGTGCTTTTTAGTTGCTGCACAAATTCGATTAATTCTTTTGGATGCTGATCAAGAAATTCCAAGCGTGGATGATAATGGTCAAGATGTTGCTGCCAGGTCTGGCTGTAATGCAACTCAAAACGATGTATGAGCTCAAGTTCATCTGGAACATGGGACAGGATATTCGGACTGCCGATAGCAAATGCCAGTTGCCGCACCAAAGGATGTTGATAACGTTGCCATGCTTCTACAAGATTTTGGTTTAAACTGGAAAAGGGCATAGTACAACCTGTGAAAAGTGCAGAAATACAACGGACAGTATCGGAAAACGCTTTATACTACCTGAATTCTGCGGCTAGGGTTGATGTATGAAAGTGTTGTTTTGGCGAAGTCTGGTGGTGCTGTTTGTGATCCTAGGCTTTATCGGTGCAATCCTGCCGGGTATGCCAACAACGGTCTTTTTGATTCTGGCGGCTTGGGCGGCATCTAAAGGCTGGCCACAAATGGATGACTGGTTATTGAATCATCCCAAATATGGCCCGACCTTAAGAGATTGGCGCGTACATGGTACTGTACCGCGTAAGGCCAAATGGCTGGCCAGTATCATGATGCTGATCAGCGGGATCATCATGCTGTTTACCACGGCACCCTTGGCCGTAAAAGCCTTTACCAATATTACGATGCTGATCGTCGCGATCTGGTTATGGCGACGCCCTGAACCGAATCAGATCATTATTCAGCAAAATACAGTCGATCCAGAAAAGACAGATCTACAAACTCCGCAATCTGTAGATAGTAAATTAAACCCTATAAAACCAAACAAAATAGAGTCTGAGAATAACAAGTCATGAGTACCTTGCATCTGGATCAAGCCGATATCCTGATTGATCTTGCCCAACAAAAACTGTATCTGCCCCGTCTAAACAAGCAATATCTGATTTCCAGTGGCAAAAATGGCATTGGTGAAACTGAAAATAGTGGCAAGACTCCTCGTGGCTGGCACAAGATTGCTGAAAAGTTTGGTCAGAATGCTCCCTTAAATAGTGTATTTGTCGCACGTCAGGCGACGGGTGAAATTTATAATCCCCAATTGGCGGCAGAATTCCCGCAGCGGGACTGGATCCTGACGCGCATTTTATGGCTGAGTGGCCTTGAAGCGGGTTTTAATCAAGGCGAGGGCTGCGATACCTATCAGCGTTATATCTATATTCATGGCACCCCAGAAACCGAAAAAATGGGAGAGCCGCTGTCGCACGGCTGTATCCGTATGCGTAATCCGGAGGTCGCTGAATTATTTGACCTGATCAGTGAAGATGCACTGGTCTATATTTCAGAACAGGCATTAGATCTGGGCAGGCTGAATGTTTCGAAAAGCGAATAAAAGTTAGATTTTAAGATTATGTGAAAATGGTTTTGTTTTTATGGACTGAATCTGCTTGGTGGAGACAGCAGAAAAGATTGATTAATCTGATCCAGATGGTATTTTTATCGCATGGAATGGGTTAAATGATTATTTGAAGCTTAGATTTACTGGCATTTTCTGAATAAAAATAAATGACAGTTGAAAGATTACATGAACACAACGTCGAGTATTTTAAAGCTTTGTATAATCCTTAATCAGAATTGCAATATGTCGTGTGGTTAGACTGAAACTTCGCAGGGTAAAACACAAAATTTCGCTTCAATTTTCATTTTGAAAATTAAAAAATTTCGGTAGAGACTTAAAAAATAAACAAAAAGTGTTGTTTTTTTTAACAAACAACCTATTTTTTAATCACTCACACCTAAAAAGTGGAAAACATTCCGAAAAGCGTTTGACAGGCTGTGCAGATTCTCTATAATGCACCCATCAAACGATGATAGACGTTTAGAAAGGGCGCTTAGCTCAGTTGGTAGAGCGTCTGCCTTACAAGCAGAATGTCGGCGGTTCGATCCCGTCAGCGCCCACCAAGCTCTTTCATGTTGAGACCTTATAGTTGCAGCGGTAGTTCAGTTGGTTAGAATACCGGCCTGTCACGCCGGGGGTCGCGGGTTCGAGCCCCGTCCGCTGCGCCACTTTAAGATCTTGATTTTCGTTTGCCACAATAGCGACATTGTATAAATGCAGCGGTAGTTCAGTTGGTTAGAATATCGGCCTGTCACGCCGAGGGTCGCGGGTTCGAGTCCCGTCCGCTGCGCCATTTATACGATAGACCTTTTGAGGGCGCTTAGCTCAGTTGGTAGAGCGTCTGCCTTACAAGCAGAATGTCGGCGGTTCGATCCCGTCAGCGCCCACCAGATTCTTTTGCGATGCAGCGGTAGTTCAGTTGGTTAGAATACCGGCCTGTCACGCCGGGGGTCGCGGGTTCGAGCCCCGTCCGCTGCGCCATTTCAAAAGAAATTAAATTGAGGTCCCTGAGCCTGAATTTAATAAACTAAAGATTGACACTCTTTATCAGGGCGCTTAGCTCAGTTGGTAGAGCGTCTGCCTTACAAGCAGAATGTCGGCGGTTCGATCCCGTCAGCGCCCACCAGATTCTTACGATGCAGCGGTAGTTCAGTTGGTTAGAATACCGGCCTGTCACGCCGGGGGTCGCGGGTTCGAGCCCCGTCCGCTGCGCCATCCTAAGATGAGAAGCTTGGATTTCTGAGATCTGAGCTTTCAAGATACCAAGACTACATTCCTTGTTGGTCTTGCGTCATTTAAAACAACACTGTTGTTTTCTCAGGGCGCTTAGCTCAGTTGGTAGAGCGTCTGCCTTACAAGCAGAATGTCGGCGGTTCGATCCCGTCAGCGCCCACCATATCTTCTTGCTTCAACTCTATTTATTCCTTAGAATCTAATTTTATTATAATAATATTAAGATTTCACGACCATGAGAAATCCCTATAAGCGCAAAGCCGCGACCAAATCCCAAAAAACTGCTTTCGATCCTCAACAGCTTTATAAGCAATATATTGAAGCCATTGTTTCCAATGCTGGCATTTTTGCACTCTACCAAGATGGCTGGGCCTTATGTGCCACACCGACTGGACAGCGCGCATTTGCCTGCTGGCAAAGTAAAGGTCTGGCTCGACTGCTGATTAAAGACAATTGGGCAAATTACGAGATTCAGGAAATTAGCCTCAAGGATTTTGTAGAGAAAGTCATTCCCTTTTTACGTCAGGAAAGTACCATTGTTTCGCTTGATCTGACCCCGGAAGGGCAGAATATTCTGGTGGCACCCGAAAAATTATTACTTGATATCAAAAATTATCTGTATCAGATTTATGTGCAAAAACCGGAACTGTTTAAAAATCCGGATATGCCTTTGCCTAGGCAGATCCGTTTAAATTAAATTTATTGTTTTTAAAACAGCGTGTTTATTGGAAAAATGAATATTCATGCAGTAGCCAGCCACTAATCAAAGCAAAATATTCGCGTAACCATGAAGTATAGCGAACATTCTGGGGCGTGCTGGCACTCAGACTAATTACTTGATGGTAGCCCTGATGTCTGGCAATGGCACGGGCACGAGGGCTATGAAAATCGCTGGTGACAATCGCGATGGGCTCATTTCGATCAATATGCTGCTGTTTTAAGATTGCCTGAGAATATTGTAGGTTCTGTTGGGTACTTCTGCTTTGATCTTCTAGGCTCATGGGGTTATTGAGCTGCGGATAGTTCATATGGATATAACTTTGCATGACTTCAGCTTCGCTCTGTCTCTCCCGGAAATTTCGTCCACCGGTCATAATGATTAAAGTATTTGGATATCGTTCTGCATATTTTGCTGCGGTATCCAGACGATTTTTTAAGATAGGTGAGGGCTGACCCTGATTAATACCACTACCTAAGACTAAAATCGCTGCAGCAGGTCGTGCCGGAATATTCGGGTTGATTGACATCTGGATATAAGCGAAGAAAGCCGCAACACTGATTATCCAGAATAGAAATCCGCCCCAGAGACTGTTCCAGAACAAGGTTCTGAATCGGGAATTCTGTTTCCAGCGCTGAATAGATGAAAAAAACAAGGTATACAGGATGAGTGCCACCCCAATGAAGATCGACAGGGCAATAGCAAAATGCCTCTGACCTTGGCTCAGTAACCAGATGCTATTGATACATAGGATCAAGCCAAAGATCAGGCTGAGACTTCGTTTAAGTTGATTGAGCATCCAGGGTCCCTTTTTTCTTATTCATATTCTTATTATTGCTTTTGTATCTTCAATAAAAACCGGGCCATTGAGCCCGGTTTTTAGCATATCAGGTTATCTTAATATACATCACGGCGATAACGTCCATCCAGACGTAATTGATCTAGCATTGTTTCACCGAGAATCTCGGTCAGGGCCTGATCCACATCGCTGGCCATACCATTGATGCTACCGCAGACATAAATCACCGCACCTTGGGCAATCCAGGCTTTCAGTTCTTCAGCCTGTTCGCGCAGTTTATGGTGTACATAGACTTTTTCCTGCTGGTCGCGCGAGAATGCGAGATCGAGACGTTTCAGTGTTCCCATTTGTAGCCAGGCCTGAATGGTTTCTTCAAAGAAGAAGTCATGTTCACGCTGACGTTCACCGAAAATCAGCCAGTTCTGGCTATAGTCCTGACGGTTACGCGCACTGAGCAGACTTAATAGTCCCGCAATACCAGTACCATTACCAATACAGATAATCGGACGGTTGTCATCAATCAGGTGGAAAGAGTCATTGCTGCGAATACGTAGGGCAATTGGCGCATTGAGAGCCGCATGCTGGGTCAGCCAGCCTGAACCTAGTCCAAGATTGCCCTCGGCATCTGTCTGCTGACGTACCACCAAGCGTAAAACTTGCTGGCTTGGAATACTGGCAATCGAGTATTCACGTGTTGCCAAAGTTGGTAATTGCGTGAGAAGTTGATCCAGAGAATCAAAAGGTTCAGTTTGAGTCAGATCACGATCCCAAAGCGCCTGTTCAATACTTTGTTGCACAGAAGGCACTTGTGTACCCGCTGTAATTTGGTGCTTTTGTATAAATGCATCAATACGTTCTTGGCTATTCCCTGGCTGAACCTCGGCAATATCACCTGCTTGCCAGATGGCTTCATGCTCAGGGGTCAGTTCGATATTGAAAGCAGGCGCACCCAGACTACCCGGATTGAGGACTTCACGTTTACTCAAACTCCAGTGATCAAAGGTCTTATCGATACTCATCGCTTGTAGCTCAAGTCGAGTGACTTGTGCCAGTGCAGTATTCCATTGCTGGATATGCTCGTTGTTGGCATTGTCGACTTCAATTGTATTGAATAGCTGCTGGGCACCATTCTGTTTTAGCCACTGATCAATACGGTGACCAAAACTGCAATAGCTGTCTGGATATTCCTGAGAACCTAAGGCCAATACAGCATAACTTAAATGACTGAGATCAGCTTGAGCAGACAGGATTTTTTTCTCAAAAGAAGAAGCCAGATCCGGCGCTTCGCCCGTGCCATAAGTACTGGCAACAAATAATACCTGTTCGGTTTGCTGTAAATCGGCAAGCGTCAGTTGCTGTACCGGCTTGACGGTTACCGGTTGGCGTGCTTCCTGTAGGGCAGTTGCTGTACGCCAAGCCAGTTGCTCAGAAACCCCTGTTTGTGAGGCATAAGCAATGAGCCACGGTTTGGCATTTTCATCGACGTTCACTGCAGTCGCACCCTGACGTGCTTCCAGCGTTAAGCGTTTTTGTTTGCGACGTTTCAGATAGAGCATCCAACCTGTCACAAAGAACAATGGCATCAACAAGGCTGCGACCATGACAAAGAACTGGTAGATCGGGCCGAAGAAGCTGCCACGATGCACCGGTAACATGCTGCTCATGATCTTTTCATTGAGCTTTTTATCTTCATACAGCTCAACTTTGGTAAATTCAGCTGTCTGGTAATTATAAGTGGCACTGTTTCGTGCACGTTCATGCTGAACGATTGGATCGACAAAGCTCAGTTGCATTTCACCATCCGGTTTTTTCGGAAGGTTAAACGTTACAGTAGAATACTTATCTGAAAATTCAGTGTTAAAGCCAATCCAGCTTTGGTCTAGCGCACGTACAGTAGCTTTAGGGCTGAGACCTTCGCGGCCTTCACGACCAGCACCGCGTTCGCCACCCTGACGGCCTTCACCTCGTGCTTCACCTTCAGCACGTGGGCCACGTTCGCCACCTGTACGTCCTTCACCACGGTTATTGCCGGCATTGGCCTGCATTTCCGGTTGCGGACGCTCTACACCCAGCACCTTAAACATGCCGTTGCGCCACCAGTCATAAGACCAGTACAGACCGGTACAGGCCAGAATCAGGTAGAAAATCACCACCCAGGTTCCCACAACAGCGTGCAGATCCCAGATAAAATTACGGCCTTTCAGCTGAGGTTTTACAAAGAACCATTGCTTGATCGAATGACGTTTCGGCCAGCGCAGGTACAGACCTGACAAGACAAAAAAGATCAGCATCAGGGTACAGGCACCGGTAATCTGCTTACCTACTGGACCAACCGTCAAATTACGATGCAGTTGCTGAACAAACTGGAAAAATTCCCGACCCTTAATCTCTGGCAAGACTTCTGCAGTATACGGGTTGATCATGATGTTCTGACCACGCCGTGCACCTTCTTTGGCAACATTTACGGTACTCGAAGCACTTGGATCTTGCGCTATGGTAATGCTGTTGATCTTCATGTCAGGCGCAGAACGGTTAAAGTGCTGATACAGCTCGGCAGGCGTGAGTTTGTCACGTTGCTGAACCTGAACCGTATAACTGTCGCTATTCATCCATTTTAATATTTGTTGTTCATAGGAATAGATTGCGCCAGTGACCCCCATTATCGAGAGGATTAAACCTGCTGTAATCCCCAGAAACCAGTGGATTTGGAAAAATGTCTTTTTAAACATGGTCGTCAGATTAAGGGTGAGATCTATAAAAGTGGCAAAATTATAACTGAAGTTTAAGCCCGAATTATAGGTGTTGAGGATAATATTTATTCTCATTATCATTTATTGTTTTGAGAATAAAAAAACCTCCATGCCGAGGCAGGAGGTTTTTCACTGAAGAAAGAATAGGTTAGATTTGTTTTGCTGCGCCCACTTCTGCTTCCAGATGCTTGCGAATCGTGGCGAAAGAGAAGTTTTTGCTGTCTAGACGTTTCGGCAGGATATATGCACCTTGCTGGCCTTTTACTTTGAAATTGACCAACATGAATTCTGGTGTGTTGTACCATTCATAAATGTCTTTCCAGCTAATCGCGCCAACACCTTCCTGCATGCCCATTTTCTGGCGCATCACGATGCCGTGCGGTTGCACGCCCAGGCGAACACCTTTGATTTCCTGTACCGGAAATTCATTCATCTTGCGTTTAACATACCATTCCAGACCAAAGGTACGGATCAGGTAATACAACACCACACAGACAATGGCCACCCAGCAGAACACGGTAGAATAGTTCTTCAGGAGCAGAATGCCCAGAATAGAAAGTGCAACAACAGCACCCATGATCAGCCATGCTTTCATGCCAATTTTATTGGTACTACGCCAGATCACCAGCTGAGCATCACGCTGCTCGGCTTCTGAAATTTCATAGTTCACAGGCTGTAGGGTATAAGCGTATAAATTTTTCGCGGTCATAATGAAATTAGCAGATTTTAAACTGTAAAAAGTTTAGCACTAATTGTACCAATTCAGTGAGTATATTGTTCCAAAATCAGCCAAATTATAATGAACCTAATTCAGTTGCCTGTTCATCACGCTCATGGCTCAAACTTTGTTTCAGTTGGCTCAACTGCTTTAAAATACTGAACATTAAAGACAGCTGCTGCAAAATGATCAGGGATTTCTGATCTTGCTCCTGATCTTGAGCCAGGCGCTGTCGAATATGAGCAATCATATTTTGCGCACTTAAATCGGGCATTTCATCTCGTAACAATGCACCACGAATGTTCTCGAGTGCTTTGTCCAATAAATTCAGAATGTCCTGATCTTCAATTTTTTCCCGGTGTGCACCCAGTGCGGCAATATAACTGATAAAAGTATGGTTCAGACAAAGGAACTCAAAGGCTAGTGATTTTTGTACCGGATCAATATCTGGTTCAGTGGCCAGTGTCGAAATCAGTGAAGCCACCTCGGCATCGGTATTATGGGCCGCACGGCGCACAATCCGATATTTCAGGCCATTATTACGTCCCGATTTATACTGCTCGATTACTTCACTCAAATAATCTGCTTCTGCCTGCAAGCTGCGTTTGATACTGCGCGGCAAACGTCGGAACTTCCAGTCTGGAAAAATAAAGCTGACGCCGAACCAGGCAATCGCACAGCCAATCAAGGTGTCGATCATACGCGGGATGGCCGCGGCATAGCCCATACCGTCCAGGTTGAAGTTGATCAGGGCTAAAATCGTGATAAAGGCGGTGGCCTGTGCATACTGTTTACTGCGCAATTCAAAGAACAGAATCCCACTCAGTACCAGAAGCAATAATTGTCCTTCGATGGACGGCACAAAATATAAAATGGCATAACCGAGGATAATACCGACCAACGTACCGATAATACGCAGACGTAAACGCCGTTTGGTGGCGTTAAAGTTGGGCTGGCTGACAAAGAGTGCGGTCAATAAAATCCAGTAACCATATTCAATATTGCTGACCTGTACAAAAATATAGCTGATCAGCAGCACAATCGACAGGCGAATGGCATGCCGGAACAGCACCGATTCTGGGGTCAGATGCTGCTTAATCCGAATCTTGATGTCATCCCAGCCTTTCAGATCATCATCTCTAAGCTGGTTCTCGATATGTTTGAAACGCTCGGACTTGATATTCTGCTCGGTTTCCAGGTTGCGTAACTGGGCATCAATTGATTTCAGGTTTTGAAACAGCGCAAATAAGGAATTGATCCAGACCTGATCATACTGCTGCTCCTGACGTAACTTATCCAGAGACTGTCTCAGGTTATCAAAGGCATGCTTGAAGCGCTGGTTATGCACATAAGGTTTGCGCAGCAGCAAACTTTCACTCAGGTCCTTACAGGCTTTGCCCTGAATTGACATGATGCGCTGGAAGCGGAACAGGATATCGCTATGCTGGAAAATCTTGGCCAGTTTCTGATAATCAATATGCGCTGAATCGGCACGTTCATGAATATCCTGCGCGACAAAATAATATTGCAGACTGCGACGGGTATCTTTTTGCCCACGGTCGCCTTTCAGGCGGGTCAGGAGAGCCGTTTTCATTTCATTAAAAATCGCAATCAGTTTGCCGTTTTCAAGCGAGAGTTCAATCATGCTCTGCTGATAGCTTTTCGGCGTCATGTCCACATCAAACAGATTGGACTTGGCATATAAAAAGTCACCGAGCGCAGAATAGGAAATGGCAAGCTTGTCTTGCGCCAGCCGGGCAGGGAAAGTCAGGAAACTGATGGTCGACAGCAGACCGTACCACATCGCGCCGATGACCAATAAACCAGCCTGTTTATACCATTCATCAAACAGCTCCACCCCAAGCATGGAATAAACGGAAATCACCAGACAGCCGTAGGAAATCGTGGCATAGCGTCGCCCTAGTGAACCCAGCAAAATCAGGGCAATACAGGACACAATTAAGGCCAAGGCAAACAGCAAGGGATAAGGAAAAAGCAGATATACGCCTACTGCCGTAATAAAGAAGCCAATGTAGGTGTAGAGCAGATTTAAAATCCGCACCGAAAAGCGGTCATCAATATCGCTTAAACCGGCTGCGACCACCCCTAAAGTCAATGGGATCGTCATCAATTGTTGTCCCATAAAATAGGGAACAAAGGCGGTACCTGCAAATGCCGTCATCATGCGCAGGTTATACATCAAGGTCGTGTTATAGGTGGTTTGCTTGAGACGAGTGAGCCAAGATTTCAAAGGTCGTCCTTTATACTGCAGTCTTAGAGCTGAATCTGAATAGGCTAATGAAAATAGTATATTTATAAATCTTCATTTCAGGCTAAATCATACTATGCACTGTGTTAATTTGTCTGCATATTAGCGCTTTAAATCTTCATGCTTATGACATCGAATAAAATAGTACAACAACCTTATGCCATGTCCTGGATTGTTTTGCTGGCGACCTTAAGTGCACTCGGGCCTTTATCCATTGATATGTATCTTTCGGCCTTACCGGCTATGGCAGCAGATTTTGGTGTCAGTACCCAAATGGTTTCCAATAGCTTGCCGGCTTATTTCTTCGGTCTGGCGATCGGGCAACTGATTTATGGTCCGATCAGTGACCGGATTGGACGTAAACCGCCACTGTATTTTGGGCTGTGTTTATACATTGTGGCAAGTTTGCTGTGTGTCTTTGCGCAGGATGAATGGAGCCTGATCGCTGCACGAATTCTGCAAGCTCTTGGTGGCTGTGTCGGGGTGGTCATGGCACGCGCTGCAATTCGCGATCGTCTGGATATGCATTCAGCAGCTCAGGCCTTTGCCAGCATGATGATTGTGACTGCGATTGCGCCAATCATCGCCCCGAGTCTGGGGGGCTGGGTGTTGATGTTTTATGAATGGAACATGATCTTTTTGGTGCTGATGGGCTGTGGTCTGTTGAGTCTGGCCTGTGTACATTTTCTATTTAAAGAAACCCTGGAGCCAGAACGCCGTCTCAAGCTGAACTTTCAACAGGTTATAAGTTTGTACCGGTGCATTTTTCAAGATCCCAGCTTTCGACGCCCGCTCTATGCCGGCTGTTTTTCCGGTGCGGTGATGTTCTGTTATATCAGTGCTTCTTCGACTATTCTGATGGATCGTTATCAACTGACCGAGCAGCAGTTTGCTTATGCCTTTGGTGCCAATGCTTTCGGCATCATGCTGTTTTCGACCTTGAATAAACGTCTGGCTGGACGATTCTCGATATTGCAGCGCCTGAAAATCGGCACCTGCCTGCAGTTTGCCGGTGTATTAGGGTTAATCTTGCTGGGCTGTCTGGACGTCGATTCTGTGCTCTGGGTGTTGTTAGGCATGTTTATTGTGGTGGCATCTATCGGGTTTACTGGTCCGAATGCCATGGCTTTGGCAATGGCTGAACAGGGCGAGCGGGCAGGAACTGCCAGTGCGATTATGGGCAGTATGCAATTTGTCTGTGGTTTATTGGGCGGTGTATTACTGAATTTTCTGATCTGGCATGCTTTGTTGAATATGGCCTTGATCATGCTGGTTTTTGTCGGTATTTCCGCTTGGGCGATTTTTAAAATAAAGATGCCAATCTTGCAAAATGCATAGATGCTGGGCGTTCTCTAATATATTAAAAATGCTGGATCGAACAGAGGGCTAAGCAAGTTGGCTTAGCCCTGCTTGCATCACTCATCGATAAACACGGCAAATTCCTCTACGGGAACGCGCGGGGTAATAAAGCTGTTAATAATCTGCACTGGGTCGGCATAACCCAGTGCCATACCGCAGACCAGCTCTTCATCATCAGGTGCGCCGACCAGATCAAGCACGATCGGATGAAAATGATTCCAGGCAGCCTGCGGACAGGTGTCCAGACCGCGGGCTTTTGCTGCCAGCATGACATTCTGGATCATCATGGAAACATCCATTTTGGAACCAATCGCCAAAGAACGATGGACGGTAAAGAACAGGCCGACAGGCGCATCAAATAATTCAAAATTACGCAGCTGCTGACGCGCCATTTTTTCCTTTTCGCCTTTCTGAATATTCAGCAAGCCATATAAACCCCAGCCATTTTCACGACGACGTTCAATAAATGGCGAGATCCATTGTTCAGGATAATAGGCAAAAGTTTCCTGATACTGCTGCGACAATTCCGGATTTGCATAGATTTGCATTTGTGCCTGACAAACCTGCTGCACGAGTTCATCACGCTTTTTACCTGTTACCACATACACTTTCCAGGGTTGGGTATTGGTTCCTGAGGGTGCGCGGCTGGCCACCGTCAAAATCTCTTTTAAGATGTCTGTACTAACGGGGGTATTTAAAAAAGCACGCACTGAATGGCGAGAGGTGATGGTGTGATCTATAGCATGAACAAGATTTTGATCCATTATGGGGTCCAGTCGAATATCCTTATTGAGTTTGCAATGACTATAAACTAAACAAACAGAAGGGAGGATAGGAAAATTTCATTGTTTACCGGATGATAAAAATGATTTATCCAAAAAATGGCCAAAGAGTACTTATTTGGCCTTCTAAAATACGAGTTTAGTCCTCTAAATGATCAGAATAAATATTGTTATGAAAATTGTCTTTAAGTGAAAAAAATAGCTTAAATCCCAAGTGCTTGAACCATTCAACAATAACAATTTCACACAGAGAACTGGTTTATTTTGACTGAAAATCAAGATAATTTAATTTCAAGATGCCTGTTTTATTACGTGTTGAGTAAAAGATTAATATTTTTTTTGAATTAAAATATAGATTAATCTTCATATAAAAATGAGAATTTATAATTATTTTTTATAGGTAAATTAACTATTGCTAATAAAAAGAAATAAAACTTGATACAAAGAAACAGCATAATGTACGACTTTTCATCTTAATTCATGCATTTTGTGATTAAGATCTGTTTTAAATAACGCGATTCCAGATGGCTTGAATGAAGTCTTTAGGTTGAAAGCACTCATCAAGCACTGAATGTTTTTTTGAGCTTAAAACACAGTTTTTTTTACCAGCATGCGCGTCTGTTAGAAAAATGTCTGCAATTTTCAAACAGACTGAGTGTCGGAATAGAAAAGGTGTTGCTTTTATAAATCTCTCATTTGTTGAATATGATCGTGATGATGATATTCATAAGTTTAAAAGAGATGATAAATCGGTTTGTTTTTCTAATGGTGATAGATCAAATCAGGATATTTCCAGATAAAGATCTAATGAGCGAGCTAGAGATCTAGCGCACTCCCTCACTTTTAGAACAATAAAAAATTCAAAATCATCTTGGGCAAAAAATTATGGATTTTACTTTTAACGCATTTTATACCTTGATTGCCGCAGTCATTGTTTTGTTACTCGGCCGATTCCTGGTTAATAAAATCGATTTTTTAAGACGTTACAATATTCCTGAGCCGGTTGCGGGCGGTTTGGTTGCGGCGATTATCTCATTGCTGGTGCATTCATTGTGGGGATATAGCATCACCACCAGTGCAGAATTACAAACCAGCTTTATGCTGATTTTCTTTGCTTCGATTGGTCTGAGTGCCAACTTTTCCAAGTTGCGTGAAGGTGGGATCGGTCTGGTTATTTTCCTGTTTGCTGTTTCGGCTTTCATTATTTTGCAAAATGCGGTCGGCATGAGTCTGGCAACATTATTGGGTATTGACCCGTTGATTGGCCTGATTGCAGGCTCAGTTACCTTAACCGGTGGTCATGGTACTGCGGGTGCATGGGGGGAAATTTTTGAAGTTGAACATGGTATTCAAGGTGCTTTGGCACTAGGTATGGCCAGTGCGACTTTTGGATTGATTATCGGCGGTATTATTGGCGGACCTTTAGCCAAGTTGCTGATCAACCGTTATAACCTGGCGACTGCGCGTACCGATCAGCAAATTGAAACGCGTGACAATACGCCAATGGACAGCACCACCAGCGAATATGTACCGTTTGAATATCCGCATCAGGTGCGTTTAATTACCGCTGATAATGCAATCACGACCTTGGGTCTATTTGCAGGCTGTTTGGCTTTTGCAGAGTTTATGACGGGTTTCAGTAAAGGTACTGCATTTGAACTGCCAACATTTGTCTGGGCATTGGCGGGTGGTGTCATCCTGCGTAATGTACTGGAAGGTGTTTTCAAAGTTCAGATTTTCGATCGCGCGATTGATGTGTTCGGTAATGCTTCATTGTCGCTGTACTTGGCGATGGCATTGTTATCATTGAAATTATGGCAATTGGCTGACCTTGCAGGACCACTGATGGTAATTCTGGGTGCACAGACCATCACCATGGCTTTGTATGCCGGTTTTGTAACTTTCCGCATCATGGGTAAAAACTACGATGCTGCGGTACTTGCAGCAGGGCATTGTGGTTTCGGTATGGGCGCAACGCCAACAGCGGTTGCCAATATGCAGGCGATTACCAATATGTATGGTGCGTCGCATAAGGCCTTCCTGATTGTTCCATTATGTGGTGCGTTCTTCGTTGACTTAATCAATGCTACTGTTATTCAGATGATTTTGAAGTTTTTTGCATAATTTTTATGCCTGATACGATGAGTCATAGGCTCATAAGGATGTGACATGAATGATCAGTTAAATGAAACCTTACTCGGCTGGATTAATGCCCTGAATGGCCCTTTATGGGATTTTCTGGTGGTGTTTCTGGTCGCAGTCGGTATTTTCTACACGATCATGACGGGTGCAGTACAAATTCGTTTGTTCTGGCACAGCATGAAAGTCATGAAAAATAGCCGTGGCAAGGTTCAGGATACGCACGGCATTACCCCGTTTCAGGCGTTTGTCACTGGACTGGCAAGCCGGGTCGGTGTGGGCAATGTCGCGGGTGTCGCCATTGCGATTGCGATTGGTGGCCCCGGTGCCGTGTTCTGGATGTGGTTTACTGCCTTTTTGGGCATGAGTTCTGCTTTTGTTGAATCCTCTTTGGCACAGTTGTTTAAGGTGCGAGATAACAAAAACCAGCAATTCCGTGGTGGTCCAGCTTATTACATTACTCAAGGCCTGAAACAGAAATGGCTCGGGATTGTCTTTGCGATTGCATTGATCACGACTTATGGTTTTGTCTTCAATGCAGTTCAGGCCAATGCCATTACCGGAGCAACCTCTCATGCTTGGGGCTGGGATCAGGCGAACCTGATTCTGCCATTAGGCGGCCTGAATCTGGAAATTTCCTGGGTCGGATTGTTTCTGGTCTTGATGACTGCGGTGATCATTTTTGGCGGAATTAAACGGATTGCAAAAGTTGCTGAAAGCTTTGTACCGTTTATGGCTGTGCTTTATCTGGCGGTAGCTTTGTATATTGCAGTCATCAATTACGATCTGCTCCCTTCCATCTTCCAGCTCATTTTCAGTAAAGCCTTTGAATTTGAAGCTGCTGCTGGTGGTTTCTTTGGTGCCATGATCTCTATGGCCATGATGATGGGGATCAAACGCGGTCTGTTCTCTAACGAAGCCGGGATGGGTTCAGCACCGAACGCTGCCGCAGCCTCTGATGTGAAGCATCCGGTCAATCAGGGTCTGGTACAAATGCTGGGTGTATTTGTAGACACCTTTGTGGTGTGTTCATGTACTGCGATTATTATTCTGGTCTCGGGCCTGTATGAAAATGCCGGTTTTGAAGGCGTGACCCTGACTCAGATGGCGCTGGAAAGCCAGATTGGTGCCTGGGGTGATGATTTCTTGGCCTTGATCCTGTTCCTGTTTGCCTATTCTTCGATTATCGGTAACTATGCCTATGCCGAAGGAAACGTCCAGTTCATCAATAACAATAGTCGGGTGATGTTGATTTTCCGTTTATTTGTATTGGTCATGGTGTATTTCGGTTCTATCGCCAGTGTGCCGTTGATCTGGAATATGGCAGATCTGTTCATGGGTGTCATGGCAAGTATCAACCTGATCGCAATCCTGTTGCTGATGCCATTCCTGCTGATGCTACTCAAAGACTATACCGGTCAGCTGAAGCGTGGTGTGAAAGAACCTGAATTTAAACTGGATAACCATCCTAAATTTAAAGACAAGGTCAAATCAGATATCTGGTAAGACTTGAAGCAAAAAGCCCCGATCATTCGGGGCTTTTTTTGTGCCAAAGTTTTCTTTAGAAGAAATTTAAATAACTTTGATAAAGCACAAAGCCCAAAATCAGGCTGAACCAGACCGGTAGTTTTGAGCGTAGCAGAGCAATCATCACCGCGACAAAGACCAGGTCGGAGCCATAGCTAAAATAACGTTGTGAAAGATTCAGCAATAAATACAGTAACAGACCCACCACCGCAGCATTGATGCCCATCACCGCCTGATGAATATGGCGCTGCTGCATCAACCACGACCAATAAGGCAAGGTGGCAAAAATCAGAAAAAATGAAGGTAAAAAGATTGCACAGGTCGCTAAAATTGCATTTAGCCAGACATAAGACGTCCAAGGCAGCAAAGCACCGATATAACTGGCAAAACTGAATAAAGGTCCTGGCATGAGCTGGGCAAATGCATAGCCAAGATCAAAAGATTGGGCACTCACTAAACCAGTCGTGACAAAGTCCTGATGTAACAAAGGCAGAATCACATGACCGCCACCAAATACCAATGAACCGGTTTGATAGAAATTGGAAAAAAATTGCAGCTCCGATTCACCCCATAATTTGCCTGCTAAGGGCAGCAGCAAAAATGGCAAGATAAATGCTAGCAGCCAATAGGGTGCAGCGGCAGATCGAATATATGGCGAGCTGATTGCCGTTTTGTTAATTTCTTTGGGTTTCGAATCTGATTGGGAAAAATATCCAGCCAAGAGTCCACAGATTGCGCCCAGTATAATGACCAGAATCTGGTTAAAACTTACTGAAACGACTATCAGTAATGCGACAGAGAGGATTAAGACTGCATATTGCCAAGCCGATTTACAGAAGCTTCTCAGCATTTGCCAGAATGCCCAGGCGATGACAGAAAATACAATTAACTGGATGGTATGAAAGCTGTTTGAGTTTAAAATATAAAAATAGCTTTGACCCAATAGCGCCACCAACGCCATCAGAATCATTGAGGGCAGGGTAAAACCCAGCCATGCGATCACGGCACCAGTATAGCCCCGTTGCAGATAACCGATTGACAGGCCCACCTGACTGCTGCTCGGCCCGGGTAAAAGTTGCGCCAAAGCGACCAGTTGACTGTACTGGGTGTCATTCAACCATTGCAGTTGGGTCACAAATTTTCGGTGAAAAAACACCAGATGCGCCGCTGGACCACCAAATGAAATGCAGCCCAGTTGCAGGAAAATCAGGAAAATCCGATACAGTGAGATTGAAGACATACAATTATGGGGAAAAATGAAGATAAAGTAGCTGAACTGTATGACAGTTTTACGAAATTCTACAGACTATTTATGCATGTGTTTATACACTATGCTGCTTTAGATTAATGAGGACATTCTCTGCATGCAGAAATATGTGTTGAGTATGGTGATACTGGGTACATTTGGCCTAAGTGCTTGCCAAACGACCCCAATGACAGCCCAAGCGGCGACCGGTCATCTACAACCTGCTGCACAACGCGGAGAAGCTCAGGCACGTCCAAATCAAATTGATTTTCAAAAGATCAAGCAAACCCAACAGCGTCCAGTAGTTGCTTTAGTTCTGGGCAGTGGGGGTGCGCGTGGTTATGCGCATATTGGTGCGCTGGAAGTACTGGAACAGGCGGGTATTCACCCCGATTTTATTGTCGGAACCAGTGCGGGCAGTATTGTAGGTTCCATTTATGCGAGTGGCAAACCGGCGATTGAACTGCGCAATATTGCTCTCAGCATGCGACCGAATGATGTCCGTGATATCAAACTGGCCAGAAAAGGTTTTTTTGATGGCAAAAAAGTTGAGGACTATGTCAATTTGCAGGTCGATCAAACTCCGCTTGAAGCCATGAAAATCCCGATGTTTGTGGTAGCAACCGCGCTGAAAGAAGGCAAGAAAGTCGTTTTTAATTATGGTAATACCGGACAGGCGGTACGTGCTTCAGTCTCGATTCCGAGTATGTTTATTCCGACTATTATTCAAGGTAAAGAATATGTAGATGGTGGTCTGGTCAGTCCGGTGCCGGTCGATGTGGCACGTGAGCTGGGAGCCGATATTGTGATTGCGGTGGATATTCTGGCACAGCCCATTCACACGGAAACCACCAATGTCTGGGGACTGTTTAATCAGAACATTAATATTATGCAGCAACATCTGGCACATGAAGAATTAAAGCATGCAGATGTGGTGATTCAGCCGGACTTACGCGAAAAAGGCCATATCTTTGATGTACGTGGCAGGGAACTCACCATGCAGGCTGGTGCCGAGGCGACCCAGTTAAAGTTGATGGAAATTTCACAAGCCTACCAAAAACATGATTATGCTCAAGGACATCGCATTCCGCAGTTTGTGGTACATGAACATCAAGCTCAATAAATCTTTTTTTTGAAATTTCTGTTTATACCTATATCGCAGTATAGGGATATTCAATCAAAAGGATAACGGATCATCGGCTGTAACGCTTAACTGATTGTTATAAAAGATAAGATGATTGCCTATGTGTATCAGTCAGTCGGAATTATCGCAAAAGATAAAATTAATTTTAAATATAACAAATTGAATTATAAGTATATTGTTTTAAATAATAAGCCTTATTCGTCTTAAATTAAAATTTTAATATTATTATTCGTATACTTAAGTTGATCAAATATTCAAAAGCATCGATGTTCATGCCAGAATGCAGTTTGAAAAGATCACTACACAGATGTAGACATCATGATGCATATTAAAATTGGACAGCAGGTCAAACTGGCACAATTCGAACACTATATTTTTACAGTGACCGCGACCCATCAGGATGGTTCTTTTACCGTTGAAACGACCTTGGATGGTCAACAAATTTTAAGTTATCAGAACGTGGCGCAGGAAATGCTCAGGCCAGTGATGCTTTAAATCACGCAGAGCCTTTTTATTTTCCTGAATTATTTTTGTTGAGCGCTTAAAACAGTGAAAAATTCTCAGTTGCTGTGTGATCAGCCCCAGATAAATAAGTGTTGATTTATTGGCACTTAACTTTCTAACTGAGATTTTAAGCAATTAAATATATTTTTTTCTGTATGAATACATTTTCTATATCAATAATTGTGATGCTTCATTTGCCGAATTGAACATTTTATTCATGCTAAAAACGCTATAATAATAAACGATAACCTTGTCATTCAAAGAGTTCAAAGAAAACGATGGCCCCTTTAGATCAAATTGCAGCAGTGTCGGATGACCAGTCAGAGTTAACGATGTCAGTTCTCATGACGCCAGATATGGCAAATTTTTCAGGAAATGTTCATGGTGGAACCATTCTGAAATTATTGGATCAGGTGGCGTATGCGTGTGCAAGTCGCTATTCGGGTAGTTATGTCGTGACCTTATCTGTAGACAAGGTGAATTTTAAAGAGCCGATTCACGTTGGTGAGCTGGTTACCTTTCTGGCCAGTGTGAATCATGTTGGCCGTACTTCAATGGAAATCGGGATTCGTGTAGAAGCCCAGAATATTCAAAAGAGAACGGTACGTCATACCAATAGCTGTTATTTCACCATGGTTGCGGTGGATGAAAATGGTAAACCAAAACAGATTCCAGCTTTGAACCTGGACAATGACTGGAAACGTTGCCGTTTTGAAGCAGCAGAACAGCGTAAAGTTGCGCGTTTGCAAGAAAATCATCATCCTTCATGCAGCATTTATAAAAAGACTGCACAGAGTTAAGTTAAATCGTGATTGAGAAAAGACCTTCATATGAAGGTCTTTTTTTTGCATCAATTTCAGTTTTTCACTGGAGCTTTGTTATTTTTTACCCCAATATAAAACGATACGTATCGTTTCGATTTTTAGATCTTAAAAGTTAAGTAGAAAAATATGAGCAGTGACGAAAAAAGTTCCCGACGACAGCAGTGCATTTTACAGGCGGTCGCAGATGCGCTGGCAGAATGTGAATATCATCAGTTGACGATTGAAGATGTAGCGGCACGTGCCGGTGTTGGCAAGTCCACGATTTATCGATGGTGGAAACATAAATCGGAACTGGTGCTGGACACTTTCAAACAGCATACAGCTTCGGTATTTGAGCTGGATACCTCTAAAAGCCTGAAAAGCAATCTCATTCAACAACTCGGTTCTTTATCTCAAGCGCTGAATCATCCAGTGGGGCGGGCTTTGCTGGTGGTGATTGCCAATCACCGCGAACTGGCAGGTGAGTTCTTTCAGCAATATCTGTTGCCACGTCGGCAACAGACCCATCAACTGATTCAGCAGGCGATTGAACGCGGAGAAATCCGCGCAGATTATCCTTTTGATTTGATGCTGGATACCTTATACGGCCCGATTCATTACCAGATTATTTTTTTCAACCGGATTCCGGATGAACACTATATCCAGAGTCTGGTCGAGTTGGCCTTGCATCCCGTCACTGTCCAAGCCTGAGTTGGTGCTATTTCCCTACAAATTTTAAAAGTTGGTGATTATGTCCGTTAGCGCTGAGCGGTTATGGAATCGCTCATTTATCTTGTGCTTATTCAATAATTTTTTCCTGTTTGTTTATTATTTTGCCTTATTGACCATCTTGCCAATTTACATCATGAAAGATCTGGGTGGTTCGGTAAAAGAAGCGGGTCTGGCGCTGACGCTATTTTTGGCCTCTTCGATTGCGATTCGGCCATTTTCCGGCATGATCATCGAAAAGCTCGGCAAGAAAATCTCGATGCGTGGCGCAGGCGTGATTTTTGCCTTATTTGCCTTTAGTTATTTGCTGGTAGATAGCATGTGGTCGCTGTTGCTGGTGCGTTTTTTACATGGTATCTGGTTCAGTATTCTGACCACGGTGGCAGTACCCGTCGCTAATGAATTTATTCCTGAACAGCGCAAAGGTGAGGGCATGGGCTATTTCGTCATGTCGACCAATCTGGGTGTGGTTTTTGGGCCCTTGCTGGCATTGACCGTAATTCAGTTCACCAGCTTCAAAGTCTTATTTGGCATTCTTGCCGTTATCATTTCTTTGGGGCTCATTTTCTGTTGGATGCTCAAAATCACAGAGTTACCAAAACCTGAAGCTATAAGCACAGAAAAAACCAGCTTGAGCTTGCAGGATATTCTGGAAGTCAAAGTTCTGGCGGTAAGTTTTGTGGCTTTACTAACCGCTTTTGCCTACTCGGGCATCATGAGTTTTATTACTGCATTTAGTGAAACCAAGCAGCTTTTGGGCTATACCAGCGTATTCTTTATTGTATTTGCAGCATCCATGTTGCTGGTCAGACCTTGGGTTGGAAAGATTTATGACCGTAAGGGACCCAGTGCGGTGATTTATCCTTCATTTATTTTCTTTGCCATTGGTCTGGTGATTGTCAGTCTGATTTCCAATCAATGGATATTATGGTTGTCGGCAGTGTTTATTGGCATCGGTTATGGTTCACTATTCCCATGTTTGCAGACCTTGGCCATTCAGTCGGTCGACAAACAGCGTATGGGACATGCGATTTCAACCTTCTTTACCCTGTTTGATCTGGGTTTAGCGATCGGTTCCGTGGCAATGGGAGTATTGATTGCCTATTGGGGCTTTGAAACTACTTATGTTTTGAGTGCCGCACTCCTCATTGTGACGATATTGGTTTATCGTCAGTATGTTGCCAAAAAGCAAAATAAGCGCCCGGCAAGTTTGGAGTTATAAAATGGAATTAAGGCATTTACGTTATTTCGTTACGGTGGCGCAGGAACTGAACTTTACCCGTGCCGCGGAAAAATTAAATACGGTCAGCCTTCATTGAGCCAGCAAATCAAGGATCTGGAACGTGAGGTTGGCGTACAGTTGCTAGAGCGGAATAACCGTAAGGTCGGGCTAACTGAAGCTGGACAGGCGTTTTTAAAAGAAGCTTTACTGAGTCTTGAGCATGCAGAGCGCGCCATTCAGACTGCCAGACAGATCGCGAATGCACAGCAGGATCAGCTGAATATCGGATTCGTGCCGGTCGCGGAAATGAAAGTCTTTCCTAATATCATGCCGAATATCCGCGCGCATTTTCCTGAACTGAAAGCACAGTTTCATAGTCTGACCGATGCAGAGCAGTTTAGTGCCTGAAGAAATGGACAGATCGACATTGCCTTTACCCGTTATCCGGGACAGTTAAGTGAGTTTGATTCGATCCGCATTTTTGATGAGCCTTTAACCCTGATCGTGCCGAAAGATTCCCCGGCTGCGGCCTTGCCCTATGTCAGTATCAAAAGTTTTGAAAATCAGGACTTTGTAATTAGTGATGAGCAGTCCTCACCGCAACTGCATAAGTTGATTCAAGATTTTTTTAAACAGTCCAAATTAAAGGTAAATGTGGTGCAGTATTCCACCAATATTCTGCTCAATGTCAATCTGGTAGGGATGGGGGTGGGCTGGAGTCTGGTGCCGGCCTACGTGATTCCATTGCTCGGCGATAATATTGTGGTGAAAAAGACTCTGGAACCTTTGCCGATGATTGGACTGTATGCCAATTATCGCAAGGATCAAAAACATGTGGTGATTGATCTGATTTTAAAAGTATTAAAAGAAAAGTTTTGCGTGGATCTTTTTTAATATTTAAACCTTCAATCTGCCCATCTAAAAAGCCGTGCGACAGAAATGATCTGTAGCACATCCTTTTAAATCGGGACTGCAAATCACTTTATACTGAACCTCTAACAATAAAAACCGGTTGAAGCAGGATGATGAAGCTCTATAACAACCCACAATCACGTGGCTTGACCTTGTTGCCTTTGCTAAAAGAATTGCAGATTGAAGATCAGATTGAGCAGGTGGAAGTTGCCTATGAGCATATGCATCAGCAGGCGTATACACAGATCAATCCGATGGGAAAAGTTCCCTGTCTGGTGGATCAGGGTGTCATTATTTCAGAAATGGCCGCCATTTTTATCTATCTGGCAGATAAATATCGTGACAAAGGATTGGCACCGGCTTTGGATGATCCGAAGCGTGGGGTGTATTTGAAATGGATATTTTTCTGTCATGGGCCCTTCACCGAATATATCGATATAAAAAATTTGCAGGTGTCACCAGAAAATATTGAAAAGAACCGGAGAAGTTTAAGTTTTGGGAATGAAGCAGCCGTATTTGATTTTCTGAAACAGGGCATCGGGCAGGCCAGTCCCTATCTGTTGGGTGAAAAAGTCTCGGCGGCGGATCTCTATGTGGCTTACTGTTTAATCTTCGCGATCTCTGCGAAAATTTTACCGAAATTTGATGAGTTCAGGCTCTTCCTGGAGCAGATGGCTTGCCGTGATTCCCTGAAAGATATCCCGTGGTTTCAGGAATACCGAGTCTAACTCCTCGGTCTATATATTGTCCGGGATATCTAAAAACAATAAAAAAAACCACGCCGAAGCGTGGTGAAAGGTGACCCTAATATTATTTCAGGTAAAGCTTTTTAAACAGTTGCTGGCTGGTGCTTTCCATCGATTGAGGAATGGCCAGCGCAGCCACGAAACGGTCAGGACGCAAGATCACAACTGAATCAGACGTGTTGCCAAACCACGAGCGGATATCTGTGCCGATATCACCAATGGTGATGACATCTTGATACTCTTTGCGCTGGCTATTTTGCAATTGCACTGCCGGGATCACCTGAATGAATTTCACACCCAGCGATTTCCACTGTTGCAACGTTTGTGGGCTCAGACCCCATTTCGGATCAACACCCCAGGCAATAATCGCAAAATCATTACCGATCACTTTATCCAGTAATACGGTTTCACCCGAAGCCAGCTGAACCTGAGGCTGGATAAACATCTTGCCAACCGGAGAGTTCTTGGTTCCGTTACTCAAAAGTGCGCCGTCATGATATTTCGGCATCGGTTTAAAGCGCATTTCCAGCAGGTACTGTTTGATCGGCTTGATGTAGTTCAGGGCATAGGCAATACCATCACGAACAAAACCTTGCCATTTTTTCGGTGGTGCCAGTACGTGACCTGCCATCACCGACAGGTCAATCATCGCCTTGGCATGGTCTTTACGTTCGATCTGATAAGAATCTAAAAGTGCTGGGCCAGCTTTACCTTGAATAACCAGTGCCATTTTCCAGGCCAGGTTAAAGGCATCACGCATACCGCTGTTATAACCCTGACCTTGCCATACCGGCATAATGTGCGCTGCATCACCGGCAAGTAAAATACGGTCGACACGGAATTTGTCGGCAATACGAGCATTATGGGTATAGACACGCTGACGGATCACTTCGATACCATCCGTACTTGGTAAAACCTTGGACAGAAGTTTGGCAATATTTTCCGGTTTGCTGAGTTCTTCCTGTGTTTCACCCGGCATGACCATAAATTCAAAACGGCGGATACCATGTGGCAATGCGGCTGATACATAAGGACGAACCGGATCACAACATAAGTAAATATGCGGTGTAGCAAGCGGGTCGTTCTCAAGGTCGATTACAATCCATTGATTCGGTGCAGTTTCACCTTCAAAAGCAATGCCCAGGTTGCGGCGCACATAGGAATTACCGCCATCACAGGCAATCAGGTATTGAGCGCGGATGGTTTCTGCATCATCCTCTTTATTTTTCAGGTTAAGTGTTACGCCGTCAGCATCTTGACTAAACTGGGTCAATTGACTAGAAAACAGCACTTGGGTGTTTTTATATTGCTTTAAGCCTTGCAGTAGGACGTTATCAACTTGTGGCTGAATAAAGGCATTACGGCGCGAGAAACCAAACTCACGTGTTAAAGGTTGAATATCAGCAAAACAGCGACCTTTAGGCGTTAAGAAGCGCATCGCATGATTCGGAGTGGTATGCGGTAAGACTTGATCGACTAAACCCAAAGATTGAATGGTACGCAAGGATTCATCATCGATTCCAATCGCACGTGGATAATCAATCAAACTATCCAGTTGCTCGACAATTGTGACAGTTACGCCTTGCTTGCTCAGATAGTTGGCAATGGTTAAGCCGACAGGGCCGGCGCCCAGAATTGCCACTTCAGTAGTGTAGTTAGTATTGCTCATAGCGAATGTCCACTCAATCGACTTGCATTTGATGCTATTAAGGGACAGTTAGAAGCTAGAAACAAGTTAGGCGATAGTAGCTTAAGTATATGGATGATATTGGAATGAAATAGGTAATTTTTAAATAAGTATTTGAATTAAAATATAAAAATAATAAAAATTTGATAGCCTGTATTAATTCTATGATCAGTTTTGACTATGGTGATAAATAGATTTTGTGCAATAAAAATGCTGAACCAGCATCAAGCATGATTCAGCATCGAATAATATCGGGGCAGTATAGGATAAAGCCTACTGGAGAATTACTATCCCTGATATCTTCATTGAAGAATTAAACGAGTCGTTCAATCACTTAACGTGCAGCAGGTTTTGCAGGGGGCGTGCTTTCCGCAGCAGCTTCAGAGGCAGCAGGCTGCTCTGCAGATGCACCTGCAACAGGAGCATTCGATTCAGGTAATTCCTGTGTAGTCACAATCACTTTTTCTTCTGCAGTGGTGGTTTTCGCATCTGTGGTTTTGCTGTCAGCAAAACTGGTGGCTACAGCAGCAGTAAGCGTAGTAGCAAGTAAGATTTGTGCATATTTCATTTTTGGCATCCTTTTATTCATGTCATGTAATCTGCCGAGCTGACCATCACATCAATTCGACAGATGCCCATCCTAAGCACTGAAATTTTACTGAGCAAATCAATTAACAAAAGCGACACGCAGGGAATAACCCAGCAGATACAAAACTGAGAAAGTTGTTTTATTTCTGTTAATTATGCGGAGTTTTATTTAATGAAAGTGTGTGTGAATATTTCAAGAATCCAATTTGAAATAAAAGTTAACATAGAAAATTGGTAATTTGGGATCATTCCATTAATTTTTATCTCTGTGATTTTCACGCCGTGTTTGCGAAGAACACGCATTTTAAAGTCACACTGTGCTTTATAATGCAGAGTATTGCTATTTCTATTCAATCTCTTGAGAGTCGATTTTGAAAATTCTGTCAGCGTCGCAGGCTATTCCTGTCCATATCATTTCCGGATTTTTGGGTGCAGGTAAAACCACACTACTCAAACATTTATTACAGCAAAAACCGGAACAGGAAATCTGGGCTGTGCTAATGAATGAATTCGGCCAGATTGGGGTAGACCAGCAGTTATTGCCGCAAGATCAGGGTTATGCGGTCAAAGAGCTGTTGGGTGGTTGTCTATGTTGCAGTAGCCAGTTACCCATGCAGATCGCCTTGTCACGGCTGCTGTCAGAGGTGAAACCGGATCGTCTGTTTATCGAACCTACTGGGCTGGGGCACCCGGGACAATTACTGGAACAGCTGACCGAACCGCACTGGCACAGCCATTTAAACATGCAGGCTTTAGTCACTGTGGTAGATGGTTCGCGTTTGCATGACCGGGACTGGACCCAGCAAAACCTGTATGCAGACCAGCTCAAGGCAGCGCATATTGTGGTGATTTCACATACTGACTTGATGACAGCCGCAGATCGCGCAGCGCTCACGCAGCTTCAGGCAGAATATCAACCTTATGCCCAACAGTGGCTGTTCACCGAGCATGGACAACTCGATATTGAACAGATCAAGCAGGAATATCGGGGTTCTGCCCGTCAGATTCAGCCTTTGTTAAAACAGCAACAGATCACCCGTTCAGCGGATACGCCCGTAGTGATTCAGCAGATGCCTTATCATTATGTAGAAAGTGCGCAGGGTTATCAGGTTGCGGGCTGGAAATTGCCAAAACGCTGGCAATTTGATTTTTATGATCTGCTGGATCTGCTCTGTGAGCAAAAAGACTGGCTCAGAATCAAGGGAATTTTTCATACCGACCAAGGCTGGAAAAGCTTTAATTTTAATCCTGAGCAGTTTAATTATCAGTCGGCAGATGAAGGCATTGATAACCGGGTAGAAGTGATTTATCAACAGTCACGGGATTGGCTGGCCTTTGAAACTGCCCTAATGCAATGTCGTATCGATCCAGAAAAATAACGGTACTGTTTCTAGTGCGCTGAATGAATTATTGGCCTAAATCTGTTCAGCAAAATAGCGCTAAATCTTATATGCTAGGCGCCAAATTTGAGGATTATGTGATGGCGTTAAAAGCGACGATTTATAAGGTTGATTTGAATATTGCGGACATGGATACGCATCGTTATGCAGACTATCAGCTGACGATGGCGCTGCATCCTTCAGAAACCATTGAACGTTTAATGGTGCGTATTCTGGCCTATGCGCGCTATGCCGATGAAGCATTGGAATTCACCAAGGATCTGTTTGAAACCGATGAACCGGCACTGTGGGAAAAGGATTTGACCGGGCAACTGGTCAAATGGATTGAAGTCGGTAGCCCGGACGAAGATAAAGTCAAAAAGGCCAGTGCGCGTTGCAAGCAGGTCGCAGTTGTCACCTATGGTTCTGCGGTGGATGAATGGTATAAGCGCAGCAGCAAATTAAAAATCTTAAAAAATGTGGAAGTGTGGAAGTTATCTACCGCAACCACCGACGCATTGCCACAGTTATGCGAACGCACCATGCAGTTACAGCTCAATGTGATGGATGGTGAATGGACCTTGATTGGTGATCAGGGCCAAGTGCTGGTGGAGTGGGAACAGTTACAATAAGGCCAAATAAGGATGCAAGTCTGGACTTGTATCCTGTAGCTCAAATTGCGTATATCTGAGGAATAAGAATACGCAGGGTTGCACCATGTACCATGAACTTTATGATTTACTGCTAGCTGTCGCGATTGGCGCAATTATTGGTGCAGAGCGTGAGTATCACAGTAAATCTGCTGGATTGCGTACCATGATTATGGTCAGTCTGAGTTCCTGTTTATTTACCATTATCTCCCTGAAAATAGGCGTGGCCAATCCTGACCGGCTGGCCGCCAATGTCTTGACTGGGCTGGGTTTTCTGGGCGCTGGTGTTATCCTGAAAGATGATAACCGTATTTCTGGAATTACCACCGCGACTACCATCTGGATGACGGCAGCACTCGGCATGGCAGTCGGTGCTGGCTATGAACTCTTAAGTATTTGGGCTACTTTTATTGTCATGGCGGTGCTGGTTCTATTAATGTATGTTCAGCGTGGCATTGAATCTCTGAATCAGGAACGCAGCTATGAAATCGTTTGCCCATTCGATCAGAATGATTCCGATCACTACGAAATGTTATTTAAACGTTATGAGTTAAAAGTGGTGCATTCCTCACAAAAAAAAATTGATCAACAGATTGTCGGACGCTGGATTCTGATGGGATCGGCCAAGAATCATCAAGAATTAACCCAGGATTTACTCAATGATAAGAATATTCAGGAACTCAGCTTTTAACCCATCAATGTCCCAAGCTTAAAAAAACAGAGCAATCCAGTTTATACTGAGCTTTGAATTTTATGCTCCTCTCAGGTAAATAACCATGATCAACGAACTTGAAATTATTGATTTAAAAGTAGGCGAAGGTAAAGAAGCGGTAAAAGGTGCCTTAATTACCACGCACTATACCGGCTGGCTGGAAGATGGAACCAAGTTTGATTCTTCTATTGACCGTGGTAATTATTTTGAAACTGTCATTGGTACCGGTCGTGTGATCAAAGGTTGGGATCAGGGGATTCTGGGAATGAAAGTTGGTGGCAAGCGTAAACTGATGGTGCCTGCACATTTGGCCTATGGCGAACGTAAAATGGGTAAAGTCATTCCAGCCAATTCCAACCTGATTTTTGAAATTGAACTGTTTGATGTAAAAACACGTGATTAAAATCATTTAACTTGCTGAATATAAGTTATATTTTTTATTCAAAGATATACGCTGGTTCCGGTGCAGTTGCTTCAAAATAGGCTGTGCCGGATAAGCTACAAAAAACATCTAAAAAGATTTGAAATCAAAAATATTCCTTGTAGATTATAAGAATAATAAAGAATTATTTTGAGATATAACGTATTTGCATAACTTGATAAGGAATGTCTGTTTTTTCGTATTTGTCTGTGCCTTGAGCTGGATGACTTGCATCATAAGTTCAGCAATCGCTCAGGATGAACTCCCTTCGCCGTCATTTCAGCAGCAATCTCACGACCATATTACTGAAGTTCATTTTACCGAACATAGCACTAGTGCCTTGCAGGGAAAATGGCTGTTTTATCCGAGTCAGTTTATTGTTCAGCCCAGCCCCGTACTCCAGTCAAAAACAGTTGAATTGCCAGCCTCTTTTAAAACTCTAGCGGGTTCAAACTCTGGCTACGGTACCTTTATTGGTTATTTTAAAATTCCGAAAGAATTTCTCGGGCGACGCATCGCGATTCGGATTCCAACCCAATACGGCGCCTATCGGGTATATGTCAATGGACAGTTTATTGTCCGTCTCGGGGAAATCAGTACCACACCTGACAAACAGGTGACTGAGAAAGCACCGAGTATTGGCTATTTTGTTCCAGACACTGAATATATTACCTTAAGCATTCAGGCTTCCAATTATACCCACTTGCATGGTGGTCTCGAACGACCGATGCAGATCGGCGTTGCAGGTACCATCAATCGCCAATTTCAGCAGCTCATGATGAGTATTGCCATGGTGTGCGGCGCGGTACTTGGGGTGGGGGTGTTTACTATTCTATTTTCGGTATTCAGGGGATCACGAGAACGTAACAGTAAAAGTATCTTTGTTTTTGGCTGGTTTATTGTCTTTTTAGCCCTGCATAACCTGTTTTCTGCACCTTATGCCTATTCGGTATTTACCAATATCAACTGGCTGTGGGGAACCCGCTTAGAGTATCTGTTTACTTTTATTGCTGCCTTCTTTTTTCTCAGCTATATGCATCTGTTTAACCGGCGCTATCTAAATCCGGTGATTTATTATATCGCAGTGGCATTACTGGTTTTTAACATTACTTTCACCCTATTTTCACCTCCTGAGATATTTGAACGTCTGGCCCTATTTAGTGCGATTTTTGCCTTGGTCATCATCGGTAATTTTATTTACGGTTTTTATCAGACCTTACGTTATAAAGAGCATTATTCGCGTTTAAATCTGATTGCAATTATTTTCCTCTGTCTAACTTTTTTGAATGATTATCTATTGCTGATCAATGTAATTAAAACCACGCATCTGTTCTTTATCTCAACCAGTATCTATGCCTTATTAATCATGTTTCAGCAGTCCAGACATTATGCACATCAAACTTATGAGACTGAACAGCTGAACCTGAACCTGATCGCCCTCAATAATTCGCTCGATCAAAAAGTTAAAGAACGGACCCAGCAACTGCGTGAAGTGAATGCCAAACTGGAACAGCAAATGAATATTGATGCGCTGACTGGAGCTTTTAACCGGCGTGCCTTAAATCATGAAATCCAGCAGCAGTTTTTGCAGACCCAACAGCAGCCGCAACATACCTTGATTTTTGCCATGCTCGATGTCGATTTTTTTAAAAACTATAATGACTATTATGGCCACTTAAAAGGGGATGAAATCCTGAAAAATCTGGTTAGGATTATTCAAGCTGCTTTACCACCGTCTGGTTATCTGGCACGTTATGGTGGTGAAGAGTTTGCGATTCTGCTCACTGGAATGCCAGTTCAAACTGCCCTAAAAAATCTGGAAAATGTATTAAACCAGATTCGGGAACAGCGTATGGAACATCTGAATCGGCCAGATGCAAAAGATTATGTTACGGTTAGTATGGGCGCGGCCTGGGTTGAACAAAACCATGGCTATGCAGATATTCATGAATTGATGAAAGCGGCAGATGTGCAGCTCTACGCCGCTAAACAGGCAGGACGTGATCAGTTAAAAATTGAAAAAGAGGTCGATTAAAAAACATATTTATACAGATAGCGCGATTCATCTTCTGACTCGGCAGAATGGGGATGAAAGCCGCAGTGTTGATAATAACTTAAGGCAGTTTGAGTAGACTGTATTTCAATCTGATGAATTTTTTTCTTTAATAAAGCGCGATGCATTTGATGAAATAACTCGGTGCCAAACCCCAGCCTTTGGCAGTGTTGGGCCACATAATGCATCCGGATTTCTCCAGCATCACTGACCAATAAGAACCCGACGACCTTGTCATAGATGAGATAAACCCAGCAATCGTTATACAGCATATCGACAATCAGGCTGGCATGATCAAATTTTTCTAGCCAGGTTTGAATTTTGCTTTCTTCACGCTGATGATCCAGTACACAGGACTGAATGCTGTCATGAATGACCTGAATAATTTGAGGTATATCTTCGACCCTCCCTTCACGAATCATAATATTATTCATTTTCTCGAACATTTATAGGGAAGGTTTATTTGATAAAAAAGAAGAGGGTAAAAAACAGAACAATATTGTAGTTTTTTGAGAATCTTTGCTGTGATTTATTAATGTGAAGATTGGTTCTGTTGATGATTTGTCCTGTTTGTTTATCTCAAGTTCTTGAATCTCATTACCGAGTTAAAAATAAAAAATCAAAGTAAATCAATTTTTGAATAAATCGAAGTTCGAATCTGGGCACAAATGAGCAAGCAGAGAGGATAAAGAGTAAAAATAAGCTTCAAGTTTGCACTGTACAAAAAATAGACGTATGCTGAGTCAAAAGGGACTATTCAAATGAATCTTGATCCTATAACCATAAAAATAAAATTAGTCACATGAGATCATCAACCATGCTGAAATTACTGCTGTTGTTATGTGTTTTATTCATGTTGAATGCTGCCTGGATCGTCGGCAGAAAGATCTATAAAGCTCAGCGCCATCTGGCGCGTCAGCGTCCAGAAAAACCGGCACAGATTTCCAGCATGACAGAGCAAGAGGTCATCGAGCAAGAGCAGCAAGTACATCTGGTGGATGCTTATGAACTGGAACTGTTTGATGATGTGGCACAGCTATTCTTTCAACGGCAGGTGCATATTGATAATCGGGCACAGGCCGAACAGTTACAGCAAGAACTATTACAAAAAATGCCGATGCATAGTGGCACCCAGATTCGTCAGATGGATTTAGGCGAATGGTCTATTTTCTGGAATTTTTATGATCAGTCACTGGAATATTATGTCGGTCGCTATGGCGTATTCTATGCACATGTCGACCGTTTTGGAGAAGAGCACCGGCATGAAATTCGCAGGGAACTTTTGCATTCTGACTGTGCTTAGAACACAACTTTCAGTCATTCTGTCGATTGAAGATCTCAGGCTAGGTACTTAAGCCATTGTAATTCAGAAAAGGTATCTCATGCCTTAGCTCAGATTTTTTCTGCCCCTTGGCGGAAATAGCCCATATAATTTATCTCCTTTAAGCCATAATCTTGCGCTAGAAAAACCTCAAAACTCGCGAGTCGTATCCTCGAAATAGTCATTTAAAATGTACGAAGTCTGGCGAGCAATGATCCGGACTAAAAAGGCAGGAGCGCTATGATCATTGATTTTCATCAAGCACAATTACAGAAGTTTATTGCACTGGCGATGAAGATCGAAGCTGAGCCTGAACTGTATTTGCAGTTTGATTCGGTCTCGGATTTTTATAAGGTTGACTGGTTGCAGGATTTTCCGGTTGGTACAGAATACTATATTTCCGGTCTAGATGATGGTGCCGATGAGTTTCATGCCGTGATTTATTATGGCGAAGCGCAGCTACAGATCAGCTGTGGACAGGCACAGCTTTCAGTAAAACTATGTTGCAAACATTGACCGGGCTGCCGGAATTTCCCGATAGAAGAATAATGACATCCGCTATAAAGTTGATATAAATTGCAGAGTCATCTCTGTATCTGATTTTTATTCGCATCAGCCGAGAGTGGCATAGGCGAATATCGTAATAAAAATAAGGAAAAAATAGCATGGCACATCAGTTCACCGTGAAAGCAATTATCAATGGCGTGTCTATTGATGAATTTAAGCGTTTGGCCAATGATATTCGTTTGCATGAGGCAGTTTGCCATCGAATTCCTGCGCAAAACTTGGAAATCCTGGTTTCGGAAAAGCAGGGGCATATGTATACCCTGAAACGCGCTTATAATCTGGATGTTAATATTCCGGATATCGCAAAAAAATTACTCAAAGATGCATTCCGTTTGCAGCGTACCGATGTCAGCGATCTGAATGAAATGACTTCGACGGTACAACTCGGTGCGAACTTGCCGATCGAAGCCATCTGTCAGCGTGCAGTTACCGGAGATGAAGACCAGATCCAGTTCCAGTTAAACTGGACAGTCAAAGTCAAAGTGCCTTTGCTCGGTGGCATGCTAGAAAAGCATGCGGAAGGTGAGATTCGTAAATTTAGTGAAATTGAACTCAGCATCGTCGAAGATGAATTGCGTAAAGGTCTCACCGCTTGAAGCAATCAAATAGTGTGATCGACCTAATTTAAAAACTGATTAGGTAGACGCTGGGTAGTGATAGCTAATTGGGCGGTAGATCACCATTTTCAGTGTATTGCCACTATCCAAGAAACCCAGCTTAAGTGCTGATAAAGTTTGCCGTCACGTTAATGCTGATGGCCAGAATGGTGGTATTGAATCCGTAAGCCAAAAGCAAATGTAGGGTATTCAAGACTCGCATGGATTGGCAAGTAATGGATACATCTGCAGTTTGCGCAGAAGTCCCGATGATATAACTAAAATATAGAAAGTCTGGATAAGTCGGTCTGGTGGTATTGGGGAAATCCAGTCCACCTTGTTGCTGTTTGTCGAGCGCCAAATAAAAGTCATGTGCATAATGAATTGCAAAAATCGTATGCATCAAGAACCAGGCTGAAATAATGGTCAGAACTGACAAGATTAAATGACCGGTTCGGATGGTAGTATCTTTAGGTAAGTGATTAATTTCAATAATAATCGCTATAAAACACATGATGAGGGTGGTGATCACCAGAAACAGAATGATCCATTTGCTGGCATCCTGTTGCATGGCGCGTTGCAGGATATGAGCATGATCAATACGCCAGAGTTTTTTATGGTCAATAATAAATAAGCGTAAATTGCGATATTCCAGCTGATCAACAGGGAGTTTGACCAGCTCAAAGGGGTGAGGGCTTGTAAAACCAGATAAAATCCAACGATTGCTGGGAAAATAATAAAGAAATACAGACGGGATTGAAGTGCCGTTTTTATAGACTGAAGAAACTACATCATGTCATTTATATTTATTTTGCTGACTTCTCAAGATCCTAGCACAGAACCGTTTGCAATAAAGAAGATTGCAACGGTCTGAGTTATTTCCTCTACGACATTTCATCCTAAAGGTGTCGAACTGATTCGAGTTGAGTCATTTGACTGCGCGGATCGCGTAGCAGGCGTGATTATCTCAATAGATTTTTTCTGAACTGATGTTTAAACGGATTGAGCGGGTTGTTGGATTGCAGTGCCATAAGCAAAGACTTCCACCATGCCACCTTGCATACCGAGTTCAGTCGTGCTGAGCCGAATGCCCATAATCTGAGTCGCACCAATTTTTTCGGCTTCCAGTTTTAAACGTACAATCGCTTCACGTCGTGCGCGTTCTACTACACTTTCATAGCTGGTCAGACGGCCACCCAGCATATTCTGCACATTGGCAATCGCATATTTAAAATAATCATGGGAAATGACCACATTGCTGCTGATCATCTGTCCGGAATATTCAGACACAACGAAGCGGCTATTGTTCACCCGGATATAGGCCAGACGTTGTTCCTGTTCATCCAGATAACGAAAATGTTTACCTTCGTTATAACGTCCAAAACCGAAACCAACACTAAACAGAATGGCAAAAATGATGATCTGGAGAATTAAACCATCCATGCTTTAATCTGCCTGCGGAAAAGGGTCGGGCAATTTTGGCATGATCGGATCAACGACTACGGCTGTCCCATAAACAAAGAGTTCAGAAGCACCTTGGGCAATATTAGAGGTCGAGAAACGAATGCCGACAATCGCATTGGCACCCATGCTGCGGGCTTTTTCAATCATGCGGTTCATGGCTTCCTGACGGGATTCTTCCAGCAGTTCGGTATAGGCAGTGAGCTCACCACCGACAATATTTTTCAGGCCGGCCAATAAGTCACGTCCGACATGTTTGCTGCGTACGGTACTGCCATACACCACATCAATTTGCTGGCGAATGGTATGTCCCGGTACAGATTCCAGATTGCTAAGTAACATGTGCATGTTTTCTAAATAAATCGCTGGTCTATGACAATAGGAAAACTGCCTCGAAAATGCAATAAAAAAAAGCCCACCGAAGTGAGCTTTTCCTGATCTGGCTGGAATTTATTGCGCTGGTTGTTCTGCCGCACGGCGCTGTTCAGATACAGACGGTGTATTCGGCAAGGTATCCGTCGTATTGACTTTCAAGCCGCCCCCCAGGGTTTTGTAGACTTCAACCTGATTGTTCAGATTGGCCTGTTCAAGCAATAACAAACCTTGTTCTGCTGCATAAGACGCACGCTGTGCATCCAGTACCGTCAGATAGCTGTCAATTCCGGCGCGGAAACGTGCCTGTGACAAGCGATAGGTGGTGTTGGTGGCTTCGACCAGACGGCGCTGAGCTGCAAGACGGTCACCAATATTCTGACGTACTGCCAAGGCATCATTCACTTCACGGAAAGCAGTCTGAATCGACTTTTCGTAATCTGACAAGGCAATTTGCTGATCGGTTTCAGAAATACGGATATTGGCCTGACGGGTACCCCAGTCAAAAATCGGGATATCCAGACTTGGGCCAAAAGACCAGGCAAAACTGCCCGACTTAAATAGGTCGCCTAAATCAGTTGAGGCATAACCTGCTGAACCGGTCAGGCTGATGGTTGGGAACAGACGTGCACGTGCTGCCGCAATATTGGCACCTGCCGCAGACAGACGGTATTCTGCTGCACGAAGATCTGGACGATTGATCAGCAGGTCACTTGGCAAGCCCGAACCCAATGCAGTATTTGAAGTGATGCGGGTTACGCGTTGTGCTGGTAATAAATTCGCAGGCACTTGCTGACCGACCAGCAGGTTTAACAGGTTTTGTGCCTGTGCTACCTGAGTGCGGTAATTCGCCACATCATTACGCGCTGTTTCAACCGAGATTTGTGCCTGACGCACTGGAAGCTCGCTGTCGATACCGACATCAAAACGTTTTTTGTTCAGATTGAACGATTCAAGCTGAGCTTTCAGCGTTTGTTCAGCCAAAGCCAGATTGGCATTGGCAAATGAATAGCTGAGCCAGGCTTGAGACACCTGACCAATCAAGGCAATTTGTGTCGCATCTCGAGCACTTTGGGTCGCCAGAAAACTATCCAGCGCATTGTCACGCAAGCTGCGGACACGTCCCCAAAAATCCAGTTCATATGCAGTTACACCCAGTCCGACATTATAAGTCGTGACTGCACCACGATTCTGGGAATTCATGGTGTCTTGGCGCAATACGCTACCACTGGCACCAATCGTTGGTAACTGATTGTTTTCAGTAATCTGATACTGTTGCTGGGCTCGTTGAATATTGAGGGCAGCAATACGCAAATCCCGGTTATTGTTTAATGCCAGATCCAGCACCTGTAACAGGCGCTGGTCAGCAAAAAAGTTTTTATAACCCTGTTCTGCTACAGAAGTACCAGACGCATTGGCATAACTGCTCGGGATATTTGCCTGCGCAACCGGCTCTGGACTACGCATGCTTTGACAGGCGGTCAAAGCAAGCGCAAGGGCAGATACCGCAATGCTACGACCTGTAATAGACCATACATTTTGCATTACGACTTATACTCCTGATTTTGTTGTTTTGGTTTGTATTTAAAGATACTTCGAATCCAGACATAGAAGACCGGGATAAAGAAGATACCTAACAAGGTCGAGCTGATCACGCCGCCGAGTACACCATAACCGACTGAATGCTGGCTACCTGCACCTGCACCTGAAGCCAGAGCAAGCGGTAATACACCAAAACCAAAGGCCAACGTGGTCATGATAATTGGACGTAAACGCATTTTTGCCGCATGCAAGGTTGCTTCAAATAACTCTTCACCTTGTTCCTGCAATTCTTTCGCAAACTCGACAATCAAGATCGCATTTTTCGCAGAAAGACCAATCACGGCAATAATCGCCACCTGGAAGTAAATGTTATTCGACAGGTTCGGGTTTTGCAGCAATACCATTCCACCAAAGGTGAGTAATAATGCACCGACAATACCTAATGGGACCACCAGTAGAACCGAGAACGGAATCGACCAGCTTTCATACAGGGCTGCCAGACATAGGAAGACTATCAGCAGTGACAAGGCGTACAGGAACGGCGCTTGTGCACCAGATTCACGTTCTTCTAAAGATAGACCTGTCCATTCGAAGTCGAAACCTTGCAAGCCCATTTCTGGTAACTTCGCTACAATTTCTTCCATGGCCACCATTGCATCGCCCGAGCTGATACCCGGAGCAGGTGTACCCTGAATGTTCATGGACGATACGCCGTTATAACGCTCAAGACGTGGAGAACCGTAGGTCCATTCGCCTGTAGCAAATGCCGAGAATGGCACCATTTCACCGCGATTATTACGCACATACCATTGGTTCAGATCTTCCGGCATCATACGCGAGCCAGCTTCACCCTGAACATAGACTTTCTTGACACGACCGCGATCAATGAAGTCATTGATATACGAACCGCCCCAAGCAATGCCCATGGTGCTGTTAATTTCAGCAACACTCACGCCCAATGCACCGGCTTGTGCATGATCGACAATGACACGGTACTGTGGATTATCTTCCTGACCATTTGGACGCACACCAGCCAGACGCGAGTCTTGTGCTGCTAGACCGAGAATCGTATTACGTGCTGCCAGGAGCTGATCATGACTTTGACCACTTGCAGCTTTGAGCTGTAAGTTAAAGCCAGCCGACACACCCAGTTCAGGCATTGCAGGTAATTGCAGTGGCATGATGTAAGACGCATCTTTGACAATCATGTTCAGCGCCATACCACGTTGAATAATGGCACCGATTTGAGATTCCGGACTGTGACGCTCTGACCAGTCTTTCAGTTTAATAAATGCCAGACCTGCGTTTTGTCCCACACCCGTGAAGGAGAAACCTGCCACACTAAAGACGGATTCGACATGCTCTTTCTCGTTTTCCAAGAAATAGTTGGTCATGGTGCTGACCACTTTGTCGGTACGTTCCAAGGTAGCATTTGGCGGTAACTGAACCAGCGTCATGACCACGCCCTGATCTTCATCAGGTAGGAACGAAGAAGGCAGTTTCTGGAACAACAGCACAATAATACCCAGTACCACGGCATACACCACGCCTGAGAAAATCTTGCTGTGAGTCATGCGGTTGACGCCGCCCTGATATTTCACAGAAACCTTGTCAAAACTGCTATTAAACCAGCGGAAGAAACGCGCAAAAATACCATTACTTTCCGGCTTGTTCGGATCATGCTGTTTCAGCAGGGTCGCACATAGGGCAGGGGTAAAGGTTAAGGCAACCACCAGTGACAAGACCATCGCTGTTACCAGCGTAATCGAGAACTGGCGATAAATGACCCCGGTGGTTCCACCGAAGAAAGCCATTGGAACGAATACTGCCGACAGCACCGAGGTAATACCAATCAATGCGCCAGAAATCTGTTTCATTGATTTTTCAGTTGCAGCCACTGGATCGAGATGTTCTTCCACCATGACCCGTTCGACGTTCTCGACCACAACAATCGCGTCATCCACCAGAAGACCAATCGCCAACACCATGGCAAACATGGTCAGGGTATTAATCGAGAAGCCAAAGATGTTAATGACGGCAAATGTACCTAATACAACGACTGGAACCGCCATGGTTGGAATGATGGTGGCACGCCAGTTCTGCAAGAACAGGAACATGACCAGGAACACCAGAATAATCGCTTCGATCAGGGTTTTAACTACACTCTTAATCGACAGTTCAATAAATGGTGTGGTGTCAAACGCCAGTTGGTCGACCATGCCTTGCGGATAGTTCGGACGTAACTGTTTTAAGCGTTCTTCAACCGCTTGTGCGGTATCCAGGGCATTGGCGCCAGTCGCAAGCTTGATTGCTACACCACCAGCCGGTTTGCCATTAAATTTAGAATCAAACTGATAGTTATCTGCACCGAGTTCAACTCGTGCAACATCACCTAAGCGAACCTGCGCACCAGAAGTGGCATTTTTCAGGAAGATATTGCTGAACTGTTCCGGCGTTTGTAACAGACTTTGAGCCGTTACCGTCGCATTTAACACTTGTCCTTGAACTGCAGGCGCACCACCCAACTGACCTACCGCAACCTGTGCATTCTGGGTACGGATTGCAGTAGCAATATCACTTGGCGTTACTTGCAGGCTGGCCATCTTGGCTGGATCCAGCCAGATACGCATCGCATAAGAACCACCAAAGACCTGAACTTCACCGACCCCGGCCACACGGCTTAAAGGCTCAGCAATATTCGAGTTAACATAGTCTTTGATGTCATCTGCGGTCAGGCTGCTATCAGGTGAATAGAATGCCAAAACTTGTAGGAAGCTGGCACCCGATTTGGTCACCCGCACACCCTGACGCTGTACATCTTCAGGCAGCAGGGCAGTCGCAGACTGTAATTTGTTTTGAACCTGAACCTGTGCGATATCAGGATCGACACCCTGGTCAAAGTTCAAGGAAATAGACGAAGAACCATTACCCGCACTGTTAGACGAGATATAGCGCAAGCCATCCATACCGTTCATCTGCTGCTCGATGATCTGGGTCACTGTATTTTCAACAGTTTCAGCAGATGCACCCGGATAAGTCGCAGAAATGGTTACGGTTGGTGGTGCAATGGTTGGATATTGTGCAATCGGCATTTTACTGATGGTTAAAATACCCGCCAGCATAATCACCAATGCAATCACCCAAGCGAAAATCGGGCGATGAATAAAGAATTGAGCCATGAACCATTACTCCTTATGCATTTGCAGCAGGTTTTTGTTCAGGTTTCTCTTTAGCATCATCTGCCTTTTTCTCGCTCGTTGCAGGCTGTTGCGGTGCAGCACCTTGTGGCGCAGCAGCTTGAGGTTGATAAGGTTTTGGTACAACTTGCTGTTCAGGTTTTACTTTCGCAATACCATCTACAATCACTTTATCGCCTGGATTCAGACCTTCGGTCACAATCCAGTTACTGCCTTGGGAACCAACGGTAGTCACTGGACGTGGCGTCACTTTATTGTCAGCACCGACCAGCATCGCCATCGCCTGACCTGTTGGGGTACGGGTCAAAGCTGCTTGCGGAATCAGGAACGCATTCGGTACTTCACCCTGTACGATTTGCGCAGTGGCAAACATACCTGGAAGAAGCAGGTGATTTTTGTTCGGGAATACCGCACGTAAAGTCACAGTACCTGTTTCAGGGTTCACGCTGGCATCAGAGAATGCAAGACGGCCTTCAACCGGGTAGATACTGCCATCTTCAAGCTTCAACTTGACTTTGGTATTGTTCGAGCTGTTTAAGCTACCTTGGTTAAGCTGTTGACGTAAGCGTAATAGCTCGGCACTTGACTGGTTGATATCTACATAGATTGGATCCAGACGCTGAATCGTTACCAATGGCTCTGGCTGATTCGCTGTTACCAAAGCACCCGCCGTCACAGACGAACGGTTGGTCTGGCCTGAAATCGGCGCGCGTACAGTCGAATAGCCCAGGTTGATTTCGGCATTACGCAAAGTTGCGCGATTGGCATTCAAATCAGCTTCAGCCAGTTTGACCTGTGCCGCGATGTCATCATATTCCTGTTTGGAAATGGCATTGGTACCGACCAGTTGACGGTAACGACCTTCCTTCACACGCAATACGCCTAGATTGGCTTCAGCACGGGCAATCGCTGCACGAGCATTGTCTACTGTAGTGCGGTTGGTGCTTGAATCGATTTCATACAAGGCCTGACCTTCACGCACATAGCTGCCTTCCGTGAACAAGCGTTTAAGCACCACGCCACTGGCTTGTGGACGTACGTCTGAAATTTCAAATGCTGTTGTACGACCTGAGAGCTCTACAGACTGCTCTACACTTTGCGGTTGTGCAACAAGAACACCGACTTCAGTCGGTGGCATTTGTTGTTGAGCACCAGCTTGCTGGCCCTCTTTAGGATCTTTGCTACAACCAACAAGTGCAAGACTTGTTGCCAATGCGCAAGCAGTCAGGGCAGGTGCCCAAAGCTTTGCAGACATCATTATTCCACCTCTAATTAGATTTATATCTAAATTTTCTTATTTGTGAGCCGCGCAATATCTGATCCAGACCATATACCACAACGAAATCCAAATAAAACTGATACTCCAGCCGGATATGACATCTGAAGGAAAATGTACGCCCAGATAAACTCTTGAGATCCCCATCATCAGCATCCATACCACTGCACCGATCACGATGAGGGTATAACGGGAATGTTGCCGATGGATGTAAATTGCCAAACAAGCCAGACAAGCCGCATATAGACTATGGGCACTTGGAAAGGAACTTCCAAAGCTTTCAACCAGATGCAAGGATTCTGGTGGTCGGGGTCGGGCAATCGTAAATTTCAACAGCCAAGCTAGGAGAATTCCTCCGATAATTCCGATACATATAAAAATTGCGTTTGTATACTTTTTATACCACAGCAATGCAATACACCATAGTGTGGATAAAAATAATACAAATGGCATGCCACCTATTAGGGATAAGGACTGAGTAATTTGATTCCAAAACTCGGTGCGATACAGACTCATCCATTCCACAGCCTGCAAGTCGAGCTTGCTTAAAGCGGGAATATTCAGGATGAACACACTGAAAATTAAAAATAAAATACCGACAAAAAGTAACAAGTAATGCATGCCAAAAATCCTTGTTCTTTTAACCGTTCGCAGATCGGCCAATTGTCTGAACCAAAGTGTACTTGTCAGTACACTTTTTTTCAAGTGTGCGTATTTTATGCGAATTCCATTTTTTTCGTAAGGAATTTGTTGCTAAATATACTGTAATTATCTCAGTTTTGAGTTTTTGTCGATGTATGATTTTCGTCAATTTCAATGCTTTGCTTGGGTGGCCAGAAGAAATCACTAGGTCGAGTCAGGAAGTGAGTCATGACCAGTTTTGCCAAAGGTTTCCATTGTTCAAAACGTACCCGGCGCGCGCGTAAGGCTACAATAATTGTCAGAGTGAAACTGACAAACAAGTTGGTCAGGCCAATGAGTAACACACCCAGAAAAGACACCACGATCAAGCCGATATCGGGACCATTGATCGTAATCAGGCCCTGAATAAAGTTGGCAGAAGCAAAGGCAATATGACGAATATCCAGCGGCAGACCGAGAATAAAACCAATGGTGCCCATACTGCCGAGCATGATCCCAAAAATAAAATTACCCGCCAGTGCACCCAGATTACGTTCGATATAATCAGCAAAACGGTAAAGACGCTCTTGCCCCATCAGCTGCGATAAACGCACATGGGCTTTCAGGCGCGGGCCGACCTTGCGATAAACGGCCATATTGTCAAAATAACCGGCCAATAATCCGGACAGGAACAAACATACTCCGGCAATTGCTGCATGCGGAATTGCCAACGAAGTAAAAGGATTCAGGTCATGCAAGGTTTTGGCCGCCTTGGCATGATTCATTAAAGGTTCATGCAGCGCAAAATCCCACAACAAGGTAATCAATGCTGCTACAGGAATCGCAATCGAAATATTGCCCAAAATGGCGACAAACTGGGTGCGGATGATATTTACAATCAACGCGGCCAGCTCGGCAATCTGAGCCATTTTCGAGCCTTTACGCTGCTGTACAGTAGCCGCCAGTGCGGCAGCAGTCATCGCCGGCTGTTTGGTTGCCACGGTAAAATGCAGCACATGAATCAGCATAAAGCCCAGCGAATAGTTCATGCTATAGCTAAAGGCCTGCATCAAAGGGGCCATGGTGAGGCGTGTCATCAGAACTTTTAAGGTGGCCATCGTCGCGATGATGGCACCAGCACCTGCAGCCGATTTATACATGGCCAGAAAGCCTTGCTTGTCGGTACTCACATAATGTTCACCGGTCTTGCTGGCATTTTCAGTGACCTGTAAAGCCAAAAGTTCACTATTGGTGGCCAACAGGGCCCGCACACTGCGTTCGCTATAAATTGCTTCAGTAATGTCCGCCATAAACAGGCCAATGGATTGATAACGCAGATCATCGTCATCCATGACCATATTGAGCAGGATTTCAACGCGTTCCAGACACTGTTCTAGCAGTGCCAGCATATAGGTCAGACTGACACTGACGCCAGTCCGCTTGGTAGAACGGCGAATCTTGGCCACGACATCATGGCACTGTTCCAGCATCACCAGCGCTTGTGACGCATCGGGTGGTGTGATCGAATCGACCAGGGTGACCGTGTTATAGCGCTTTTTATATTCCTGAATAAACTCGTTAATCTCACGATTCTGTACCAGAAAGGGAGATTCATATTCCATCAGTTCAGGCTGGGCATTAATAAATTCAGGGTGCAGACCAATACCACTGATCCGGTAAGACAAAATGGTCAGTGCCTTGATCAGTTGATCTTTAATGCGGGTCTTTTCAGGCTGATTGGAATGTCCCTGATTCAGGACTGCAAATAAACGTTGCCAGTCATCTTCATCAAAATAGTCGAGCCAGTATTTATCGGTCGGCTGATAAAAAACCTTGCGAAATAATTCTTGTAATTGCTGATGATCCGGAATAACTGGCAGGATATGCGCGCCAATACGCTGATTGAGCTGATTCCAGAAACCATCCAGAGACAAAATACCGGTATCGGAAAACAGACTGGTCTGTTTATAACGGTTAATGATCCGCAGGGTAAAGGTTTGAAGCGTGGCAACCGCATTCGGGGTGAGTAATAAAGCCCGGATAAATGCATTGAATTTCGCTTCGATCTCTTCGGTATTTCTGCTGTCTTCAGGTCTGATTCTTTCAACCAGTTCAATCAGAAGATTTTCATCCAGCACCGCCCGAGGTTGTTCAAGCTGGTGTTGCATGTTTTGAAAAAGATCTAGAAAATTAATATGCATAGGCGAGTTTAAAAGTTACTGAATTCGGTGTAGGGCCAGTTTGGCCAGATTAATCAGGGCCTGACGATATTCGGAGTCAGGTAATGCCTGTAAGGCATCAATTGCAATTTCAGTTTCTTCAGTGGCACGTTGACGGCAATAATCCAGCGCACCAGATTCATTGACAATCTGAATGACCTGTTCCAGATGTTCCGTACCGCCAGTCGCAATACTGCGACGGATAATTTCATGTTGCTCACCGGTGGTGTTTTTCAGTGCCGCAATCAATGGCAGGGTCGGTTTACCTTCCATGAGATCATCACCAATATTTTTGCCGAGCGTGTCCGCATCGGAGGTGTAATCTAAAATGTCATCAATAATCTGGAAAGCATTGCCGAAATGTCCGGCAAAGGTTTTTAAAGGCTGACGGAATTCATCTTTATCCGACAAAATGGCAGCACCTTCGGTGGCCAGTTCAAACAGGCGCGAAGTTTTGCCATGAATAATATTCAAATAAGTCGCTTCAGTGGTTTCCGGTTGATGCTGGGATTGTAGTTGCAGCACTTCACCTTCAGCAATTTCACAGGTACCAGTCGAAAAATCTTTGAGCAACACCATGTTGTTCAGATCGACCAGCAAATCAAAAGCACGTGAAATCAGAAAGTCACCGACTAAAACCGCAGTCTGGTTATTCCAGGTGGCATTGGCCGTCGGGCGGCCGCGACGCAGACCGGATTCATCGACTACATCATCATGCACCAAGGTTGCGGTATGCAGCATTTCAATAATTGCAGCCAGTTTACGGTGCGGTTCCAAATTTTCAGCACCACACGCCTTGGCGGCCAAAAGACACATAATCGGGCGCATACGTTTGCCACCCGCTTCCACCACGTGTTTGCTGACGGCCATCACTAATGCAACTTTTGAGGTAATTCCTTCATTAATGAATGTGTCCATCGCAGCAAAGTCGTTAGCAACAGGAGCGAGAATGTCTTGCTTAAAGTCGATGGTCATGTGAAAGAAAACCTCTAGTCTGGTAAATCGCTGGGCGTAGTTTAACAATTTATAACATGAGTGAAACCTAAGAAATGCATAAACTCCACTAAAAATCAGCTTTTTATAGATCTTATGTAGATTCGATCCATATTTCGAGCCATAAAAAATCAGGAAAGGTCAGGGGCGTCGCCCTATTCGTCAGGCTGAGTATATTAATCAAACTGGCCGGATTTCTGCTGTATTATTTTGTTGCTGAATATATCTTGAGTATTTGATTTGATAGAAATTATTTAATAGTTAAATAATTAGCGCATCCTGCTCATTATTATTTCAGTAAAATGGCTTGTTGTTTTTTTGAATATCCCTTAAAATCCTCGCCCTTAGATATCCCCCAGTGGCGTACGTCTTAAGTTCGATATATTCCTTTATCGGCACGACGACACGGGCTTGTTTGGAGTACATTATGTACGCAGTAATCCAAAGCGGTGGTAAACAGCACCGTGTAGTTGAGGGTGAAACCCTTAAAGTAGAATTATTGAAAGCTGAAACTGGCGCGACTATTACGTTTGATGACGTATTGATGCTTGTTAACGGTGAAAGCATTCAAATCGGTGCTCCAGTTGTTGCTGGTGCTACTGTAACTGCTGAAGTAGTTAGCCATGGTCGTCACGACAAAATCCGCATCATCAAAATGCGTCGTCGTAAACACTACCGTAAACAACAAGGTCACCGTCAATGGTTCACTGAGTTGAAAATTACAGCTATTTCAGGCTAATTACGAGGAGTAAATAGACATGGCAACTAAAAAAGCCGGTGGTTCGACTAAGAACGGTCGTGATTCGAATCCTAAGATGTTAGGTGTTAAAGTTTACGGTGGTCAAACTGTAACTGCAGGTAACATCATCGTTCGTCAACGTGGTACTGAATTCCACGCTGGTCAAAACGTTGGTATGGGTCGTGACCATACATTATTTGCTACTGCTGATGGCGTAGTAAAATTCGAAGTGAAAGGTCAATTCGGCCGTCGCTACGTATCTGTTGACGCGTAATTCGCTGAGATAGAAAAAAGCCCACAGTTATTGTGGGTTTTTTTATGCCTGAAAATTAATAGGCAGATTAAGCGACATTCCATAATGTAAAAATTGTCCTGAAATCTTCATAATGATGAACAAAAAAACCGGTTTCGAATTAATAACAATACAAAAGTTCTTATTTTCTATCATTTTAGCTTTTAATTTTCGTTTAAGATGAGCTATCAAATAAATTGCGATCACGCAAAATATAAAGGTGAAATTATGAATATGCTTCGTAAAACCGTCTGTGCTATGGCTCTGGGTGCAGTGACTTTAGCACCGGTGATGAGTACAACCGTGTTTGCTGCACCTGTGGCAGCTTCGGAGCAACAGGCAACAGCCAGTCTGGTCAAACAGCTCAATCATGTGCGTAGCATGACGGCAAATTTCGAACAAAGTACCAAGGTAACCAATCCAAGAGCGACCCAGAAAAAAGGTTTGACCGCACAACATATGAATCAAACCTTTAAAGGGGTGATGAAAGTTGAGCGTCCGGGTAAATTCTATTGGGAAACGACCGCACCGTCGAAGCAAGTCATTGCAACCACGGGTAAAACCGTATGGATTTATGATCCTGACTTGCAACAAGCCGTTCGTCAAAGCTTAGATGAGCAGGTTGCTAATACACCGGCGTTATTGCTGTCAGGAAACACCAGCCAGATTATGCAGTCTTACCGGGTGACTCAGCCAAATAAAGGCAAAACCTATTACACACTGTATCCTAAAAATACCGATGGTGTGTTTGAAAGCCTGACCATTAGCTTTGGCGCAAACAAAGCACCAAGCTTGATGATCTTGCAGGATTCATTGGGACAAACCACCAATATCAAATTTAGCAATGTAAAAGTAAATAGCAGTATTCCAGCCTCTACCTTTAACTTTACTCCACCAAAAGGTACGGACATCATTGATCAATAAGCATCAATATGAACCAACTAAAAAAGCAACTTTTCGAGGTTGCTTTTTTATTGCCGATCATCAGGATTGTTTTGGACAGGCTACAAGGTTCAGCTATATCTAAACACGAGAGCATCTTAGAATAAATAAAAGTCGAGTCAATGAAATTGCAAAATTTTGGGAGCTCAAAATGAAGATTAATCTATTTAAAACTACTGAAATTTACGCTGTTTTATTACTCACTGTAAGTATGTTGGGTTGTCAGCCTCAATCCAGTTCAGTGGCAACGATTGCGCAAACAGATCGGGTTGTGCAGATTGAAGCCAAGACCGTTCCAATTAAAGGGGCAGCCAAAGTGGTGTGTGAAATAGAGGGTTGTGTACGCTTTGATCTACAAACGGTGGACAGTAATATTGACTGGATTGATCAATATTTTATTGAGCGCATTCAGCATACCGAACCTGTTGCATTCACCAAGGTCACCCAGAAAAATCCTAAAAAAGCCGATGAGCCGTATTATCTGGATCAGCGCTTTATCAAGGTGGAATTTGTCGGTCAGCGTGCTTATTTGGCGACTTTTTCCTTAAAAAGCTCCAATCTGGCGAGGAGTAAAAATGCTTCTCTGAAACATGTGGAATATATCAATTTTGATCTAAAGCAGAGAAAGCGTTTGGCCTTGTCTCAACTATTATTAAATGGCGGTGAGCAGAAACTGCTGAATGCAATGTATCAAGCCAATACTCAATGGCTGAATACGCAAGGGATTCAACAACAGCAGTTAAAATTGAGTGATAACTATTATTTTGACAGGTCTGGTCTGGTGATGGTGTATCCGGCAGGAGAACTAGCTCCCGCAGCAACAGGAATGCCTGAATTAAAAGTGTCCTATGCGGATTTAAATGAAGTGATTCGCCCTGAATATTTAGCCATTTTGCAGCAGGCAGCTTCCTAAATATTGTGCTAATAGGACGCAGCTAGGGTCAGGGTCACTGTATTTTTTGACGTTAAGAGCTTACACTATAGCCAGTTTTTTTCTTCTGCAAAGATTGATTATGATCGACCCGAAATTACTCAGAAATAATATTGAGGCTGTAAATGTAGCCTTGGCAAAACGTGGTGTTCAACTCAATGTTGAAGAGTGGGCATCTCTAGAAGCACGCCGTAAAGAGATTCAGTCCAAGACAGAAACCCTGCAAGCTGAACGTAATGCCGGTGCCAAACAAGTCGGTCAAATTAAAAAAGCAGGTGGCGACGCATCTGAAATCATGACACGCATGTCTGCGATTGGTGATGAAATCAAAGCGGCTGAAGCAGCACTGGCTGAACTGCAAACTGAGCTTGAAGAAAAATTATTATCTATTCCAAACTTGCCAGATGAAGCTGTGCCTGAAGGTAAAGACGAAAGCGATAACGTGGAAATCCTGAAATGGGGTACACCGCGTGAATTTGATTTCGAAATCAAAGACCATACGGATCTGGGCGAAATGATGGGCGGTCTTGAATTTGAAACCGCGACCAAATTAACTGGTTCACGCTTCAGTGTATTGAAAGGTCCATTGGCGCGTTTACAACGTGCCATTACCCAGTTCATGCTAAATACGCATACTGATCAAAATGGTTATACCGAAGCCTATGTGCCTTATCTGGTCAATGCAGATTCATTGCGTGGGACTGGTCAGCTGCCTAAATTTGAAGAAGATCTGTTTAAGCTGCAGGGCGAAAAAGAGTTTTATCTGATTCCAACTGCTGAAGTGCCAGTGACGAATTTCGTACGTGATGAAATTATTGATGCAGACCGTCTGCCACTGAAATATGCAGCGCACACGCCATGTTTCCGTAGCGAAGCAGGTTCTTATGGTCGTGATACCCGCGGTTTGATCCGTCAGCACCAATTCGACAAAGTCGAAATGGTTCAGATTGTAAAACCTGAAACTTCGATGCAAGTGCTTGAAGAATTGACTGGCCATGCTGAAGGCATTTTGCAAGCACTCGGACTTCCATATCGTAAAATTTTACTTTGTGGTGGTGACATGGGCTTTGGTGCGACCAAGACTTATGACTTGGAAGTCTGGGTACCAAGCCAAAATACCTACCGTGAAATTTCTTCATGCTCAAACATGGGTGATTTCCAGGCGCGTCGTATGAAAGCGCGTTACCGTGCTGATCAGAAGAAAACTGAATTTGTGCATACCTTGAATGGTTCAGGTCTGGCCGTGGGTCGTACTTTACTTGCAGTGATGGAAAACTATCAACGTGCCGATGGCTCCATTGAGATTCCTGAAGTATTACGTCCATATATGTGTGGTGCGACTTATATCGACTAATTGTCGATCTCAGCATCCCTAAATGTGCATGAAAATTGCATAGACAGTCAGATTTAAAATTTTGAGGTAGTTCGTGGATATTTTTCCAATCTCGTTAAAGTTGCAACAGCAACCTTGTCTGATTGTCGGTGGTGGACATATTGCATACCGTAAAGCACTTCTCCTACAAAAAGCAGGTGCGATCATTCATGTGATTGCGCCTGAAATTGAAGAGAGTCTGCTGCGAATTGTGCAAAATAGCCAAGGACAATATGTGCAGGCGGCTTTTCATCCTGAAGTTGCATTACGTCCATATCGACTGGTAATTGCGGCAACTGACGATGCGGAAACCAATCGTCAGGTCTTTGAACTGTGTGAAGCGGAAAATGTCCTGGTCAATAGCGTCGATGATCCACCGCATTGCCGCTTTATGGTTCCTGCGATTATTGACCGTTCACCGTTAGTTATTTCTGTAGCCAGTAACGGTACTTCACCGGTGCTATCCCGCCAGATTCGTACCCAGCTAGAAACCACTATTCCGCATGGAATGGGCAAGCTGGCTGAGTTTTCAGGAAAATGGCGCAGTGCGGTTAAGGCTAAAATAGTCAATCCGGATGAACGCCGTATTTTCTGGGAAGATTTATATGCCAGTCCGCTAAAAGAACAGGTGTTCAACGACAATATCGCGGAAGCAGATCGCCTGATCGAGCAAGCATTACAAGAGTGGCAAAAGCCAAAAGGTGAAGTCTACTTGGTCGGTGCGGGTCCGGGTGATCCAGAATTGTTGACCTTAAAAGCCTTACGTTTGATGCAGCAAGCCGATGTGGTGATTTACGATCGTCTGGTTTCAGCACCAATTATGGATCTATGTCGTCGTGATGCGGAAAAGATCTATGTGGGTAAGGCACGTTCCAATCATGCGGTTCCGCAAGATGGAATTAATGCCTTGTTGGTGAAATATGCCAGTGAAGGAAAGCGGGTTTGTCGTCTGAAAGGCGGTGATCCATTTATCTTCGGGCGTGGTGGTGAAGAGATTGAAGAGCTGTTCGCTGCCGGGATTACTTTTCAGGTGGTCCCGGGTATTACTGCAGCTTCAGGTTGTTCTGCCTATGCCGGTATTCCATTAACCCATCGTGAGTATGCACAAAGTGTGCGTTTTCTGACCGGTCACTTAAAAGAAGGTTCGCCAGAATTGCCTTGGAGTGAGTTGGTCTATGAAAACCAGACCTTAGTGCTCTATATGGGGTTAGTGGGACTGGAGAAAATCTGTGCAGAATTAATCGCTCATGGTCAGCGAGCCGACATGCCAGTGGCCTTGGTTTCTAAAGGTACGACGCCTGAACAGAAAGTTGTAGTAGGAACGCTTGCCGATATTGCATCCAAAGTGTCCGAACATCAGATTCAAGCCCCGACTTTGACCATTATTGGTGAAGTTGTACGCTTACGTGAACAATTGCAATGGCATGAGCGAGGATAAGCAAAGCACTGCTTTGCCCGAGCGCAAGACGAAGGCTGTGCCTGAAGTAAGAGGATAAGCAAAGCACTGCTTTGCCCGAGCGCAAGACGAAGGCTGTGCCTGAAGTAAGAGGATAAGCAAAGCACTGCTTTGCCCGAGCGCAAGACGAAGGCTGTGCCTGAAGTAAGAGGATAAGCAAAGCATTGCTTTGCCCGAGCGCAAGACGAAGGCTGTGCCTGAAGTAAGAGGATAAGCAAAGCATTGCTTTGCCCGAGCGCAAGACGAATGTCCTGTCTGAATTAAATATATTGAGTGAGTAAGCTGTGATCCACGTTGTTTTATATGAGCCTGAAATTCCTGCAAATACAGGCAATATCATTCGTCTATGTGCGAATACCGGAGCACAGTTGCATCTGGTCAAGCCGCTGGGTTTTGAGCTGGATGACAAAAAGCTGAAACGTGCCGGTCTGGATTATCACGAATATGCCAATATGCAGATTTGGGAAAAAATTGAAGACTGTCTGGCCGATCTGGCAAGCAAAGGCATTGGGCTGGATGCAATCTATCCATTGACCACCAAAGGTTCTGAAACGCCGCATACTTCGGATTTAAACCGTCCGGTAGCTTTATTAATGGGTCCGGAAACTCGTGGTCTGCCTGAACATGTTCGTCTGATGTTTCCGCAAAAGCACTGGATTCGCTTACCGATGGCAGAAAACTCGCGAAGTTTGAACCTGTCAAATGCTACTGCAGTAATTGTCTACGAAGCTTGGCGTCAGCAAGGTTTTAAAACGCTTTAAGCGGAAATTTGTGATGATTGTAAAAGCTGCCTTTGGGTGGCTTTTTTATTTTGTGTAACAGATAGATAAACTGCTTTTCACTTCATTGTATGCTTGAGTCTATAACTTTATCAAATATAACAAAAGGTGCAGCCTTGAAGCCTCTATTAAAATTTGTCATCGCATGTTGCCTTGGAACTATTGCAGCTTCCGTGAATGCGGAACAGGGCAGCACTGCCACATCAGCAACGAAGGAAGTTCAACCCATTACTCAAGCGGAAATACAGCAGGGTTTGCTCAACATGCAAAAACGCTTAGATACGCGTATTGAAAAATGGGGGCAGAGCCTAAATTCAGATGATTTTCAATGGACCTGGCGGGGGCGTAAATTAAAGCCTGCCAAGCGTGAGGAAATCTGTGATATTTTTCAGGATGTCGTGGATGAAATGTATCAACTGGCCGTCAAGAATAAAGCCCGTTTAGGTCCGGAAGAGCAAAAGTTATTGTCTAATCGCAGTCTGTTTATTAAGAAACTGGGTTATGAAAATAATCGGGTCAATACCCAGATGGGTTTTGATTGCTATCTGCATTAGTAAAATCAAAACATGACAGACATAAAATAGGCGCATGAAGCGCCTTTTTTATTTCAATTGAAACGATATTATTGATCGTCAAATTCATTGTGCTGAGGAGCAGGGTGCTTGAAGCCTTTGGTTTTATAACCCAAGTACAAGAAACCGCCAAATGCCCAGATCAGACCGTATTTAAGCGAAGCTTCATCGACTTCTAGCCACAATGCAAATACTGAAATGAAGCCAAGTAAAGGAACAACGACAAAGTTCATGATCTCTTTAGCACTCTTGGTACGACCATCACGTAATGCATAACGTGAAATCACTGACAAGTTGACGAAACTGAATGCAGTTAAGGCACCAAAGCTGATCAAAGACACCACAAAGTCAAGATCCATAAAGCCAGCAGTTAAAGCCACTGCACCAGCGATTAGGATGTTGTAGGAAGGTGTGTAGTTTTTCGGGCTAATATGACCGAAGATCTTCTTGTTGATCACGCCATCACGACCCATCACGTACATCAGACGTGATACACCCGCATGTGCTGAAATACCAGAAGCCATGACTGTCACAATCGCGAAGTAAAGTACGACTGTCTTAAACGCCACGCCACCGACAGCTTGTAAAATATCCGGCTGTGTTGCAGCGATATCTTCAAAGTAAGTTTTTGGATCATTCGGGAAGAAGATCTGCATAAAGTAAGTACTGATGATGAAGATGATACCTGCCAATAATGCAGTCAAGAAAATCGCTTTAGGTAAGGTTTTCTCAGTATCTTTGGTTTCTTCAGCAAGAGAACTTAAAGAGTCAAAGCCTGTGAATGAGAAACACAGTAAGGTTGCACCGGTAATCAGGGCAGCAACAGACGTAAACTCATTCCAGAATGGCTCTAAACTCCACAATTGATACTTTGCATTGACCAGTGTGCCGTCTGCATTTACACCACCTTCCAGAAGTTGGTAAACCATCCAGGTGAAGTATGCAATGACGCCCAATTGTACGAATACAATCATACTGTTGAAGTTGGCAACAAATCTCGCACCACGAAGGTTAATCGCGGTCATAAAGGCGGTTAAACCAATGACCCAAACCCAATGGTTCATGTCTGGGAAAAGTGCTTCCAGATAAATCACCGCCAGAATGATATTGACCATTGGCGATAACAGGTAATCCAGCAAGGATGACCAACCCACCATGAAACCTACGTTCGGGTGGATGGATTTTTGCGCATAGGTATAGGCCGAACCCGAAGAAGGGTAGCGACGAATCATATGACCATAGCTCAAGGAGGTTAACAAAATTGCAATCAGTGCAAAAATGTAAGAGGTGGGAACGTGGAAGTTACTTTCTTCAGATACCAGACCAAATGTATCAAACAAGGTCATGGGTTGAATATAAGCTAAACCAATAATAATGATGTGCCAGAGTCCCAGCGTTTTTTGCAGTTTAGCTGCCGATTGAGTCCCAGAGATATTAGTCAACGGCGTTATCCTCTTAATCGTTGATCAAGGATCAGTCATATTTATAAGGATCGTTTGAGACGAACGATCCCCCCTACAGTTTTCTATAAAAGTCCGCCAATCTACTTGAAAAGAACGGCTTTTGCTAGCTATTTTTTTGACTTTTGTCCTGCATAAAATGTGCCATTCAAAAATAGAAATCGAATTTTTTCTTATGCAAGATAAAAGCCTGATGTTTAAAAAAACATCAGGCTGGAATTTCGGCTATATTGGCTTATTTTTCAGTAATTACCAAGCCTTTTTTAAGATAGATTTTAAATCTTCCAGGGTGGCTTCTTTCGGGTTATAAATGATGGAACCATCATTCAGGGCTTTCTCTGCCACTTCATCGAGCTGGGCTTCAGAAATCTTACCGGTTTCACGTAATGTACGCGGTAATTTGGTCAGACTGTAAATCCGGTCACGCATGGTCAGAATCGTCGCAATGGTTTTGTCAGCACGTAGATGCGCTGGCGTTTGTGCATAAATATCGGCACCCGCCAAAGGCAGGAGCAGATCTGCAATTTTATCGCCATTGACCTCTTTGTTGTATTCCAGCACATAAGGCAGGAATAAGTTCATGCATAAACCATGCGGCAGGTGTACCACTGCACCCAATGAGTGCCCCAGTGAATGCACAATGCCGACCATCGAGTTGGAAAATGCAATTCCCGCCATGGTCGATGCCTGAGCCAGTTCTAGACGGCCTTGTGCATCGGAAGGATTGTCTAGTACATTAAATAGGTGGGTACTGATCTTCTTGACTGCTGCAGTCGCATAAGCATCCGAAATTGGATTGGCTGCCATGCAGGTATAAGCTTCAACCGCATGGGTCATAGCATCCATTGCGGTCATGGCGGTTAAATGCGGCGGCAAGGTCTGGGTCATGCGGGGATCCAGAATTGCAGCATGCGGCATCAGGTAATAAGAGGCGAACGGCATTTTGACGTTCTTTTCAGTGTCCGACACGACAGCGACCATGGTCACTTCTGAACCTGTACCAGACGTGGTTGGAATCACAAAGAACGGTTTCAGCGGTTTAGGCAGGTTGTGAGCACCTGAATATTTCAGCAGGTCATCACCGCCTTCAGAGACCAGAATATTGGTTGCCTTAGAGGTATCAATGACTGAACCACCGCCCACGGCAATGATCGCATCACAATGATTTTCGCGATACAGCTTTGCTGCACTGCGTACTGTACCCAAGCTAGAGTCGGGTGGTACATCATCAAAAATCGCTACAATTGCAGCATCCGCCATTTCAAATGCAGCTTCAATCGGTGCCAGCAGATTGTTGGCGCGTACACCTTTGTCGGTAATGATCAGCGGACGTTTGGCCCCCAAAGTCGCAAGTTCAAACGGAATATGTTCTAACGCGGCATGACCGGCAATCACTTTGACCGGACAGAAAAATTCATAATAAGGTTTAGCCATGTTATACACTCCGTTTCAAATAGGATTGAGCGATTTTCAGATAAATGCTGCTCGCTTCGCTTAGTTTTTCTTTTAGGCTCAGATTGCTTGGATATTCTTTCACTGCCAGTTGTGCCACCATTTTCGGCAAAATCAGTGCTTCCATTTTATTCAGGCAGCGTACCAGACGAATGGCATTGGAAATATCGCCATCAGCAATCATGCGGTCATGGGCAAAAGCCTGTGAGGTGCTTTCCTGAAAAGAAAACACCAAAAAGGCATGATGCAGATGTTTAAAGGTAATGATCAAATCAGGTGCTTTTTCCAGATTTTTGACCAGTTCCAGTTGTTTGTCCTCAGTGACCCGCGCCACAAAGGCTGGGCCATGCGGAAAGACTTTCATGGAAAGAGTAAAATTTTCTGGAAAGTGGGCCACTTCCTGTTTGATTTCTTCATCCACCTGACTTGCCATGACCAGACCTCGGCCAATCACATCCATCATGAGTTTGACATAGGCAAGCTGCAAAGCGGGTTTTACGGATTTAGTCGCAATCACGTGATGATCCCTATCTCAATATTATTAGTTTAGAGTAAATACTCTAATTTATTTGGGGTTGAAATGCAAAGGCTTTATCTTTGCTCGACAGTTATTTGCTTAAAGTACCCGCTGTGGCGCAAAGTTTCAATAATTTCAGTGCACAACTGGCTAAACTGGGGTGGTTGTTCGAGCAGGTCACTCATGCGTACCATTTCCAGTCCTGCATAGCCACAAGGATTGATGGTGTTGAATCCGCTCAGATCACAATCCAGATTTAGGGACAGACCATGGTAGCTACGGCCTTTGCGAATTTTAAAACCGAGTGAGCCGATTTTACGTTCAGCCACATATACACCAGGTGCATCCGGTTTGGCATAGGCATCAATGCCATATTTTTTTAGCAAATCAATCATCAGGTTTTCAGCATAAGACACCAGGGTGCGCACATTCCAGCCCAGACGATTCAGGTCAAACATGAAGTAAGCCACCAATTGACCGGGACCATGCCAGGTCACCTGACCACCACGATCGGTCTGAATCACCGGAATATTGCTTGGTATTAAAATATGTTCCGGTTTGCCTGCCTGACCTTGAGTCAGTACATCCTGATGTTGCAAAATCCACAATTGATCCGGGCTATGTTCATCACGGGTTTCCGTAAATGTTTTCATTTCCAGAAAACGATCTTCATAAAGTGTGAGGTCGTGATATTGACGAATGATCAGCTCGGGCTTTTGCAGCACATCAGTCACAGGAAGTGTCCTTGGTAATTATAAAAAACTGGTCATAATTATAATGATTTCGGCATGAAATAGGGGCGAGATCTGCAATATTTAAGCGTTAGCTCAGCTTTTAATGAGCATAAAAAAACACGCCCGGAAGCGTGTCTTTTTCATTTTCGATTAGAGTGCCGTTTTAATCAGCGGGCAGGCGGCTAAATCTGCATACACAGCATGCACCTGCTCCAGTTCCAGAAAGCGCAGTTGTGCGGTAATGGAATGATATTTGCCAGTACGCGATGGCGTAATACTTACGCTATCACCTTCAAAATCTGGAAAATGTTTTAAAAAAATCTCGATGACAGCGTGGCGTAATTCGTCACCCGCAAGGCCAATCAGTTTAATCGGATAATCCATAGGGAAAACCCAAAGATGTTCTTGAAGTTCACGAGATGGTGTACGGTCTAACATGGTAGTCCCCCTGATTTGAAACGCCTGCAATCATGCAGGCGTTTGGGTCTGTCTTGGCCACTTAAATGGAGACTGATGATCAAATTTCAAGTCTCCAGAATAAGCATCAAATCTTAATCATTCTCAAGGAATGAACGTAAGTGTTCTGAACGCGATGGATGGCGAAGTTTACGCAGCGCTTTCGCTTCAATCTGACGAATACGTTCACGTGTTACGTCAAACTGTTTGCCCACCTCTTCCAAAGTATGGTCAGTCGGCATGTCGATACCAAAACGCATTTTTAGGACTTTGGCTTCACGTTCAGTCAGGTTTTCCAGAACTTCACGTGTCGCTTCTTTCAGGCCTTCAGACGTTGCCGCATCAATTGGTGAAGTGATGTTGCTGTCTTCAATGAAGTCACCCAGATGCGAATCTTCATCATCACCGATCGGTGTTTCCATCGAAATTGGTTCTTTGGCGATTTTCAGTACTTTACGTACTTTAACTTCGTCCATTTCCAGACGTTCGCCCAGTTCTTCAGGAGTCGGTTCACGACCCATTTCCTGTAGAAGCTGACGAGATACACGGTTGATCTTGTTGATCGTTTCAATCATGTGTACCGGAATACGAATGGTACGTGCCTGATCCGCGATCGAACGGGTAATCGCCTGACGAATCCACCAGGTCGCATAAGTCGAGAATTTATAACCACGACGGTATTCAAACTTGTCTACGGCTTTCATCAGACCGATGTTACCTTCCTGAATCAGATCCAGGAATTGCAAGCCACGGTTGGTATATTTCTTCGCAATCGAAATGACCAGACGCAAGTTCGCTTCAACCATTTCTTTCTTGGCACGACGTGCTTTGGCTTCACCGACGGCCATACGTTTGGCAATGTCTTTAATGCCTTTTACATCAAGGCCAAGCTCTTTCTCGATATCGGCAATTTTTTGCTGGAAGGCCAATACGTCTGGACGTACTTTTTCCAGATAAGCTTTCTGGTCTGCAGGTGTTTTTGCGATCTGCTCATCTAACCAGGCTGGATTCGATTCTTGGCCCGGGAAGCTGGTACGGAACTGGGTGCGATCCATACGGCCACGACGTACTGCATAACGCATCACTTCACGTTCTGCACCACGAATTTGATCATGGGTACCACGAATCATTTCAGAAATGATATCAAATAGACGCGGGGTAAATTTGAACATCATGAATACAGTTGCAAGTGCCTGCAAAGCTTCTTCAGCCTGTTTGCTGTCACGACCATGTTTTTCAATAGTTGCTTTGGTATTCAGCCACGCATTTTCCAATTCAGTAAAACGCGCTTTAGCAATTTCAGGATCTGGACCAGAATCTGCTTCTGATTCATCATCAGAATCTGCTTCTTCTTCCTCTTCATCATCGTCCAGTTTTACATCTTTGGTCGATTTTTTCGAGTCAGTCTCATCTTCAGCAAGAACCGCTTCTTCTTCTAGAACTTCAGGAATTTCTTCATCTGATTCAGGATCTAAATAACCTGATAAAAGGTCAGCAAGACGGCGTTCACCCGCTTCATAATCTTTGTATTCTTGCAGTACCACTTCTACCGCATTCGGCCAGTAAGCAATCGAGTGCAAAACATCACGAATACCTTCTTCGATGCGTTTTGCGATGCTGATTTCGCCTTCACGAGTCAGAAGTTCTACTGTACCCATCTCACGCATATACATACGTACAGGGTCAGTGGTACGACCTGGCTCGTTTTCTACCGAGGCAAGTACGGCTGCAGCTTCTTCTTCTGCAACTTCATCCGCCGCTTCTGCAGTATCTTCGAACATCGTATCATCAGATTCAGGCGCGCGATCATGTACCGGAATACCAACGTCATTCAGCATCTGAATGATGTCTTCAATCTGCTCGCTTTCTGTGATGGAGTCCGGCAGATGATCGTTAACCTCAGCGAAGGTTAAATAACCTTGTTCTTTGCCTCGGCTAATCAGAGCCGCTACTTGAGAAGTAGGGGAAGTCATATCGCTCATCTTTTGCTTACTCTTCGTTGAATCTGTGGCAGTAAAAAACCGTACAATGCTGCACGATTTAAGCTCGTTAAATTTAGTGAATAGCCTACATATTTCATCAGTGAATTCAGCATTAAAGCTGTCTGATAAAATATTTAAAATGAAATTCAGTAATTTAAGATGGGGGTGAATTTGTTGTTTTCAAGTTCATCCCATGCGTGTCTGTTTATGACTCAAAAAAGGAGAATCAAAAAACATAAGGACGCAGGGTGGATTATATCATGGCACACAATTGAGACAGAAAAAACCCCTAATTACAAATTAAAAATACGAAAATCCAAATAAAACTTGACTTGTTATTTTAGGCACGATAAATAGCGCTTAAATCCTTTTACATTTTTCACTCATGAGGAAGTTTTAGTGTCTTCTACAGATTTTGAACTAGATGATAACTTCGGTGAAGATGATGTTAATTTCGATGAGGCTTCTAGCAAGCTCAGTGCTAAAGAGTCGTTGGAAAAACGTCGTCTGATCGATGATCTGCTGACCCAACGTCGTTTAGAGCGCGAACTCAAAGATTTTGACTATGACTTCGACGATGATGACGATTTTGACGACGAAGATTAACGAATTCGGATTTAGCATAGCCTGAATAAATGCTATGCTAAACCTTTCGGTTTTCTAAGTTTGGATGTTAGATGAGTGCTTTAGATTTAGACCTGTTGAGTGAATATCTAGATGGTGACCAAAATGAACATGGTCTAGATTTCGCGGCAACCCATGGTTTCTTATGTGCTATTGCAGTAGGCCCAAAATTCGACAAATGGTTAGACGAACTTTTTGATAGTAATCAAAAGAAAGTGCCTGCAGAAATCATCACTCAGGTGCAAGCATGGTTAGAGTCTATTCGTCAAAGCTTAGCCAATGAAGAAGGGATTACGTTCCCGTTTGAAATTGAAGAAGCAGATACTGAATCAAGCTTGGGTGACTGGAGTGTGGGCTTTGTAGACGCCATGTTCCTAAACGAAGACGCTTGGTTTACTGAAGAATTTGAAGAACAACTGGTGGATTTAACCCTGCCAATCATGGTCTTCAGCGGCATTGATGATGAAGATCCACAAATGGAAACTTTCCGTCGCAATGGTCAGTTAATGGATGAACTTGCAGAAGAAATTCCAGAAAACTTAAATGAATTGTATCTGATGTATCACACTCCAGAATAATTCATAAAAAAAGCACCGCAGGGCACTGCTGTCCCATAGTTTGCTTTAAATAAAAAAACCTGAGTCCTAACAGTTAAAATATGAGTGCAAACAAACACTTTAACGACCAGGATTCAGGTTTTGTCACATCAGAATACCGTATTTCATGAGCTAATTAAACCTGTTGTGCGACAGGATTTTGAACAACTTGCTAAAGTACACCATGTTGGACAGAAATTTAGAGCGGCTTCCCGGTGGGATCAGTTTATTGCCATATTGATGTCTCAATTCTCTTGTAGGCAAAGTCTGAGAGATATTCAATCCAATTTGGAGTGCCAACAGGAAAAGCTAAGTCATCTCGGAGCAAAGTCTATTCCCCGAAGCACGCTGGCACGAATCAATGAGCAGCAGCCTGCTGCCTTGTATCAACAGCTATTTTACAAGTTGCTTAAATACTATGAACACTCGAAAGTAGCTCATAAATTTCGCTTTAAGAATCCCTTGTATTCCTTGGATGCCAGTCATATTGACCTGTCGCTTTCCTTATGTGAATGGGCCAAAGTTCACGACTCAAAAGCCAGCATGAAACTCAGCATAGGATTGAATCACAGCAATGATATTCCTGAGTTTGTTGCAGTTGAAAATGGCAAAGAAAATGACATGGTACAAGGCCGCAAATTCCAGTTTCCTGCTGGCAGCATTGTAGTTTTTGATAAAGGCTATGTCGATTACCAATGGTATGCAAATCTGACTGCTCAAAACATTGGATTTGTCACACGTTTTAGGCCTAAATCTGTGTATCAGGTGATCCGGCAACATCCAGTGCTTGAATCCAAAGGTATTCTAAAAGATGAAACCATTCAGCTGAATAGCGCACATGCCCTAAAAAGAAAAGCCCCAGTGTTAAGAAGAATTGAATATAGAGATCAGCAAAGTGGCAAGCACTTTAGCTTTCTCAGCAATAACTTTCATTTAGCCGCCTCCACCATTGCGGCGATTTATAAAGATCGTTGGAAAGTTGAGCTGTTCTTTAAGGCGATTAAGCAGAATCTCAAATTAAAAGCGTTTCTAGGCCGCAGCAGGAACGCAATTCAGACACAAATCTGGATTGCGATGATCGCCTATTTATTGGTGAGTTTCGCTCAACATTTAGGGAAAACAGGTTGGACAGTTCAACGTTTACTCAGAATAATTCAAGTGAATTTGTTTGAAAGAAGAACTTTAAAAGCTTTATTTTCACCCGATAAAATACCCATAAAACAAGAGGAAGCTCAAATGAGCTTCCTCTTGTGAAAAATTGTGGGACAGCAATGACCGCAGGGTGCTTTTTTTAGCTTTGGCCTTTTTGCATCTTTGAGATCTACTCGACCCTATTTTCTTTCCAAGCCTGTACGCTTCGTCAGACTATAGCGTGCATAAGCATTGTAGGCGATATGAAACAGCAAGGCATGTAAGGCAATGCTTGCAGCTACCAGGAATGAATTTGTTCCTCTTCCTGTATAGGTGATGGTTCTATAAATCTCATCTGTCTGCGGGTTCATCCAGATGACCACAACTAAAAAGATAAACCCGAATGTCATGGCAATAATAGTGGAGCCCCAGACCAGTTTGCTTTTCTCTTGCTGAGTCGGCAAACGAAGTTCTTTCTTAACAAAGTATCGGGCACTGAGAAAGGCAGAAGCAATCAGGGCAGGAATCAGCAGAATGGCGCCCAGATTGAATACATAGATGAATATGCCTACCAATAGAACCAAGGTCAGATAAACGGTGGCAAAATATTTAAGATAATGCGACATCGTTTTAATCTCCTTAAGGGATCTTCCTCAGGATGGACGATTTTTACGCTGCTGTCTACGGTAGAAAATCCAGATAATAATTACCGCAACAATGGCAATAATCACATAACTGACTTTACTAAAAATTTGCTGCATCAACTGCTGGTTTTCGCCAAAATAAAATCCGACACAGGCCAGAAATGTGGTCCAGATGATGGTTCCAAGTGCGCTATAGAACATGAATTTCCAGAAGGGCATATGACTCATGCCGGCAGGAATGCTGATCAGCGAGCGGACGGCAGGAATCATGCGGCCAAAGAACACAATCCGGTGACCATAATGCTCAAACCAACTCAATGATTTTTTTACATCTTCTGATTTAATAAATAAATATTTGCCATAACGATCGACAAATTTAAAAATAGAATCATGGTTAAATTTATAGCCAATCCAGTACAGCAAGGCGGCTGCCAGCAGGGAGCCGATACAGCCGGACATGATTACCCCGACGAGTATTAACTCGCCCTGAGAGGCTGAATAGCCCGCGGAAGGCATAATAATTTCGGAAGGAATTGGCGGGAAGACATTGTCTAGGAACATAAGCAGGGCAATGCCCCAGTAGCCCAGTTGCTCCATGACGGAAATAATCCATTCGGTCAGATTCATATGATTGGCAAAATAAAAAATACTGCCTGTATCCTAAGCAGTATTTTTTGTGCGGTAAAGTCTTGGAATATAAATGATCAGACAGAATCAGCTATGTGTCAGGGTATAAATATAAACTTTACGTAAGAAATAGGCCAAACAGATCGGCAGAATACTCAGCAGGATAAAATGCATGATGCTGGTATTGATATGGTAACCAATGAACAGCGCCAAGATTGCGCCAATAACGGTTCCCAAGATAACGACGAACAGATGTGACTGCTGTTCAAGCTCTTCAGAAATTTGATGAAGTCGTTGCAGCTTTATATTTTCTTTTGGTTGAAATTGAACCAGATTGTCTGAATCTCGAGCAAGTGAGCCTGCCATTTTATATTCCTTTTCAAGTAAAAATTTCAGTTAATAATGAAAGACTTAGCTTGTAAATCACCGTATCATTAGACTAACAATCTTGTTTGGAAAAAAATGAGGTTCTTGGTAAGGAATTGGTAAGAGTTTTATTACTGTTGTGATTTTTATGTAAACAAAAAACCCTCCGAAGAGGGTTTTTATATATTTCATTACAAAAGGCCAAATTAGAGGCGTTTGCGTTTTGCTGCTAAAATTTGTGATTGACGCATACGGAAACCTTCTTTTTGTTTCTCCGAGGTTTTGTCAATACAGTACACACAAGAGACACCATGTTCATAACTTGGGAGGGCAACTTCTTCTGGAAGTAAAGGCCAGCCACACGCATGACACTTGGTGTTTTGGCCTTCTTCAACACCGTGCGTTACGGCAGTACGACCATCAAACACGAAGCATTCACCTTCCCACATGCTTTCTTCAGCCGGGGTTTCTTCCAGGTATTTCAAAATACCGCCTTTCAGGTGATAAACTTCAGTGAAGCCTTCTTGAAGAAGTAAAGAGGTTGATTTTTCACAACGAATACCACCTGTACAGAACATCGCAATCTTCTTGTCTTTGTGCTGTTCCAGATTATTTTTCACGTATTCAGGGAATTCGCGGAAGCTTTCAGTTTTCGGGTCAATTGCGCCTTTGAAAGTGCCGGCTTTGTATTCGTAATCGTTACGTGTATCGACCAGAATCACGTCATCACGTGCAATCAGTTCGTTCCATTCTTTTGGATCAAGATAGTGACCGACTAAATCACGCGGTTTTACTTCCACGCCTAAAGTCACGATTTCTTTTTTTAATTTAATTTTCATCTTACGGAATGGCTTTTCAGAACTGTCAGATTCTTTGTATTCCATTTCGTTAAAACCTTCATTTAGAAGGAACTGGTGAATTTGATCAATCGATGCACGGTCGCCTGCAACCGTACCGTTAATGCCTTCACCTGCCACAATTAGAGTACCGCAAAGGTTGATGGATTTTACCAGGTCCAAAAGACGTTGCTGAAGATCGGCAGGATCTTGAACTTCTTTGAATTGATAAAGTGCGGCAACAACCCAACCAGTCGTCGCTTGCTGTTCTACAGGTGCAAGCTGTTCTACAGTAGCGTTCATGGAATACTCCAACGTAGCATGATAATTTGAAAGGCGCATATTTTAGCTTGATTCGAGTGAATAAGCGAGTAAAACGCAAGTCTTTTAACAGGCTTCAATTCATGGGAGAGAGCGTGTATAGTCATGCCCGACCCAGGATTTTGTGCAGTGATGCAGATACTGAAAGTTGCAGTATCTTTGGAGTGTGTTTTGAGTTCAGATCGTCGTATTGCGTCTTTAACCCCATGTGCAGGGCGTTGTTCGACCGTATTTGGTGATGCGGTATGTCGTGGTTGCCGCCGTTTTAATCATGAAGTGATTCACTGGAATGCGTATAGTGCCGAGCAGCATCGAGCTGTGTGGCAACGCCTGGATGCACAGCTGGATCAGATTCTGGTGCCGCTGTTACCGCATGCCGATCTTGTCAAAGTGCAGGCCTTTGTGCTGTCGAAACGGGTGCGGTTGCGTGATGATGCCAGTAAAGGGCGTAAGCTCTACCATGCATTAAAATTGTGTGAAAAAAACCGGCATTTGACTGATGAGAGTGGCCTAGGCATTCATTACAAACAAGTACGTCCAATTTGGGATGAATTTGAACGTCGAGTATTGGCATTGGCAAAAGCCAGTTATGATCTGGCATTCTTGCGTGCTGATGGGATGAGTCAGCATCTGATCCAGATGGAAGAAGAGGACGAGTAGGTCCTCTTTTTTTATGCTGACTATATTAGACAAGGAGGAATGGGGTGAATATTACCGAATATCTGCTGTATTGTCTGGCCGTAGTAATCATGATCGCGACGCCCGGACCAGTAATGTTACTGGTCGCTAGTGCTGGGCTCAAAGGCGGCTATAAGCATGCCTTGCAGACTATTTTCGGGACTAACTTTGCCTCACTGGTTCTGATTGGTTTATCCATTCTCAGTCTAAAAGGTCTTCTGGTTGTTAACGAAAATTGGCTGAATGGCATTAAGCTACTTGGCTGTTTGTATATTGCCTGGCTGGGAATTCAGATTTTCAGGGAAGTCTGGCAAGGGCAGGGATCAACTGGACCACAAAACCTGCAGCCCTTACAGGGTGGCTTTCGTACCGGTTTTCTGGTAGGTATTTCTAATCCCAAGGATATTATTTTCTTTGCCGCCTTTTTTCCGCAATTTATAGGCATTAGCCCAAACCTCGATTTAAGCTTGGTGATTCTGACAATTAGCTGGATTGTTCTGGATTTTCTCACCCTGTCACTGGTGTATCTGGGTTTTCAGCGATTATCTCGGTCTCAGCTTTATCCGCATTTACTTGGGCTATGTGGCTTGATCTTGTTAATGGTTGCACTGTATGGGATTTATTCCATCTTCAGTTAATTCAATCAATATATACGACACAAAAAATCCCGGACCAAATGCCGGGATTTTCTTTTTAAATAGACTTATATATTGTGTTGCTGGCGGTACTGTACCAGTTCATCAATGGTAATTAGGCTCAGTTGATGCGTCTGTGCATACGAGAGAACTTGAATACCAGAAGCCATGCTGCCATCCGGATTAGTCAGTTCACACAACACGCCGGCAGGTTTTAAACCAGCCAGACGCGCAAGGTCAATAGTACCTTCAGTATGACCACGCCGGGTTAAGACACCACCTTCACGGGCGCGTAATGGGAATACATGACCAGGACGATTCAGATCACTGGCAACTGCGCCGTCTTTAATCGCTGTTTTAATTGTAGTCGTGCGGTCTTTGGCAGAAACACCGGTTGTTACACCCTCTACTGCTTCAATACTTACAGTAAAGGCAGTTTTAAACTGGCTAGAGTTATCTTGTACCATTGGTGGTAACTCTAAATGGTTTGCCAGCTCATCAGTCAGACATAAGCAAACGATGCCGGAACCATCACGAATCATACGCGCCATGGTTTCTATAGTTAAAGTTTCAGCTGCCACAATCAGATCGGCTTCATTTTCACGGTCAAAATCATCCATGACCAAGACAGGTTTGCCTTGGCGGAGATCTTCGAGTGCCTGAAGGATACGTTGTTCAGCAGGGGCTAAAGCAGAAAAGAAAATTTCGGGTTGAATCAAACTTGACATTGAAATGCTCACCTAAACTAAAAATATGATTGAACATTTCAGGACTGAGTGAAAATAGGCTTATAGCAAAAACAGGTGTATGCACGGCATACAGCCTTGGTGCTGCTTTCGTCTTCTTTCATCCGGACTATACCGTCGGCTCTGGATTTGCACCAGATCTGCAGATCAATCGAAATTGACCGCTCGTGGGCTAATTCAAGCCTAATTATAAAAAGCTGAAATTACCACCGGTGGGGAATCACACCCCGCCCTGAAGCGATGTAAGAACATTATAGTCCTGATTTTAAAAAGATGGGATGGTTGAAATGGAAAGTAATTTGCAGAATTTTAGATAAACAAAACAGATAATCTGAATTACCCAGGTTTTTAGCAAAATACTGGAAACATGCTATGGTGTGAGGAAGATTAGAAATCCTTCAATCATTCTAACAATGCATAAAACTGAGCTGATCCGAAATAATCAATTTTCGCCCTTGCTGTTCTGCAATGTAGAAGTACTACGTTATTTAAAAATCTTGGGCTTGGCACTCATCACGGTCAGTTTGCTGTATTTAATGGCAGCGAACTGGTGGATGCTGCCGGATCCGGTTCAGCTGGCAATCCCGATGCTGATTTTACTCTGTAGTGCAACAGCAAGTATTTACTTCGACCAGCAGGAATGGGTGAGACAGAGTCTGGATACAGTATCTGGTCTCATGCTGGGTTTAAGTCTGGCAATGATTGGGCAGATTTATCAAACTGGCGCAGATAGTTATCTGTTATTTTTGCTCTGGTCAGCCTTGCTCTTACCATGGCTCTATCGCTCCAATATTGGCATTTTTGTCATGCTTTGCGTAGTGAGCCAGCTGACGTTGTATCTGTATTTTAAACAGAGCTTCTGGATGGGAAGAGCAGAAGGGTTGTATTTGCTCGGTCTAAATTTGCTGACAGCACTTAGCTTTGCGTATGCCATGCGCTATTACGCGCTGCTACGTTTTCTGTTTATCGCATTTGTGATCGTGATTTCGATCAGCAGCATGATGCAGTTTATTCATCACTCTAAGCTGATCTATTTAACTTCTTCAGTTGTTTTACCGACAGGTGCCGCATTTTATTTTTATAGGAAACATCAGGCGCTAGAAGCCATTCTTCTCATTGCAGGTTTGGCTGCCAGTGTGAGCTTATGGGTATTTGAACTGGTTGAAAATCAACTGACCAATTCAGCTACTGGACTATTTGTGCTAGCTGTGCTGATTTTTGGCTGGTTTGCCTTAATTAGTTTTGCTTTAAATAGAATTTTTCCACAAACCAAATTTTCTGTGATTCCTCTGGCACTCGGTGCCTGGATTTCGGGGATTATTCTTGCAGTCCTGTTACTGACTTACTGGGAAGCATTTTCGATTTTAATGGGGATCATTTTTATAGGCATCGCCTGGAAACTGCTGGGTCAGCAGGCTTCAGTTTTTATGCACCAGTTTGCCTATTGCTTGTGGATCTGTGGTCAGGCAGCAGTTTTAATTCATACAGAACTGCTGACCGACAGTATGGTTGTAGTCTGGCTGCTGCAATTATTAATGCTGGGGCTTACTACCATCAAACGGATGCACTGGTCTATTTTGACCCTACAGCTGCTGATGACGCATGCATTAGCAATCGTGGTTCTGGTCTTAGAGAATTCTTTTAAACATGATGACATGGTGATCAGTATCATACTCAGCTTGAACTATGTCATTTTCATCGGAATATTCCTAACAGCGCGTTATTGGCAATCTTCGCATTATCAGAAAAGTATCTTTCTCTGGATGATTGCCATGCTGACAGGTTCAGCGGTGGTTCAGGCGGTGACCGGATTAGAGCACTGGCACAGCATTGGACAGATCAGCTTTGACCAAGTCCTGTTATTTTATATTCTTCCGAGCTTATTGTTGTTCAGTTTTATTTGGCAAAACTGGCAACAATTTTCTGAAAAATGGCTCTGGTTAATTCCGGTTCTGGGTTTATTACTGATCCTGCTGGGCTATTTTGAAATTTTTATCATTATGCTGCTCATGGCCTGGGCTGTAGTCTATCAGCAACGACTGATGCAAGCTCTGTCGATTTTATTGCTGATCTTCTGGTTATGGATGCTGTATTACAATCTGGGGCTGAGTTTCCTGGTAAAGAGCCTAACGATTTTCATCTCAGGTCTTATGGTTTGGTGCATGGTCTATGGCTTAAAGCAGGTAAGGATTAGACCTGGTCAGGAGGAAACTGCATGAAAAAGTTTCTTCCTCTGATTCTGGCCGGATTCAGTATTCTGCTCTTTGTGGGATTGATCCTGAAACATGAACATCATTTAGTGAACAGCCAGTCCATTTTCGTCGAGTTGGCACCAGTCGATCCGCGTTCGATCCTGCAAGGGGATTATATGGTACTGAACTATGATCTGCATTTTAGCGCAGTGGCAGCGGGGAATGGTTCCGAACAGCCTGTTTCTGACATAAAGATTGAAGATTTTAAAAATCAATCACATGTAATGAGTTATGTGCAGCTGGATCAGCAGCGCAGAGTTATTAAAACCAGTTTTGATCGAAGTGCACTCAATCAATCGGAACGTGTAGCCCGATTAATGCTGAAAAACCCACGCAATACTTTTGAGGCTTTGTATCCTGCTGCTAACAGTTTCATGTTCCCCGAGGGTCTGGAGCCTTGTTATCGTAACGCCAAATTTGCAGAGCTGAAAGTGAAGGAAAATGGCAAGGCCTTGTTATTTGATTTGCTGGATCAACAATTAAAACCCTTAAACTGTGAAAGCTCTAAAAGCTGGCGAGAGGGCAGTTAAATAGGTCAATATTCCGGTATTAAAAAAGCCCGCAATGTGCGAGCTTTTGGGTATCTGGTCTGATCAGATTATGCGACTTGTACCGGAATACAGTTGGCGGTGTGGCTGACTGTATTATTTGGGTTAGCATAAACCAAGCGAGGCTGATGGGCATTCGCTTCAGCTTCAGTGAAATCGCCAAAGGTTGCAATAATCACGATATCGCCTACATCGGCTTGATGCGCAGCGCCACCATTGACTGAAATGATGCCTGAATTGTCTTCGCCACGAATTGCATAAGTTGCAAAACGTTTACCATTGGTCACGTTCCACACATGAATTTCTTCGTATTCACGAATGCCAGCCAAATCCATCAAAACGCCATCAATTGCACATGAACCTTCATAGTGTAGTTCTGCATGTGTAACGTGAGCGCGGTGAATTTTGCATTTTAATAAACGAGATAGCATGGCTAGCGTCCCCTGAGTTGACCTAAGAGTTTGATCATTTGGTTAAATCAATCTTGCTTGCTGTATGGTGAACAATCGAGCAAACGCATTTTGCGCTTAAATAAACTTTCTGGCAAGCGGAATTGTCCAGCAATTTTTGAATGTTTAGTTCGGCTTATATGCGTTGATTTGATTCATGGCTTGCTGTACTTCACCATTCACCAGCATTTTTGTGCGGGCGAGCGCATGGGAAATTGCATCATCCATTAAATTCTGTTCGCTGCTAGGTGCTTTACTGAGCACATGACCGGAAACACGGTCTTTGGCACCAGGATGGCCAATTCCAATACGCAGGCGATGGAAGTTTGAACCAATATGCGGCACGATATCGCGTAGACCATTATGACCACCGTGACCACCGCCAGTTTTCAGGCGAATGACACCAGGATTCATATCCAGTTCATCATGGGCAATCAGGATCGATTCAGGTGCAATATTGTAGAATTTGGCGAAAGGAACAACACTTTTACCGGAAAGGTTCATAAAGGTTGTCGGTAGAAGAAGACGGACGTCTTGACCTTCGATATTGCCACGACCGCTAAATCCGTTGAATTTTGGGTCTTTTTTGAGGACAATGCCATATTGCTCTGCAAGGCGTTCTACGAACCAGAAGCCTGCATTATGGCGGGTTTGGGCATACTCAGAACCTGGGTTACCCAAACCAACAATCAGTGAAATATTTGACACTAATTACACCATTAACACTTATGCGCGTTTGAAGTCAGCGTGCATTGGTGTGTTTTTAGCTGGGTGACGTTGTAACGCTTGGATTTTCACGCTTTCAACTTTACCGTCTACATCAATTTCGATAACTTCTTCAAAGAATGAATTGTTTTCTAAGAATTTAACAAGCTGACGAAGCTCAACAGTAATTGCTACAGGAGCAGCTTCACCACCGTAGATGATTGCAGGAACTTTAGCTTGAAGACGAAGGCGGCGGCTCGCACCTTTCCCTTGAACTGCTTCTTCACGTGCTGCTGCGTTTAATACGAAGTTTGCCATGATAGACATCCTATTTAAGTTAAATGAACCAGACTTGCGACCAGTCTGGTGAGTAAAAGCCCTACCAAATGGCAGGGCTTTGAAAATTCAGCGCTCTATTATAGATAAGAATCGAACATTGCGCTAATAGATTCTTCGTTGTTAATACGACGAATCGTTTCGGCAACCATGCTGGCTACTGAAACCTGGCGAATCTTGCCCAGTGCTAAAGCTTCATCAGAAAGAGGAATGGTATCAGTCACAACCAGTTCATCAATCACAGAATTCTTTAAGTTTTCAAGTGCTTTACCAGAAAGTACTGGATGTGTTGCATATGCAACCACCTTGCGAGCACCGAAGGTTTTCAATGCATCAGCAGCTTTGCATAGCGTACCAGCAGTATCTACCATGTCATCGACGATGACACAATCACGATCTTTTACATCGCCAATCAAATGCATCACTTGTGATTCATTCGCTTTTTGACGACGCTTATCGATGATTGCAAGATCGATATCGCCCATTTGTTTCGCAACAGCACGTGCACGCACGACACCACCTACGTCAGGTGAAACCACCATCAGATTGTGATGCGATTGTTGACGCAAGTCAGCAAGTAGCGCTGGTGTACCGTAGATGTTGTCTACAGGGATATCGAAGAAGCCTTGGATCTGGTCAGCATGCAAGTCGATCATCACCACACGGTCAACGCCTACAGTAGTGAGCATGTCTGCTACAACTTTTGCAGTGATTGGAACACGTGCTGAACGTGGACGACGGTCTTGACGAGCATAACCAAAATAAGGAATCACGGCAGTAATACGACCCGCACTTGCACGACGCAAAGCATCAGCCATCACCAAGATTTCCATCAGGTTATCATTAGTTGGGGCACAAGTAGGTTGTACGATAAATACGTCTTTACCACGAACGTTCTCAGTAATCTCGACAGCAATTTCACCGTCAGAGAACTGACCTACAGAGGCAGCGCCTAGAGGAATATGTAAGTGACTTACGACTTTTTGAGCGAATTGTGGATGCGCAGATCCACTAAAAACGACAAGATTGGGCATGAAGCACCCTTGGCGGTTGGGATATATGGGAATAGATGGCAGGGGTAGCTGGATTCGAACCAACGGATGCCGAGATCAAAACCCGGTGCCTTACCACTTGGCGATACCCCTAATGCGGCAGAACTTTAATATTTTTGCGGTAAAGTGTCAAGGTAAATTAACAGTCTTACAGCAAATGAGTGTTCTGTCTTTTTTCGAGAAAATGGCAGGGGCGGCTGGATTCGAACCAACGGATGCCGAGATCAAAACCCGGTGCCTTACCACTTGGCGACGCCCCTAAATTTGATGAACTGTAAGATGGCAGGGGTAGCTGGATTCGAACCAACGGATGCCGAGATCAAAACCCGGTGCCTTACCACTTGGCGATACCCCTAATACAGTACATCTACAGGTGAAAAATGGCAGGGGTAGCTGGATTCGAACCAACGGATGCCGAGATCAAAACCCGGTGCCTTACCACTTGGCGATACCCCTATCTACACTTTAAACTGAACTAAAGGTGATTCTTGTAAACTGTTGACCAGGTAAGCTTTACATGGTGCATTTGCAAGAATATCTTCGATATTCAGATTTTCAGTGACTTCAATAAACACACAAGCACCTGTACCTGTAAGCTTTGCTTTTCCGAACTGGTCGAGATATTGCATTGCTTCATCGACTTCAGGATATAAGCTTCTTGCCAGTGGCTCAAAGTTATTTCCAAAATCAGATGGCGTTTCCTGATAGGCGCAAAATTTAGAGCTCTTCGTGTCTCTTGTCAATGCTTTTTGCGAAAAAAGCATTTGAGTGCTGATAAAACAATCAGGTTTTAACACAATGAATTTTTTTTGATCTAAGTCTATGAATGTTAAGTGTTCACCAATGCCTTCAGCCCAAGCATTTTTACCATGCACAAATATCGGCACATCTGCACCCAGTTTAACCCCGAGATCTGCCAGTTGCTCAATATTTAAATCGCACTGCCAGAGCTGGTTTATCACAATCAGGGTCGTCGCTGCATTGGAAGACCCTCCACCCAGACCTGCACCCATCGGGATATTTTTTTCCAGACGAATTTTTAGTCCGCACGGCGTTTTGGCATAGGGCTTCAATAATTGTATCGCCCGATAGATTAAATTCTGTTGCAGATCGACTGAGGCCAAACCTTCTATCTGAATCGCATCATCAGCGCTTGGTTCAAACTCCAGCCAGTCATACAGGTCAATCAGCTGAAAAATACTTTGCAGTTCATGATAGCCATTTTCACGGCGACCGGTGATATGTAAAAACAAATTCAGTTTAGCAGGCGAGGGAACACGAATCATCATGGGCTGGAATCAGGTCAATTAACGGTTTTCAATGATCATTGTAATACGGTTTTCCGCACCATTTCCAAGTGACTGCTTTAAAATTAAGCGGTTTGGCATTTTGGCCTGCGCATTATAATTGAGATCGACTGTCCAGCCCTGTTCGATAATCTGGTTAATCCGCTGCGCATCGTCTTTTTGTAATTTGGCAGCCGTGGTGGCAGGGCGGGCTTGTACCCAATCGACTAAATAACTGATCGGCGCTTGCCAGCCTGTTGCGCGTTGCAGTAATTCCTCGGCACTGGCTGCCTGAATCACACCGGTTTTTGCGCTGTTTAAAGTCACTTGTCCCGGTGTGCCAGAAATCTGGGTTTTACCGACACCTAAGATACCACTGAGCTCAATATCAAATTCTTCCTGCTGTTGTACCCAAGTAAAGAATGCACTGCCAGTCTGTTGAGGGGTGCGAACGCCAATTTTACCTTGCAGTTGGAATTGATTCTCCGCCTGTACAGACGGAGTGGCAGGCGTTTGTGGCTTGATCATCTGCTGACAGCCAGTTAAAAATAAAGCAGTGGCTGCAAAGGCACAGCAGCCCAATTGGCTCAAATTGCGCATAAATTAATTAACTCGTTTTGGTTTGTGGTGCTAACAATAGCGAATTAAGTTGTTTCAATTCTGGGTCATTTGGATGGTTTTGTTGTAATTGTTGTAACACTTGGTGGAAGTGTTGTAGATCACCTTTCATGTACAACGACCGGGCATAACGCACCCCAATCTTCACATTCGGATTCAACTGGTAGGCTTTGTATAATACATCCGCAGCTGTGGTGAAGTCATTCTGTAAATAACAGATATAACCATAGGTATCCAGAATGGACGCCTGTTCCGGTGCATATTCCAATGCCTGTTCGACATAGCGGCGTGCTTCTTCCAGACGGCGGTTCTGCATCGCCAGGGTATAGGCATAGGCATTCAGATAGGTCGGACTATTCGGTTCAATTTTAAGTAAAGTGCTGAGTAATTCATCCAGCTTGGCGCGATCCTGATGGGGGTCCAGCAACAGGACTTGCGAATAAACCAGTTCAGGGTCATCCGGCAGGTTTTTGCTGGCTTCTTCCAGCAGGCGGATCGCGGCTTTTTTATTCTGCATGCGCGTCAAAATATCCGCTTGGGCTAGATAGAGGAAGCTGGCATGTTGTGGATAATTCACTCTTTCCTGTGTTAAGAAACGCAGCGCATCATGCAGCTTATCCTGCTGGGCGAAAATCGAGATCATGTTGCGACGTGAGACGGTGTAAAGACTGCCATCGACCAGACGATAATAAGCTTTAGCCGTTTCATAATGCTGTTTGCGTTCTGCATTCACTGCCAGATAATAATAGGCTTCATTTTGATACTGCTCAGAATAACGCAGTTCGACCAGATATTTTTCGGCTTTCTCGTATTCTTCCAGATCAATACTGGTCAGTCCGGCAATAAACAGGGCTTCTTCGGCAGTCGGCCATTTTTTTAGAATGTCTTGCAGTTTTTTCAGCGCCAAAGTCGCTTCGTTCAGCTTGACCAGATATTTGACTTCGGCCAGACGCACATCCAGATTATTGCGGTGTTTACGGCTGGATTTTTCATACCATTGCAATGTTGCCTGAGTATCGCCGAGTGCATTGAGCAGATTGGCTTTCATCAAAATATAGCCGGTCGCATTCGGGCGTTTTTTTAAGGCGCGGTTAACTGTATTTAGAGCCTGTTCGAGCTGACCATTTTGTGCTTCCAGACCGGCTACCAGCACCAGAATAGACGGATTGTCCTTGGCTTTGGTAGTGCTTAACGCCTGAATCAGATAAGTACGATCATCTGTGCCTTCCGGTGAAATTCCGGCCAGGATTTCTTCCAGATCGGCGCTGTCATCAATTTGCAGAATTTTTTCTAAGGTCTCAGCGGCCAGCTCATATTCATGCGCTTTCAGGGCAATATGTGATAAATAAAATAAAGCGGGGACATCTTGTGGCTCTTGCACCACCCAGTGCGTGGAGATATCCAATGCTGCCTGCAGATCGTCATGTTCCAGTGCGACATTCAGCGCACGTTGCTTGACTGAAGTGGAATTGCTCTTGATCGCCAGCACCGTATAGTTGTGCAAAGCGGTCGGAATGTCATGTGCAGCGATGGCAAACTCAGCCATCATACTTTGTTTTATCGCATCATAATTTTGATTTGCATGGTAAACTGCTTCCGCTGCATAAAGATGCGCAGTCGAAGCCATGCTACCCACCAGTAGGAATGTGGTAGAATATTGCTTAATTGTAGGGCCGTTGATACGGCTAATTGTTTGACGCAATTTTTTATTGATCCAAGTAATGCTTTTTATGACACCGATGTTGCACAATAGCATAAATTTAGTGAAATGATGACCTGATATGTCTTTCTTTGCATTGGGTGTCAACCATCAAACTGCCTCTGTAGAACTGCGCGAACAAGTGGCGTTTAACCCTGAAAAGTTAAGTGCCATTCTTGCCGAGCAAAGCCAACACCCTGAACTAAACGACATGGTGGTGGTGTCTACATGTAACCGGACCGAAGTTTACGCCATGTCTGACAATGCTGACATGGTGCTAAACTGGCTCGCCCAGAAAAATGGGGTAGATGTCAAACAACTGCAACATCATGTCTATCGTTATGAAAATGCCCAGGCAGTGACGCATCTGATGCGCGTCGCCAGTGGACTGGATTCACTGATGCTGGGTGAACCACAAATTCTGGGACAGGTCAAAACCGCCTTGGCATTGGCTAAAGACTCTCATACCGTTTCGCAAAACCTGAACCGAATTTTTGAATATGCCTTTTATGCCGCTAAACGCGTGCGCTCAGAAACGGCTGTCGGCAGTCATGCGGTCTCAATGGGCTATGCGGTGGCGCAACTGGCCTTGCAAGTATTTAGTCATCCGGACAAGCTGACCATTATGATAGTGGCAGCCGGGGAGATGAACAGTCTGGTGGCCAAACACCTTGCAGAGATGGGGGTGGGCAAAATCATTATCTGTAACCGTACCCGCGAGCGTGCGGATATCCTGGCACAGGAAATTGCACATCGGGTTGAGGTCGAAATTATAGGTTTTGATCAGCTTGCAGAAAATCTGCATCGTGCCGATGTCATTTCCAGTTGTACCGGCAGTTTGCATCAAGTGATCCATTTTACCGATGTAAAGGCTGCACTGAAAAAACGTCGTTACCAGCAGATGCTACTGGTAGATCTGGCCGTGCCACGTGATATTGATGCCAAAGTAGAAAGCTTGGATGGGGTTTATCTATATGGGGTCGATGACCTGCAAAGCGTGATTGAGGAAAATCTGGCACAGCGCCGTCAAGCGGCTGTTGAAGCCGAGATCATGGTCAATCAGTTGGCTACAGAACTGATGACCCAGCAAAAGGTCAAACAGGCCGGGGCGACCATTCATGCCTACCGTGACCACGGGGAAACATTACGTCAGGAAGAATTGTCACTGGCAATGCAGCGAATTGCCAAGGGCGAAAAGGCAGACATTGTACTGGCCGAGTTTTCGCATCGCTTAACTCAAAAACTGTTGCATCCAACCTCTATTGTGCTGCGTGAGGCGGCCAAAGCAGAAGATCCTGCCTATTTTGAGCTGTTGCAGGAAGAACTGGGCAATGTAGTCGCGAAACGTCGTAAATCCAGGCATTCGTTTTAATCAGCATGATGAGAAGCTTGGTTCTTTGCTGATTTGTACTTCAACATAAAACCCAGCCTGATTATTTGAGAAAATTATAAATAATAATGTGAGCTAGCAGTGACTTCATTGGATTCAAAAGAATCAATAATTTGAAAAATTAATCTTCTAACAGGGTCATTGAGCGTTTGCGGTCAATCTCATAAATCTGCATTTTCAGGTTTTTCATTTCTGCAATACTGTTAAATTTCTTGGATTTAATCTTGTTTTTTAAACACTGATATTGCAGCTTGGTTGAAAAATCAGCCGCGAGCTTATCGGCCTGTTCCGGCGATGAGGTGTAATCGCTGACATTGGCATGCTGCAGAATATGCTGCAGTTCATGATGATGGGCTGCGCAGGCACCGAGCACATAATAGATCGACAGTTCAGGATCATCCGGCAAGTCATCAAAAATCACATTCAGAATATTCAAAATCTTAAACAGCAACTGATCTTCCGCTACTAGCGCGCGCAGTGGTTCAAAATGAATATACAGATAAGGATGATTCATCAAGATCGCAATCACATATTCTTCAGCATCAATTTTGGTACTAAAGCTTAAAGATGCATCTGTATTGACCTTAGGTTGCCATTTACGATTAAAGCCCAGTTTTTCACGGAAAAATTGCTGCAGCAGATAACGGAAGGAGCCGTGTTTGGGCAGTAATTCGGTCAGATTTTTTAGTTCACCCATAACCTGACTCTTGCCTTCAGGTGTGGTGATGTCCTGATTTTGGGTCAGGTGAGCAAACACGAAGTCTGACATCAACGGCGCCTGATCCAGCAATCGTCTGAAATTCTCTATGCCTTCACGACGGATCAATGAATCTGGGTCATGGTCAGCGGGCAAGACAAAAAACTTCAGCTCTCGGCCATCATTCAGCAGGGGCAAGGCAATGTCCAGAGTACGGCGTGCCGCTTTTTGACCGGCAGCATCCCCATCAAAGGCAATGGTCAGCCGGTTGCTCTGTTTGAACAGAATATTCAGGTGGTCGGTATTACTCGCTGTGCCTAAAGTCGCCACTGCGCCATGAATGCCATATTGCTGGAGCGCAATTACATCCATATAGCCTTCGACCATCAGCCATTCTTGGGCTTTCTGCTTGCGCCCTTCATACAGACCATACAGCAACTGGTTTTTATGGAAGACCTCAGAATCTGGCGAGTTGATATATTTAGGTTTAATCTCGTCATTGAGTGCGCGACCACCAAAGCCGACCACACGGCCCTTGGTATCACGGATCGGGAAAATCACTCGTTCACGCAGCAGATCAAAATCACGGCCACTGTCGCTGGTACGAATCAGACCTAAAAGTTTTAAGCCTTCAATATCCTGAGGAAAGGCTTTTTCCAGATGTTGCCAGTCTTCGGGCGCATAGCCTAAGCGCCAATAGGCAATGGTTTCTGTAGTCAGACCACGCTGTTTAAAGTATTGCTGAGCACTCGGGCTGTTGGGTAACTGGCGCTCATAGAACTGCGCGATATTTTCCAGCAGATCGTAGAGATTACCGTCTTGCTGAACTTCTGCCATCGGCAGGTGCTCAAAAGAAGCAAAAGGGTCACCATAAAAATCCTGTTCGGCTGTCTGAAACTCTGCAAATGGGTCAAAACTTGCCGTAGATGCAGCACTATTATTTTCTGTTGGGGCGTTATTTTGTTGCGGCTGAGCTTGTGGTGCCGCTTGAGCAGGCGCAATTTTAGGTTTGGCTGCTTCACGTTTATATTTTAATTTATTGGAATCGGTATTGTCTTTAGGCAGTTCGATGCCGGTCTGACTGGACAGATCTTTCATCACTTCGACAAAATTGCGGCTGCCAATGTCCATTAAAAAACGGATGGCATTACCGTTGGCCTGACAGCCAAAACAGTGAAAATACTGTTTATCACGATAGACGTGGAAAGACGGTGATTTTTCCTGATGAAAAGGGCAGCAGCCTGAATAGGTACGGCCCGTTTTTTTCAGTTTTACGAATTGACCAATCACATCGACAATATCGGTGCGATCGAGAATCTGATCAATCGTATGTTGAGGAATGGCCATGGTCTGTTGAGCTTCTCGCGCTGGTATTTAAGGTCTAAATCACTGAAAAAATGAAAATAGTCTGGCTGAACATTGAATATTTCAAGTTCCTTTGTATACCTTTTGCACGTTTTGTTCAAGCCTTGGCCGGACAACGCAAAAGGGCAAGTATGATACCTTGCCCTTGAGGAAAATGCACCTGTAAAGCGCTGTCTTATTTGCTGATGCTGCCGGACTTATTCAGCTTTATTCAGCCGTTTTAGGACGATCAAGCAAACCAAATGAAATACGGTTGGTGATGCTGCGCTTTTCAGTTTCTGGCGCATCTGACTGTGCATCGGTGTCGGTTACAGTCTTGGCTTCTTTACCAAAAATACCCAGTGTCGCGCGGTTAAAGAAACTGCTTTCGCTACGCGCTGCACGCAGATTCACCGTACCATCTGATTTCACCAGATTCGGATAATTCAGCTTTAACACATCCACATATTGCTGAGAAGTCGCTTTATCACCTAGCTGAGCATAGCCATAAGCAACCGTTGCCAGTGCTTCTGGAATCTGCGGAGTTTGTGGATAATGCTCAATCACCCACAAGCCACGTTCAACTGCTGCCAGATACGCCTTACGCTTGATGTTAAAACGTGCTGCATTCATTTCATGCTCAGCCAGTTCCTGACCGATAAACTGCATACGCTGTGCGGCATCGACTGCATAGGTACTCGACGGATAGCGGCGAATGAAATCAACAAAATTCTGGTAAGCTACTTTCAGGTAGCTGACATCACGATGCGATTGTTTCAGTGAGGTATAACGCAGCAGGCCGTTATAGTTCTGTTCCATATTGGCGACACCGCGTACATAGTAAGCATAATCGACATTTGGATGTTGCGGGTTCAGACGGATAAAACGCTCTGCCAGTGCAACCGCACCTTCATAATCTTTTTGCTGGAATTTTACATACAACAGTTCAAGCTGCGCCTGAGGGGCATACTGACTGGTCGGGAAATAAGTTTCCAGCGCTTCTAACTGTTTTGCTGCATCGGTATATTGATTACGATCTAGCGCTTTCTGTGCTTTTTGAATATAAACCTGTTCGCTAGATTCCGGACCTTTATCCACGACTTCTTTTTTTGGATTACTGCTACAGCCTACCATTGCCGATGCAATGCCTAATGTCACAGCAAGCATTGTCATTTTATAATGTGGTAGCGACATAAAAATTCCTCTGTTAATACGGGCAATGAGCTACAATTGCACTATTAAACCACTTTTGTCTGAATGAGCAAATGAGTCAAGCACAATCTTCCAATTTTAATATCCCTGATACTGATTTCAATTTACTTGAAGATTCTGAGGATGCAGATAACCATACTTCAGAAGCAACTGCAACACGTTTATCGTTGCAATTTCAACTGGATGAAACTTATATCGGGCAACGGATCGACCAGATTGCCGCAATGGTCTGGAGCGATTTTTCTCGAGAAAAATTAAAGCAATGGATTAAAGATGGCAATTTATTGGTGAATGGTCAACCGGTTAAGCCGAAATTTAAAAGTGATGGTTTTGAAACCCTGACTTTAAATGTTGAGCTTGAAGCGCAAACGCGCAGTCTGCCGGAAGATATTCCACTGGACATCATCTATGAAGATGATGACATTATGGTCATCAACAAACCAGTCGGTATGGTGGTACATCCGGGCGCTGGCAATAGTTCTGGCACCTTGGTGAATGCTTTATTGCATCACTATCCGAAATCGGCTGAACTGGCGCGTGCAGGTCTGGTACATCGTATCGATAAAGACACCAGCGGTCTGTTAGTCGTCGCCAAAAATCTGGAAGCACAATTTGCCTTAAGCAAACAGCTTGAGAAAAAATCAGTATATCGCCTGTATGACTTGGTGGTTTACGGCAATATTATTGCTGGCGGTACCATTGATGAACCCATCAAACGTCATCCGGTGGATCGTGTGAAAATGACCGTACTTCCAGGTGGTAAAGACGCGGTGACGCATTACAATGTCAAAGAGCGTTTCCAGCATTTTACCCGTGTTCAAGCCCGTCTGGAAACTGGACGTACTCATCAGATTCGTGTGCATTTTAGCTATATCGGCTTTGGCTTGGTTGGTGATCAGGTGTATATGCCGCGTGTCCGTATGCCAGCAGGTGCATCGCAATTACTAGATGACACTTTACGTGGCTTTAAGCGTCAGGCCTTGCATGCCGTGCAACTCGGTCTGACCCATCCGCGTACCAAAGAGGAAATGACCTTTGAGGCGCCGTGGCCGGAAGACTTTGCCAATCTGGTGGAAGTGCTGCGTACCGAAAACAAAGCCTATTAATCTTTTTATTTAGCTCGCGTCAAAGCAAGGAATCGAGATGCAATTTGTACCAGGACTTCCACAAGGTGTGTATGTCGGCCAGACTCGCGTTCACCATGCGAAAGTACAGCCATCCGCACAGCCTGAGCTTGCAGGTTTTAACTTGGCCTTGCATGTGCAGGATAATGCGCTACGGGTACAACAGCATCGTATGGCTTTATTGCAGGATTTCGCTGCCTTTGGCGTAGATAAGATTACCTGGATGACCCAGACGCATAGCACCATTTGTCATAGCATTAATGAGCAGATGCCATTTACCGCACTGGTCGGAGATGGTTTGGTGACGCAGCGCAAGGCGCATGCCTTAATGATGATGACGGCAGATTGCTTGCCGGTGGTATTAGGTAATGCGGAAGGTACAGAAGTGGCGAATCTGCATGCCGGCTGGCGTGGTCTGGCGGGTGGGATTGTCGAAAATACCATCGCTGCCATGCAAACTCCGCCGACCTGGGCCTGGCTCGGGGCAGCGATTAGCCAGCCGTGTTTTGAAATTGGTGCTGAAGTAAAAGCGGCTTTTTGCAGTAAATATCCTGAACTGGACAGTGCATTTCAGGCCGGGGAACAGGCAGGTAAATATTATGCCGACCTGTACGCGATTGTGCGTTATATCTTGCAGCAACACGGCATAAATACCGTATTGGGTGGGGATCAGTGTTCTTATCGCCAGCCAGAGGAATATTTCTCTTATCGCCGCGAAGCTAAAACAGGGCGTATGGCGACATTCGTGTTTATGGCATGAAAATGTTAAACTTAACTGAATTTTTTGGCTTTTGAGCGTTATGTCCCTATCTTCCAAATCTGTTGCGATTGTTTATCACAGTCCTTATGGACACACGGCTAAAGTGGCAAATTTTATTGCCGATGGTGCGCGCGAAACTGGTGTTCAGGTGCATATGATGAATGTCGAACATATAGACTGGGATGTACTGGATGCCGCCGATGCGATTATCTTTGGCTGTCCGACCTATATGGGTAGCCTGACTTCTGCCATGAAGCTGTTTATGGAACAGTCTTCCAAGCGCTGGCTGGCACGTAGCTGGCAGGGTAAGCTGGCAGCAGCCTTTACCAATGGTGGTGGACTCAGTGGCGACAAGCTGGCGGTCTTGCAGCAAATCAATCTGTTTGCCATGCAGCACGGTATGCTATGGAGTGGATTGCCATTGATGCCGACAGGTCGTGCAGTGACGGATCTGAATCGGATGTCGAGCTTCTTGGGGCTTATGACCCAGTCGGATAATGCCCCGGTTGAAGTCACCCCACCTGAAGGGGATTTAAAAACTGCTTTCTGGTTTGGTGAATATATTGCACTGACTCTGGCGCGTTTAAATAGCCATACTTAAAACCATAAAAAAACCTCCGAATGCGGAGGTTTTTTTATATTCAATTTTTAATCCATTATTTGTGGAAAATTCGTGCTTTATCACGTTGCCAGTCACGGTCTTTTTCGGTGGCACGTTTGTCATGAAGCTGCTTACCTTTCACCAAGGCAATTTCCAGCTTGGCATGTGGACCTTTCCAGTAACAGGCCAGTGGAACGCAGGAATAACCTTTCTGGTTAATCGCACCCATTAACTTTTCAATTTCACGGCGATTCAGCAACAGTTTGCGGGTACGGGTTGCTTCAGGCACCACATGGGTCGAAGCACTTAACAAGGGCTGAACCTGTGCACCAAACAAGAACGCTTCACCATTTTTAAAGGTAATATAACTTTCTACGATGGTCATGCGACCAGCACGCATTGATTTGACTTCCCAGCCTTTTAATGAAAGCCCCGCTTCAAATTTCTCTTCAATAAAATAATCGTGGCGGGCACGTTTATTCAGTGCAATGGTACCGCCATTATTTTTTTTTACTACAATAGATGCTTTCGCCATAATCTGATACTTCCAAACGTGCTGCTATTGTACCGCAACTAGAAATAAGGTGAAGTTTTTTAAATTAATGAGGATTATTCACCAAAAAAACAAGTTTTTGCTAAAATAAGATTCTACATAACAAACAGAGTACAAATGGATGTCTAAAACTCGTGTGATTTATCCGGGGACTTTTGATCCAATTACCAATGGACATATTGATTTGGTAACCCGCGCAGCGCGAATGTTTGATGAAGTTGTGGTAGCCATTGCTATCGGTCATCATAAAAATCCGGTATTTAGTCTGGAAGAGCGTGTCGCATTGGCGAAAGAGTCATTGAGTCATTTGGACAATGTTGAATTTGTAGGTTTTGATGGTTTGCTCGTCAATTTTTTCCGTGAGCAAAAGGCGACTGCTGTATTGCGTGGTTTGCGTGCAGTGTCTGATTTTGAGTACGAATTTCAGCTGGCCAATATGAACCGTCAGCTGGACTCCCACTTTGAAGCGGTGTTTTTAACCCCTTCAGAGCAATATTCTTTTATTTCATCCACTTTGGTGCGTGAAATTGCTCGACTAAGAGGTGATGTAACCAAGTTTGTACCACCAAACGTGGTTGCTGCCTTCGAGCGTAAACTTCAACAAGGTTGGTAGCGTGTCTTTATATATCACCGATGAATGCATTAACTGTGATGTCTGTGAACCTGTATGCCCGAATGAGGCCATCTATATGGGTGAACTCATTTATGAGATTCATCCAGATTTATGTACAGAGTGCGTCGGACATCATGATCAACCGCAGTGCCAGTTGTTCTGTCCGGTGGATTGTATTCCACTGGATCCGAATCATGTCGAAACGCAGGAACAGCTGCAAGCCAAGTATGAAAAACTGACTGCTCAAAAAACATCAAGCAATTAGTCTCGATATTTGATACTATGCCGCTCGAAGTGAGCCAGACGATCGCTGCTGTGGAAATCTCCGTGATTGAAGCAGGGGAGGAAAGTCCGGGCTTCATAGGGCAAGGTGCCAGGTAACGCCTGGGCGGTGTAAACCGACGGCAAGTGCAGCAGAGAGAAGACCGCCTTCATTATGTTTTCGAGCAATCGGAATCGGAGGTAAGGGTGAAAGGGTGCGGTAAGAGCGCACCGCATGGCTGGTAACAGTTCATGGCGAGGTAAACCCCACCGGAAGCAAGACCAAATAGGAATCCATTAGGCATGGCCCATGCTGGATTCGGGTAGGTCGCTTGAGCGCATGAGTGATTGTGCGCCTAGAGGAATGATCGTTCACGACAGAACCCGGCTTATCGGCTCACTTCAACAAATTTTGATCAAACAGCACAATATGGGGTTGACGTGATTTACAGAAAATCCCATAATGCGCGCACAGTTTAAGGCTATGTAGCTCAGTTGGTTAGAGCACCGCACTCATAATGCGGGGGTCACAAGTTCAAGTCTCGTCATAGCCACCATATTCTGAAAAAACCCGCTCCGATTGAGTGGGTTTTTTTATGCCTTTAAAAATTAAAATGAATATAATGAATGAATTGTAAACGAATGAAATTTAATAAAATGACTATAGATCAAATAAATTGGCAGAAAGATAATTTTGAGAATATTCAAACAGCTTGGGAAGGTGATCTCTGGGATCGACGTCGCTTGGGTGAACAACTGACTAACTATGTTGATCATCTACAATGTGGTGCTGTTTTAGCTTTGGATGCTCGTTGGGGTGAAGGAAAAACATGGTTTGTAAGGCATTGGGCAAAGCATTTAGATGATACGAAACATAACGTTATTTATTTGGATGCGTTTGCAAATGATTATTTAGATGATCCTTTTCTAACAATTGCAGCTGAAATTAGCCAAGCTTTTAAAGATTCTGATGAAATTGGTATTGAAGAGATTAATGATTTTAATTCAAAGACTGCCTCAGTGTTAATTTCTTTAGCTGCTGTTATTCCTATGATCGCTGCCAAAGCAGGTATGCATTGGATTGGTCTAGGTGGTGCAGGTGAAGCTATACAGGAAGTCTATAAACAAGGGCAAGATGTTTTCGATACTGCTAGTGATGAAATAGCATCTAAGGTAAAAGAACAAATCGAAAAGAAAATAGAAAATCACCATATTGAAAAACAAACGATCCAAGATTTTAAAAAAGAACTCACTGAACTTGCTGCTCAATTAGAAAAACCTTTAGTTTTTATTATTGATGAGCTAGATCGTTGCCGACCCGACTTTGCGATTCGTTTAATTGAGCGGATTAAACATTTTTTTGATATCCCGAAAATTGTATTTGTTTTAGTTATGAATAAGCCCCAATTACTGCAATCAGTCAAAAAATTTTATGGTTATGATTCTGAAATGAATGGTGATTATCTTGAAAAATTTGTAGATTTTACTGTTCATATGTCTAGCGAGAGTGATCTTTATGATTTTGAAGAAGTAATAAAATATCAATTATTTAGAATTGGTGAGTTGAATTCACTTAATGACAGAAGTGAATTATTTTATTGGGCATTAGGGTTGCAGTTAGATAGCAAGTTTAATAGTAGAGAGTTAATAAAAAAGCTGAATAAATATGCTTTGTTACGAACATCACATCAAAAGAAAAATTTAATTTTACTTAGTTTGATAATGGGGCAGGAATCTTATGCAAATTATCATATTTTTATCAATTCAGTCGTCAAAAAAATAAATGAATATTTATGTACTGATAAACGCCTCTTTATGCAAAGACATAATTTGAGTACATGGGGTTCTAATGGAATTAGTGATATTGGAGAATCAGAGTGGTTTAGATTGATTTTAGAGAAGGACTTGGAGATTACAGATACATTTATTGATAAGCTTCTTGCGGCATATGAAAGTGCTAAGAAGAGTAGTGATCCTGAATATCAATTAATTAGTGTGTTGAAAGAGGTATCAATTTCTGAACTGGATCATTCAAGTAATTTTATTAAAGATTGGCAGTCATACATACATAAAGGGCTTTAATCTATAATTGATGAAAATATTTAACTAATTTTTCCACATCATCCGTCTGCAACTGCTCGCGCATTTTTAAAAACTGCTTTTCATCTATATCATAGATTTTTAGAGAGAGTACTTTTTCTATATCTTCTTGTGGAAAACGGTATTTAATAATTTTTGCAGGTACACCACCAACTACAGCATAAGGCGGTACGTCTTTAGCGACTACTGCACCTGTTGCCACCACAGCACCTTCACCCAGCTTTACACCTTGCATAATCATGGCACGAGAGCCAATCCAGCAACCATCACTAATAATAGTATCGCCAGCAGGCACAAAACTGCGTGTATCGAACGGAAACGCAGAAATCCAGTCGGTACGGTGTAATTGGTTGCTGCCCATCATAATCACGCATTCTGCGCCAAAACAGACGAAATTGCCGATATAGAGCTGGTCTATGGGCTTCTCAGGCGTGGCAGGCTTATCATGCAGATAGCGCACCACACAGCGCTCAAAACCTTGATCCCAATACGCTGAGTAGTAAGAATAATTCCCTTTAATATGAATATTCGGGTTCTTCACCGTTTTTGAGATGAACTCAAATTCACACCAGTGATTTACAGGAGAATTAATTAACTTTTCAGACATAAGGGAGATACAAAAAATAGTGAATAAGAAATTATACCTAATCGGGGTTTAAACTTGCTGAATAATATCTAAAAGACATTCGCGCACGCATAAAACAATGATTAAGCTGTGGTCGATGCTGGAGGAATACGAGCAATCACCTTAATTTCAAAATCAAAACCTGCTAACCACGTGACACCTACAGCTGTCCAATTAGGATAAGGCTTTTGCGTAAACACCTGATTTTTAACTTTCATGATGCTTTCGAACTGCTGTTCTGGATCAGTGTGAAAGGTGGTGACATCAACAATATCATCGAAAGTACAACCAGCCGCTGCCAAAGTTGCAGCTAAGTTTTTAAAAGCCTGTTCTACCTGTTTCTCGAAATCTGGTTCAGGAGAACCATCTTCACGGCTACCGACCTGACCAGAAACAAAAAGTAAGTCTTCCGATTTGATCGCAGCAGAATAACCATGCTGTTCATAGAGGGCATGGCGGTCTTGGGGAAATATCGCAGTTCTAGTCATGTCTATTCTCATTCAATATCTAATTTATAAGTGAGTGAAAGCAACTTAACTTTCACATACGCATCGTATGTAAACATAATTGACATACGGAGCGTATGTCAATTAAAATTTTTATGATGATGAGGTAAAGTAATTCATGTCTGTTCGTGAACAAAAAATGGCGGAAACCCGTAAGAAACTGATAAAAGTAGCGCGCCGTACATTTGCTGAATATGGCTATGCAGACACTTCAATGGATAAACTCACGGCAGAAGCGGGGCTGACTCGTGGAGCGTTGTATCACCATTTTGGTGATAAAAAAGGCTTGTTTGCTGCAGTGGTCGACCAGATCGATTCGGAAATGGCTTCATCTGCCCAGCAGCATCTGGAGCAGCCTGCTGATCTGTGGGAAGGATTGATGCTAGAAGGGCGGACCTATATTCAAAATGCCTTAAATCCGGAATTCCAGCGCATTGTGCTGCGTGACGGGCCGGCTGTGCTGGGCGATCCTGCACATTGGCCAAGTCAAAACAGATGTTTGCAGTCCACGCGTGAATGTGTTGAACAATTATTGGCAGTAGACCGAATTAAAACAGTTGATCCAGAAGCTGCTGCGATATTTTTAAATGGTGCAGCAATGAATGCAGCACTCTGGGTAGCTTCTAGCGAACATCCTGAGCAAGTACTCCCTGAGGCCTTACATGCATTTAATTTATTTGCATCGGGGTTTTTAAAAGAAGCACAGAGCTAATCCATTTGTAAGAGGCGAATAAAGGTAAAAAACCCCTCAATCGAGGGGTTCATGCAAGCTTAAATATCTAAAATTTAGATATATTCAACTTTCACAATTTCGTATTCAACTTCACCGTTTGGTGTATTGATTTTCACATCGTCGCCTTCGTTCTTGCCCAAAAGACCACGTGCAATCGGCGAGTTCACAGAGATCTTGTTAATTTTAAAGTCTGCTTCGTCATCACCTACAATTTTATAGGTTTTCTGCTCTTCAGTATCCAGATTTTCAATCGTGACCGTTACACCGAAAACCACACGACCATTCTGTTCAAGTTCTTTTACATCGATCACCTGAGCTGCACCCAGTTTGCCTTCGATGTCCTGAATACGGCCTTCACAGAAGCCTTGCTGTTCACGTGCTGCATGGTATTCTGCATTTTCTTTTAAGTCACCGTGTTCACGCGCTTCTGCAATTGAAGCTGTAATACGTGGACGATCCACTGTTTTCAGTTGGTGTAATTCTTTCTCTAAGGCAATTTTGCCTTCAGGTGTCATAGGATAACGTTGCATGTTGTCCCTCAAAAGTCAGTTGAAAGATATAAAATCTATAAATAAAAAAAAGCCCGCCACCAAGAAGGTGGCGGGACTTCTTGGAAGTGAATTAACCTTTAGTTAGGTCTTGTAAACGATATACATCCATCGGCAATTTAATTGCTAAAGCTTGGCATACTGCATCCGCACCATTCAATGTAGTTGTGTTATACACTTTACCTTGAAGTGCTGAACGACGGATCGAGAATGAGTCTTCTTGTGCCTTTTTGCCTTCAGTCGTGTTAATCACAAGGTGGATTTCGCCGTTTTTAATACGGTCCACAATGTTAGGACGACCTTCAGTTACTTTATTGACACGTTCACATTCAAGACCAGCATCGCTAATCACTTTAAATGTACCATCAGTTGCAAGAATCTTGAAGCCTAGGTCAATCAATTGTTTTGCGATACCAGCCGCACGTGGTTTATCAGAATCACGTACAGAGATAAATGCGTGTTTCACTTCGCCTTCAGTTGGAAGACCTGGTAAACGCTCATTTGCACCTAAAACAGCTTTATAGAACGCTTCACCAAATGTTTTACCAACGCCCATCACTTCGCCAGTCGATTTCATCTCAGGGCCAAGGATCGGGTCAACACCAGGGAATTTGTTGAACGGGAACACTGCTTCTTTGACAGAGAAGTGCTCAGGAATAATCTCAGTTGTGAAGCCTTGCGACTCAAGAGATTGACCAGCCATGCAACGTGCAGCAACTTTCGCTAAAGATTCGCCGATACACTTAGAAACGAATGGCACAGTACGAGACGCACGTGGGTTCACTTCCAGAATGTAAACATCTTCACCTTTGACAGCAAACTGAACGTTCATCAAACCGATTACGCCAAGCTCTTTTGCCATCGCCACAGTTTGACGACGCATTTCGTCCTGAATCTCTTTAGATAGAGAGTAAGGAGGAATTGAACATGCCGAGTCACCTGAATGAATACCCGCTTGTTCGATGTGCTGCATGATGCCGCCGATTACAACGTCTTTACCATCAGATACGCAGTCTACGTCAACTTCGATCGCATCATCTAAGAAACGGTCAAGCAGAACAGGTGCTTCGTTTGATGCTTGAACCGCATCACGTAAGTAGCGTTTGAGTTCTTCATCGTTGTACACGATTTCCATCGCACGACCACCAAGCACGTAAGAAGGACGTACCACTAATGGATAGCCTACTTTAGACGCTTCAGCCATACCTTCTTCAGCAGATTTTACAATGCTGTTGTTTGGTTGACGAAGTTGCAGACGTTGAATCATTTGCTGGAAACGTTCACGGTCTTCTGCACGGTCAATCGCGTCAGGTGATGTACCAATGATTGGCGCACCGGCTTCTTCTAGAGCACGAGCCAATTTCAAAGGTGTTTGACCACCGTACTGAACGATAATGCCTTTAGGCTTCTCGATACGCACGATTTCTAAAACGTCTTCTAAAGTGATTGGTTCGAAGTACAAACGATCTGATGTGTCGTAATCCGTAGAAACCGTTTCAGGATTACAGTTCACCATGATGGTTTCATAGCCGTCTTCACGCATTGCCAGGGCAGCGTGTACACAGCAATAATCGAACTCGATACCTTGACCAATACGGTTAGGACCACCACCGATCACCATGATCTTGTCTTTAGATGATGGGTTTGCTTCACATTCTTCATCGTAAGTTGAATACATGTACGCTGTATCAGATTCGAATTCTGCAGCACAGGTATCGACACGTTTGTAAACAGGGGTGACGCCCAAGTTCCAACGGTGTTTACGGAATTGTTTTTGTGAAATGCCCATCAAGTCTGCAATGCGAAGATCTGATAAACCTTTACGTTTGAAAGCACGGATGTTGTCCGCATTCAAGTCGCCAAAACCTAAAGTTTTGATTTGGTTTTCAGTTTTGATGATGTCTTCTATTTGAATCAAGAACCAGCGGTCAATGTTCGTTGCAGCGAATACTTCGTCTAAAGTAAAGCCGTGACGGAATGCATCGCCCACGTACCAGATACGCTCTGGACCTGGCACTTTAAGTTCTTGCAAGATTTTGTCGCGCGCGCCTTCAGCACCCACTTCAATTTTTTCGTCAAAACCAGAAGCACCCACTTCAAGACCACGAAGGGCTTTTTGTACAGATTCCTGGAAGTTACGACCAATCGCCATTACTTCACCGACAGATTTCATCTGAGTTGTAAGCGTTGCGTCAGCTTGTGGGAATTTCTCGAAGTTGAAACGAGGAATCTTGGTTACAACGTAGTCAATTGCAGGTTCAAACGATGCAGGTGTGGTACCGCCAGTGATGTCGTTTTTCAACTCATCAAGCGTGTAACCAACCGCTAATTTCGCAGCGATTTTTGCAATCGGGAAACCAGTTGCTTTAGAGGCAAGGGCAGATGAACGTGATACACGTGGGTTCATCTCGATCACAACCATACGACCAGTATTTGGACAAATACCGAACTGTACGTTAGAACCACCTGTTTCTACGCCAATTTCACGTAGTACAGCTAAAGATGCGTTACGTAGTAACTGGAATTCTTTGTCTGTCAATGTTTGCGCAGGAGCAACAGTGATTGAGTCACCAGTGTGTACGCCCATTGGGTCAAAGTTTTCAATGGTACATACAATGATACAGTTGTCGTTTTTGTCACGAACAACTTCCATCTCGTACTCTTTCCAACCAATTAAAGATTCATCGATCAATAATTGTTTAGTCGGAGAAAGATCGAAACCGCGTTCACAAATTTCGATGAATTCTTCTTTGTTGTAAGCGATACCGCCACCAGAACCACCCATGGTGAATGATGGACGGATAATCACTGGGAAGCCGAAACGTGCTTGAATTTCTAAAGCATGTTCCATTGACTCAGCAACGTCAGCTTTTGGACATTCAAGACCAATTTTACGCATTGCCTGGTCAAACAGTTTACGGTCTTCAGCTTTTTCAATCGCTTCTTTGGTTGCACCGATCAATTCAACATTGAATTTCTCTAAAATGCCGTGCTCATCGAGGGCAAGGGCACAGTTCAATGCCGTTTGACCACCCATGGTTGGAAGAACAGCATCTGGACGTTCTTTCTCAATGATCGCTGCAACAGTTTGCCAAGTAATTGGCTCAATGTAAGTTGCATCCGCCATGGTTGGGTCGGTCATGATGGTCGCTGGGTTCGAGTTGACCAAAATAACGCGGTAACCTTCTTCACGAAGGGCTTTACATGCTTGAGCACCTGAGTAGTCAAACTCACATGCTTGACCGATGACAATCGGACCAGCACCAATAATCAAGATGCTTTTAATGTCAGTACGTTTAGCCATGATGCTTCCTTAATTACTTCTTAGATGCTTCGATAAGTTCGATGAAATGATCGAACAATGGTGCGCAGTCATGTGGACCCGGGCTTGCTTCAGGGTGACCCTGGAAGCTGAACGCAGGTTTGTCTGTACGATGGATACCTTGGTTGGTGCCATCAAACAGTGAGCGATGCGTTACACGCAACACATCAGGCAGATTGCTTTCATCGACTGCGAAGCCATGGTTTTGAGAAGTAATCATCACTGTACCGTTATCAAGATTTTGTACAGGATGGTTCGCACCGTGGTGGCCGTGAGGCATTTTTAAGGTTTTAGCACCACTTGCAAGCGCAAGGATCTGGTGACCCAGGCAGATACCAAATACTGGAATTTCAGTGGTTTCTACAATTGTTTTTACAGCTTCAATTGCGTAGTCACATGCAGCCGGATCACCAGGACCGTTCGAAAGGAACACGCCATCTGGATTCAGTGCAAGTACATCAGCAGCAGGAGTTTGCGCCGGCACAACAGTCAGTTTACAACCGCGGTCTGCGAGCATACGTAAGATGTTGGTTTTGACACCGTAATCGTATGCAACAACATGGAATTTAGCTTCTGGTTGAGAGAAACCTTTGCCTAATGTCCAAGAGCCTTCAGTCCATTCAAAACCTTCAGGGTCGCAACATTCTTTTGCCAGGTCTAAACCGTTTAAACCACCAAATGCACGTGCTTTTTCAAGCGCTTCAGCTTCAGTGATATTTTCGCCAGCAAGGATACAGCCATTTTGCGCACCTTTGTCACGTAAGATACGTGTCAATTTACGCGTGTCGATATCCGCAATTGCCACAACATTGTGTTGTACCAAATATTCAGCTAATGATTGGGTTGAACGGAAGTTACTGTGCAGTAAAGGCAGGTCGCGAATGATCAATCCGTTAGCCCAAACCTTATGAATACGACCTGATTCAGCGTCTTCTTCATTGCAGCCTGTGTTACCGATATGTGGGTAAGTCAGTGTCACAAGTTGCTGTGCATAACTCGGGTCAGTCAAAATTTCTTGATAGCCAGTCATGGCAGTGTTGAAAACGACTTCACCAGTCGTACTACCCGATGCGCCAATCGAAGTACCTTTAAAGATAGTTCCATCGGCAAGGGCTAAAATTGCTGGGGTGCTCAAACCAAAGCTCCTGAAATTTAGGCTGTAAAAAAGCGAGAAGACGAAAAAAAAGGAAGGCTAATTTTTAAACCTACCCTCCTATGTCTGCTCGCTTGAACTTAACACGGCATTATACGCAGAATGCCCCCCAAAGTCCAACGGCTTTGCAGCGAAAGTATGAGATAAATGGCTTGCTTTTTGCATGGAAGTCTGTTTTGTAAGCAATGTGAAAAAATGTAAGCAATTAATAATTGTCAGACAAATCAAATCTTAATTTTTATCAAATCTACTAATATAGCTTAGTCGATATAACAATAGGAACAAGACAAATGGCTACAGCACCTAAATCTACTACATCTAAAAAAATCACTCCGAGCGTGGTCACTGAAACTGCCGAGAAGCTTGAAAAAGTAGCAGTCGAGGCTAAAGATCAGGCAATTGAAACCATCGAGGAAAGTAAGGAAAAGCTTGAAGTTGAAGCCAAACAGTTAAGCGATACTGTGCAGGAACAATTGCATCAATTTAAGCAGGAGGTGTTACAGCGTATTGATACTTTGAAGGAGCAGATTTTCGGTTCGCAGAAAGAATTAACCGAATTGAAAAGCTTTATCAAGACAGAATTCAACGCTGTCGTTGAAGACCTATCCAATCTGGGTAAAGAGCTGAAAGAAGATGTCAGTCAGATTTCGACCAAGCATAAGGAACATCTGACCGATACTTTTAAACGTTCTAAGGACAGTACCATTGAAGTACTGAAAAAAGTCAAACCCGTGGTGAAAACAGAGAGCTCAGACAAAAGTCCTGAGCTGAAAAGTTAGGCTGCGCTGAAAGGTCGCTATTTAAAAAGGAGAACAATCAAATGTTCTCCTTTGTCTTTATGCAGCAAAACGGACTCACAATAACAATTAAAGGGGGTCACGATGCAACAGCATTTTGTAGGTGTACTTATTTTACTGATATTGATCATGCTACTGAATCTGGAAAGCGGATTGGGGCGCATACTTTATCTGGGTGTAATCGTATTATGTCTGGGAGTACTGGGACTGGTGTTTGGGACCATTCTTCTGATGATCATTACTTTTGCTTTTATTCTTTATGCTGCTGTGAAATCCATTCAGGAACAGCATCATCTGCATCATTAAAATATGAACGTTGAAAACGATAAAAAATCTAGAATAATTATACAGAGGATCAATCATTGTTGAGCGATAAACAAAAACGTGAGACTTTAAGTCTCACGTTTCATTCGCCTGTTACACTTTAAATAGCTGATGCACAGCGTCAATCTATTTAAAACACATGCAACCAGTCACGTTTATTATGAAAATCTGCCTGAGGACTACTATGCTGCATGGCATAGTATTGATCACCTTGTGAGGTTTTTAAAACAGCAGATAAACCCAGGAACAAGTTTTCCCATTTCAGTTTATGTGTTGCCATAAAATCAGTCAGATCCACACTGACATTAAGACCATAATGCGTACGTTTGAGCTGATTCAGCTCAATATCATCCGCAGCTTGCGGTGGCATACCTTCAGGATAACGGTATTCTTCAAATTGATAAGCCTGCCAGGCCTGAGAAGGGGAAAGATTAATCTCACGATAAAAATCTTCGCCCTGAACCCCAATAAAAATTTCAAAGCAGGTCTGTTCCCACAGGAAATCCTGACGGGGATGTGCCGTCACCATGTCGGGCCACAAGATGTACTGATTGGGATCACGGATCCAGAAGCCCACATTTAAATTGCATGGGCCTTGCTGTTCAATGGCGGCAACCAGAGAGATGGCCTGAAAACGGCGATCAAATGCGCTAAGTTCGTAACTTGCCATAAGTCCTGTACTTAGTTAGACAAATGAGCGAAACGGACAAGGTTAGACAATTTTTGGTTTTGTTTCGCAGCTTTCTTGTAAAGCAGTGCAATTTTACCAATAGTTTGAACCACTTCAGCACCAGTCGCTTCTGAAATTTCAGCAATCAGTGCTGCACGCGCTTCGCGATCTTCAGCTACGATTTTCACTTTAATCAGTTCGTGATCGTTTAAAGCACGCGCCAATTCTTCGATGACATTTTCAGTCAGGCCTTTGTCACCCAGCATAACGACCGGGTTTAAAGCATGTCCGATTTGACGTAAACGCTTACGTTCCTGAATAGATAAAGACGCCATGAGAGATAACCTGAATTTTAAAACGGCTTAGTATAGCAAAAGCAAAAAACAAACGCTTTAAATTATCAGGAAATAATCATTTCCAATATCTCTTCATAACGAGCAAAACTCCTAGATTTAGATACACATGTATACTGCAAAATATGTCTTTTTCACGTACAATTAATAATTGGACGTTTTTTTATTTAGAGAGTTATGGCTACACGCATTACCAACCAAAAGTTATCTAAAAGTAGTCGTGATTGGATGAGAGAGCATTTAGACGATCCTTATGTGAAAAAGGCACAAAAGGACGGCTATCGTGCGCGTGCAGCATATAAGCTCTTAGAGATGCAAGAAAAGTACAAAATCATCAAACCCGGCATGACCGTGGTCGACTTGGGTGCAGCTCCCGGGAGTTGGTCACAAATCGCAGGTAAGCTAGTCGGTGACAAGGGTTTATTGATTGCATCTGACATTTTACCAATGGATGCATTACCTGATGTGACTTTCTTGCAAGGCGACTTTCGTGAAGAAGAAGTCTTCCAGCAATTGTTAGAAATTTTAGATGGTCGTACTGTAGACGTTGTAATTTCAGATATGGCCCCCAATACATCAGGTAATAAGGCTGTAGATCAACCGCGTCAGATTTACTTGTGTGAACTTGCACTGGATTTTGCCAATAAGGTGCTAGGCCCCAAAGGTCAATTTGTGGTAAAAGTTTTCCAAGGCTCAGGTTTTGACGAATTCCGTAAGCAAGTGGTTGATAGTTTTGATGTTCTGAAAACATCTAAACCTTTGGCATCACGTGCTCGTTCCAAGGAAGTTTTCCTGATCGGGCAGGGACGTAAGAAGGCTTTAAAATAAGTCTACTTGCCAAGTCGTTAAAAATTGTGCATTTTGTACGTTTTCAGATAATTGTAAGTTGATTTACAGCTTAAGTATTAAGGTCACCCTGAACAGGGCATGATCAAATTAGATTGGAATGGGAATAAAGCTTTGAGCGATCTTTTTAAGAATGCCGTATTGTGGCTCGTGATACTGGGTGTGCTGGTGTTAATCTTCAGCAACGTCAGTGACCGCAATCAACCGACTACAATGAACTACTCAGAGTTTGTTGCCGCGGTCAATGCTGGCCAAATTAAACAAGTTGTGATTGACGGCGAAAGAATTCGTGGCGAAAAATCAAACGGTTCAGAGTTTGAAAGTATTCGTCCGGCAGTTCAGGATCCTGAACTGATGCCAAGCCTGATTAAAAATAATGTTGTGGTCGAAGGTGAAGCACCACAACGTCAAGGCTTGCTCATGCAGTTGCTTATTGCAAGTTTCCCTGTACTTTTAATCATTTTGTTATTCATGTTCTTTATGCGCAACATGGGTGGCGGTGCAGGTGGTAAAAACGGCCCAATGAGTTTTGGTAAATCTAAAGCCAAAATGCTGTCTGAAGACCAGATTAAAGTCACTTTCACTGATGTTGCCGGTTGTGACGAAGCCAAGCAAGAAGTCGTTGAAATCGTAGATTTCCTGAAAGATCCAACCAAATTTAAACGTCTGGGTGCGAGTATTCCACGTGGTGTGTTAATGGTGGGTCCTCCAGGTACGGGTAAAACCTTACTTGCCAAAGCCATTGCCGGTGAAGCGAAAGTTCCATTCTTTAGTATTTCAGGTTCTGACTTCGTTGAGATGTTTGTCGGTGTCGGTGCATCCCGTGTACGTGACATGTTCGAACAGGCAAAACGTCATGCGCCATGTATCATCTTTATTGATGAGATTGATGCAGTCGGTCGTCATCGTGGTTCAGGTACTGGTGGTGGTCACGATGAACGTGAACAGACACTGAACCAGATGCTGGTTGAAATGGACGGCTTTGAGGGCAATGAAGGCATTATCGTGATTGCTGCAACCAACCGTGCAGATGTACTGGATAAAGCACTTCTTCGTCCAGGCCGTTTTGACCGTCAAGTTGTGGTTGGTTTGCCAGACATTAAAGGTCGTGAACAAATCCTGAATGTACATTTGAAAAAATTGCCTTCAGTGACAGGTGTGGATGTTAAAGTTCTTGCACGTGGTACACCGGGCTTCTCGGGTGCGCAATTAGCAAACCTGGTGAATGAAGCTGCTTTATTTGCTGCACGCCGTAACAAAAACACCGTCGATATGCATGACTTTGAAGATGCAAAAGACAAGCTGTATATGGGTCCTGAGCGTAAATCGATGGTACTTCGTGATGAAGAGCGTCGCGCGACGGCTTATCATGAAGCAGGTCATGCGATTGTTGCTGAAAGTTTGCCAGGTACAGATCCTGTGCATAAGGTGACGATCATGCCGCGTGGCTGGGCTTTAGGTGTCACCTGGCAGTTGCCTGAATTTGACCAGACCAGCCATTACAAAGACAAAATGTTGAATGAACTTTCGATTTTGTTTGGTGGCCGTATTGCTGAAGAAGTCTTCATTAACCAGATGTCGACCGGCGCTTCAAATGACTTCGAACGTGCAACCAAAATGGCACGTGCGATGGTGACCAAATATGGTATGTCGGACAAACTCGGTGTCATGGTCTATGAAGAAGATGCACAGCAATCTTTCATGGGCAGTATTGGTAGTCGCAGTATTTCGGAAACCACACAACTAGAAGTCGATCGTGAAATTCGTCGAATTCTGGATGAGCAATATAAAATCGCACGCGATATCTTGGAAAGTAAAAAAGATATTGCCCATGCGATGGTGAAAGCCTTGATGGAATGGGAAACCATTGATCGTGATCAAATTCGTGACATCATGGAAGGTCGTGAGCCTCAGCCACCAAAAGTCTATGTTGCAGATAATCCTGTGATTGATGTAACCCCAGATGATGGTCCGTTGACTCCTCCGCCATTGCCAGCGAACTAAGCTCAATAAAAAAACCGCCTTCGGGTGGTTTTTTATGCTTGTCATTTTTGTCATAGCTTTTTGAGTGTTATATTGAGCTATTAAAAATGAATAAGAAAATAAAAATGAATAAGAAAATAAAAATGAATATGCCTGTTCTGGAATCCAGTGTTTACCAGCTTCGTCTTGAACCGTTGAGCTGGGAGCATTTTTCTGATTTAGCTATCGCATGCGCTGAAGAAAATTTAGGTGAGGTTTTATATAACTCAGTGCCTTATCTGCCTAACTTAAAAAAATATTTTACTCAGGCTTTTGAACAGCAAGCTCAAGGTGAAAGGATGGCTTTTGCTGTGATTGATTTAAACTCCGGCCGAGCAATTGGAACCACTAGTTATCATGATATTAAGGCGGAAATTCCACGTTTTGAAATTGGTTATACCTGGTATGCCAAGCGCTATCACAAAACCTATGTAAATCACGTCTGTAAATATCTTTTGTTAAGACATGCTTTTGAAAATTTAAATGCTCAGGTGGTCGGCTTTCGGACTGATCACTTGAATCTTCCCAGCCAAAAAGCGATTGAAGCAATAGGTGCCAAACGAGATGGCATTATCAGGTGTCATATGCTACGTAAAGATGGACAGACTATTCGAGACAGCTACATCTATAGTATTTTAGAAAGTGAATGGGTAGATGTGAAAGCATTATTACAATCTAAACTGATGCAATATTCCCGAAACAATTACTTCGAAATCTAGCGATTATTCTTATTCAGCTTTGCTTTATTTAATTATCCATAAGACAATATTGGGGTTATTTTGAGTGAGTATTGAATCATGCAGCTGATGCCTTTGTTACCACATGTATGGACATTTGGTGATTTAAAATTGGATTTATCCCAGCCGCATGTAATGGGGATTCTCAATGTCACCCCGGACTCTTTTAGTGATGGTGGTCGGCATAATCAAAAAGAAGATGCAGTCGCCCGCGCACTGGAAATGATGGCCGAAGGCGCAACCGTGATTGATATTGGCGGTGAATCGACCCGTCCAGGTGCCTCAGTGGTAGAAGTGGAAGAAGAAATTCGCCGCGTAGTGCCTGTCGTTGAAGCTTTATCCAAACACAAGGTTATTCTCTCGATTGATACGTCGCAACCTGAAGTGATTCGTGCAGCGGTTCAGGCCGGAGCGCATATCTGGAATGATGTCCGTGCTTTGACTCGGCCGAATGCATTGCAGACCGCAGCAGAGCTGAATATTCCAGTGATCATCATGCATATGCGCGGTGAACCGACCACCATGAACAATCTGGATCAATATGAAGATGTCACTTCCGATGTGATTCGCGAGTTATCCCAGCGCGTTCAGGATGCTTTAGATGTTGGAGTAAAAGCAGAAAATATCATGATCGACCCAGGTTTTGGTTTCGCGAAAAATGCACAGCAAAATCTGCAGTTGCTTAACGAATTTTATAAACTTACTGAAATGGGCTATCCAATTTTGTCTGCTTTATCTCGTAAACGCTTTATCGGAGCAGTTCTAAATGGTGCAGAACCGCAAGAGCGGGTAGTAGGCTCTGCAACAGCGCATTTGTTGAGTATTCAGCAGGGTGCATGTATGGTACGGGCACATGATGTTAAGGCTACAGCCGATGCGATTAAAGTCTGGCAGGCTATGCAAACGGCTTAGAAATTGAGAGCTGCAAATCAATCACTTGGCAATGTTGTTTGGCTTTTAAGCAACAATATGCTATATAGGCACGCTTAGATTAGATAGTCATCCTTTAGAGTGCCTGTAATGTTTGCAGATTTACTTCTCCCCATGTTCGATGATGAATATTATCCCGATATTCTGGTTGCTGAAATCAAGCAGCATATCGAACGTTTTGCCCAAAAAATCGCTAAATCAGGTTTGTCAGATCAAGAGGTTTATCAGCTTGCCAATCTGACTGTGGCTGATATTAATGTCATGAAACCTCAGTTCGAAGATCTGGATTCGTCTCTGGATGATACTGCCGCGGATTATATTGCCGAAGCCATGATGATGGTGGTGCAAGAGCACGGCCTGTTCGAGATTGAAATGGAAGAACTGATTACCAATCGTGAATGGTGATTTAAGAAAACCCTGCAGATGCAGGGTTTTTTATTGTCTGTTCAAATAATCTTTAAAGCTATTAAAGCAAATTGAGCCGAGTAATCGTTGCTCTTCATTCATGCATTGCTGATAAAGGTTTTGGTAATAAGCCTGCAGATTCGATTGACCTTGAATCTGTTGTGGTGTTTTTGATTTGGATTGTTGATAAGCCCAAAAAGCCAGTTGTCGGAGTTTCTGCAACCTGATCTGGTCAATCGCACTACAGGAACTTTTAAATAAAGGTTCCAGGATGACCACCCCAAAGGAAGAAATCGCTAAAATGATCATACTAATGATGACCAGTACATCCGAATGAATCAGATAAAGGTTGAGCAATAAGCTCAGAAAAATTGGAATTTGCAGATAGAGACAGTTTTGCAAACGCTGACTATAGGCTTTGGAACTAAATTGCGCCTGATATTGTGCATGCCAGATATAAGGATAAAGCAGTGCCATCAGCACAATTAAGGTGACATTAAAGGCAATCGTGGCATTCTTGAAAAAATAATATTCCAGAAATACGGAGCTGAGACTACACGCTACACAGACCAGAAGGGACAGTAAATTAATCGCGATAACAAACTGGATATTTTGCAAGGCATTAAATTTAAAGCGGCTATAACGCAGCTTAAGGAAAAAAGCGTCTGGATGACGTAATTGTAATGTAGCGAGATCAAAGTGTTTTAATTCTGACATGGGGATTTCGCGCTAAAAGAATAAAATTCAGGCACAAAAAAACCAGCCTAATGCTGGATTTTTTATTGCACCATTTTAATAAATATTAAAATGGTGCCCGAGGCCAGACTCGAACTGGCACGCTTTGTGGGCGGGGGATTTTAAATCCCCTGTGTCTACCGATTTCACCACTCGGGCATGTGCGCAATAATAGAGGACGAAATAAAGCTTGGCAAGCAAATTCCGAAATGATTGCTTTCTTTTCAAGCAATTCCGTGGCTTCTATTCTAAAAATCAGCAAATCAACGTTTTTTAAAATTCAATATTTGCAGATCTTTAAGATGGCCAATGAAAAAGGATAGAGAGAACTATGAATTTTCATCCAGATAGCTGTCGACATCTAGATGCTTGATCGTTTTACAATATTGATGCTCATATTTCAGCAGCCGCGTATATAACCCGGCATAGTGATTTAATTGCTGTTTTAGTTCGGCATACCGAGGATCATGGCTTGAATAAAAACGTAATTTTAGTCGGATCAGGCAGGTTTGTTTATAAGCCCAAAAACAGATTTTACGTAATTGTTGTAGCTGATAGTGCTCAGTATTTTTACTATTTTCCTTGAATAAATTTTCTCGATAAAAGCGCACAAAACCAAAGCTCACGCCAAAGAAGAATAAGCTCCACATCAGCAAACTGCTTTGTATAAAGACCAGATTTAAGGCTTGCATCAGAATCACAATAGCCATCTTGATCGGGGTATGCCGTAATAATTGATACAGCGAATAAGAAGAATGCTGAATCTGGTACAGAATCAAGGTGAGACTCAACATCAGGAACAGTAGAATGGCCAACATGGCATAACTCTGCGCCTGAAATTCGCTGATTTGCACAAAAGATTGCTGTACGAAATCTCCTAACATCAAACTGATGGGAACAAAAATCATGGCGGCCAAGGCCCAAGGAATTAAAAGCTTGGCTTTACCCCAGATTCCACGGATTTTAATCTGACTGTAAAACAGGTAATTTCCTTTAAATGCAGTCGGATATTGGCGCTTAAGTTGCTGCAGCAACAAAGTCACTTGCGTAGTGGGCATCATCCAGAGATTAATTTAATATATAGATGAAGCACTATAGTCGATTTTGCGCAAAATCGCAGAAGAAATGCAGTTTCAGAACGTAGCACTGTTTTAATCATGAAGATTTTAGTTTTTTAGCGACGAATTATGCGAAAATAGCCGATTCAAGATTTATTTTTTTAAGGACAGTTTATGACTGATCAATCTCCTCAGGCGTTAAGCGACATCGAAATTTTAGACATCCTGCAAAGTATGAAAAAGGATGAGCTAAATACTGAGGCGCAAGCAGCAATTCGTCAGGGTGGTAAAGCTGGTCGTCAGGAAGCGCATAAAGCAGCCTTAGTAGCATTGAATCAGTCATTTGAAGACAAATTTGTCGAAGCCGTATCTTTGGCTTTGGGTCTGAATGCAGCACAAATCAAAAAAATCCGTTATAAAAAAGACCGAATTCGTATTTTAAAAGCGCGCGGAATTGATTATATGGCGATTGATGGCGCTGAAACTGCGCAAGTGCTGTCACAAATTGCCCAAGCAATTGTGCGTGAAGATGCGATTGTCACCCATGACCTGCACAATATTTTCCCATTCTGGAAAGAAGGCTGGCCAATGGTGCAATTCGATAATGCCTACAAAATTTTAGAAGATGATATCCAGATTCACTATCAAGCCGTTCTAGAAGCTTTATTAGCAAAAATCTAAGCTATAACCAGATCTAAACGAAAGCACCTTTGGGTGCTTTTTTTAATCGCGATACATCAGCGCAATCAGCCAGCTGATGGGCAAGATAAATAAACGCCACCAGGTGATCAAGGGCCAATAAAAATATTCTCCAAACCTCAAGGTCGAGTCGAAACCTCGACGACGACGTTCATGCGGGTAGGGAATAATGAACACCGTTAAAACCATTAGAATGATGGCTGCCAGTAAAAGCAGGGGATTCTGTTGTTTGGCAAGAATGAAGTAAAACAAATACAGGGCTGAATAAAAAAACAGACATGCCAATAATGCAGAAATATTCATCACTCACCTTATGATTTTTTTATTAGAATAATTTTTGAAACAGAGGAATAAAAAGAAGAACCAGATTAATCTGATTCTTCTTGAATAACTGAATTGGTTTCGATTAAGCGGGTCACCAGTAACTGGTCAATTTTAAAATGATCGACATCCACCACTTCAAACTTATAAGCACCAAATATCACTGCATCTGCAGGACGTGGAATCTTGCGTAATTTATACATCATGAAGCCAGCAATGGTTTCATAGTTTTCATCATCAGGCATCTCATCAATTTCAAGCGCATGCTTGATGTCTTCAATCGGTGTACTGCCTTCAATCAACCAAGAATTATTGTCACGTTTAATAATTTGCTGATCGGCTTCAATTGGCGTCACCCAGTCACCCATCACGGTAATCATAATATCAGAAAGGGTAATCACCCCAACGACCAGCGCATATTCATTAATGACGACGGCAAACTTTTCCTTGGTGGAGCGGAAACGATCCAGAACTTCCGATAAAGTCAAAGTATCAGGAATGGTCAAGACATTACGGATGGTATTTTCATTGAGCTGCAGCAGCGACTGGTTATTCAAAATACGCACCAGAATATCTTTGGCATCGACATAGCCAATCACACTGTCGATGTCATTACTACACACCAGAAACTTGGAATAGGGATATTCCGCCAGCTTTTGCCGAATACTTACTTCCGGTTCATTTAAGGTAAAGAACACCACATTTTCACGGGTAGTCATACTCGAAGGAACGTTACGCTCTTCAAGCTCGAATACATTTTCAATGAAATGATGTTCCTGTTTTTGTAGTACACCGGCCTGTGCACCCGCATCCATCACTGCGGAAATATCATCAAAAGTAATATTGTCATCACGGATGGTATTTACTTTAAACAGGCGGAACAGCATGTTGGCAATCGCGTTAATAAACCAGGCCAAAGGTTTACAGACTTTAATGAAAATCTGAATTGGCTCGATGACTGAGACTGCGATCTTTTCTGGCGCAATCATGGCCAGACGTTTCGGCATCAGGTCCGCAAATAAAATAAATAATGAAGTGACGACAGTAAAGGAGAGCGCAAAGCTAATATTGTCAGCCCAAGGTCCTTGGTAAAAGCGGGAAACAAAATTATAAATATAAGGGCGGAAGGCACCTTCACCTAAAATACCGCCGAGAATGGCAACTGCATTTAAACCAATTTGAGAGGCTGCAAAGAAGTCCGCAGAATTTTCTTGTAGATCTAAAACTTTTTGAGCGCGATGATCACCCGACTCAGCCAGAATTTTGAGTTTGACTTTACGGGCACCTGCGAGGGCGATTTCAGTTAAAGATAAAAAACCGGCCCCCGTGATGAGTATTAAGATAATCACGATATTTTGTAAGAGGCTCACAAATCCACCTGTGGATGAATAGTATCTTGGGATATTTTTAACACAAAAAAAGACTTGAGGTGTAACAACGACAACTCAAGTCTTCAAAGTATAATCTTAAAAAATAAGAATTTAGAAGATTTTGAGTTTAATAATGTGAAAATTGAGAATTATTGCTCAGGAATTCACGGTTTTCTTCTTCAATCATTTGACGCGCAACATACAAAATCAGCTGACGTAACCAGCGATGTGCCGGATGATGATGCAATAAAGGGCACCATGCCATTTTCAATTCAAATTCCGGAATATAAAATGGCGGATCTTTTAGAATTAAATTGTGATTCTTTGCTTGCAGGCGTGCGATGCGTGAAGGAAGTGTTGCGACCAAGTCGACATTGGAAGCCAATAAACCCGGCATCTGGTAATGACGGGTAAAGACCGAAATTTTACGTTTCTGGCCAATCCGCTCTAAAGCCTGATCAATCCAGCCTAAACCAGCCTGTTTTTCAGGATTTACCCCGAAGCCAACCCCCATACCGGTTTTAGAAACCCAGATATGCTGTGCATCCAGGTAACTTTTAAGGTTTAAATTGCTTGCGGCAGGATGCTTGTTATTTAAAAGACAAGAAAAGCTGTCACGCCAGACCAATACCTGATGAAAACTTTGTGGGATTTCATTAAAACGGTTGATTGCCAGATCGACCTTGCCTTGTTCCATGTCACGATACGACACGTCACTTGGCGTCAGAAAATCCAATACCACATTCGGCGCTTCTGAACGTAGTGCTTTAACCAGACGCGGAACCAGCGTGGCTTCTGCATAATCCGAGGTCATGATCCGGAAGACACGATTTGAGGTATAAGGACGGAACTCGGTACGTGGTTCCAGAATCATCGACAAGTCAGCCAGGGCATCCCGAATACGTGGTTGTAATTCTAAAGCACGTTCGGTTGGGGTCATGCCTTCAGAAGAACGGATCAGGAGGGGATCATTAAATAAATTGCGTAATCGGCGCAAGATGTTACTCATGGCAGGCTGGGTAACACCCAATTGTTCTGCTGCACGTGTGACATTTTTTTCGCGAAGAAGTACATCAAGATAAATTAATAGATTGAGATCGACCCGCTCCAGATTCATAAAAGAAATACCGAGAATAAATACAAGAAATTATGATGATTATGCCATAATTGCCAGGCCTTGTGTAAAGCGCCGATGAAAAAAAGCCATGTGCTCACTGATAAAGTTTACAGAATTAACACAGGCTTAAGCTCCATTATTCAAAGTGTACATAAGAGAAAAGATGCACGTTAAATGGACCATCATTTAGCCTTTTTATAAATTGGAATGAAAGCCCTCTTTTCGCTTTAAAAGAAAATCATAAAGGCCGTTTTTACGTTCAAGATTTGAGTGAAAAGTAAACTAAATCAAAAATTCCTTAAGTTGAATAAATCATCGAAGATCAGCATTTTTTAAAAATAAAAGGGCATAAAACCCATATCCAGACTTAAGTCTAATGAATTATTTTTAAGCAACATGCAGAAATTTTATCCATTTTTATTTTTAAATAAATTTATATAAAACACTAATTTAATATAATTTATCAAGATTGTACTAAGACTTTGATCTACTCATTTTTTAAATAAATACTGAAGATTCTTGCAGACTATTGGATTAATTTTCATAAGCCCACTAATCTTTAGCTATCCCAACGGATCGTCGAAAATCTGAACAAGTCATTGAGGGTGTGATTTGAGCGGTTCGTTGCAGAAAAATCCTAATATTATTACAGGAATATATCATGACTACATACCAAACAGCGATTGATGCAATCCGCGAATTAAAAGCGAAATTCGGTAACACTTGGGCAGACATCAGTCCTGAAGATGCTGCGCGTATGCAACTTCAAAACCGTTTCAAAACTGGTTTAGACATTGCGAAATATACAGCGGCAATTATGCGTCGTGATATGGCTGCTTATGATGCAGACTCTAGCAAATACACTCAATCACTAGGTTGCTGGCACGGTTTCATCGCGCAACAAAAAATGATTGCGAACAAAAAATACTTCGGTACAACTGAACGTCGCTACATCTACCTTTCTGGTTGGATGGTTGCAGCGCTTCGTTCAGAATTCGGTCCACTTCCTGACCAATCTATGCACGAAAAAACTTCTGTTCCTGCATTGATCGAAGAAATCTACACTTTCTTACGTCAAGCTGATGCGAAAGAATTAAACGACTTGTTCCGTGCACTTAAAAAAGCACAAGAAGCGGGCGACACTGCTAAAGCAGCTGAAATCACTTCACAAATCGACAACTTCCAAACTCACGTTGTGCCAATTATTGCGGACATCGACGCTGGTTTCGGTAACGAAGAAGCGACTTACTTACTTGCTAAGAAAATGATCGAAGCGGGTGCTTGTGCACTACAAATCGAAAACCAGGTTTCTGATGCGAAACAATGTGGTCACCAAGCTGGTAAAGTAACAGTTCCACACGAAGACTTCATCGCGAAAATCCACGCGCTTCGTTATGCATTCCTAGAAATGGGTCTTGACGACGGTATCATCGTTGCACGTACTGACTCTGAAGGCGCTGACTTGACTCAAAAAATCCCAGTGGTTAAAGAGCCAGGCGACATCGCTTCTCAATACATCAGCTACTTAGACACAACTGAAATTGACATTTCAGAAGCGCAAGAAGACGAAATCCTGATCAAGCGTGATGGTAAACTTCACCGTCCTAAACGTCTTGCTTCTGGTCTATACCAGTTCCGTGAAGGCACGCAAATCGACCGCGTCGTACTTGACTGTGTAACTAGCTTACAAAACGGTGCTGACCTTCTTTGGATCGAAACTGCAACGCCAAACGTTGCTGAAATCGCTCACATGGTTAACCGTGTACGTGAAACAGTTCCAAATGCGAAACTTGTTTATAACAACTCGCCTTCGTTCAACTGGACTTTAAACTTCCGTCAACAAGCATATGACCGTTGGGTTGCTGAAGGTAAAGACGTTTCTGCTTACGACCGTGCTAAGTTAATGAGCGCTGAGTACGATGCAACTGAACTGGCTGCTGAAGCTGACGAAAAAGTTCGTACCTTCCAAGCTGATGCTGCTCGTGAAGCGGGTGTGTTCCATCACTTGATCACACTTCCGACTTACCACACAGCTGCGCTTTCTACTCATGAGCTTGCTCAAGGTTACTTCGGTACTGAAGGTATGTTGGCTTATGTTGCTGGCGTACAACGTAAAGAAATCCGCGGCGGTATCGCATGTGTTAAACACCAAGCAATGGCTGGTTCTGACATCGGTGATGACCACAAAGAAATCTTCGCTGGTGACAATGCATTGAAAGCTGGTGATGATTCTAAAAACACAATGAACCAGTTCAGCGCTTAATCCGCTTAATTGATTCACCAAAAAACCCTGCATCTGCAGGGTTTTTTGTTTGGAAAAATGCTATTAATAAATAGGGAAGAGCAATCTCAAGAACGTGCTCAAGAGGGATAATCCATAATTTCTCCATGATTGGTTTTTATCGCAGTTTTATGTGTTTAATTCTTGCATTCTAGTGCTATGTCACTGAATATTTGGATATAGCATGCTTATGTTCTGCATCAATTTACCCCTATTTAATTAAAAGTGACCCGGACTTATGCTGTCTAAATTTTTTATCCACCGCCCGATCTTTGCTGGGGTACTGGCGATTGTTGTCATGGCAATCGGCTTGTTCGCAGTGATGAACCTGCCAGTGGAACGTTATCCGGACATTGCGCCGCCAAGGATAACGGTGGCAGCAACTTATAGCGGTGCTTCTGCAGAAACTGTGGAAGAAAGTGTGACTCAAGTGCTGGAACAGCAAATCAAAGGCATTGATCATCTGCTGTATTTCAGTTCGAGTAGTGATTCTTCAGGGCGCAGCCGGGTCAGTATTAGCTTTGAAAATGGCACCGACCCAGATACCGCACAGGTTCAGGTACAAAATGCGATTAATGGGGTACTAAACCGATTACCGGAAGATGTACAACGCCAAGGCGTTAATGTCTTTAAATCGCTCGGTGATACCCATATGGTGATCAGCCTGTATGATGAGTCGGGGCGCAGCAACAATATTGAACTTTCCGACTATCTGATGACCCATCTGGAACAGGACATTTCCCGGATTGAAGGCATTGGTGAGGTGGATGTTTTTGGTTCACAATATGCGATGCGGATCTGGCTGAATCCGGAAAAATTAAAACAATATAACCTGATGCCAAGCGATGTGCGTGTTGCGATTGAAGCCCAGAATACTCAGGTCGCTGCTGGTGCAATTGGTGATCTTCCAGCCATAGATGAGCAATACCTGAATGCCAAAGTCACCTCCGGTTCACGGCTAAAAACCGTAGAAGAATTCCAGAATATTATTGTCAAATCGGATCGTGCCGGCAGCTTTATTTATTTGAAAGACATTGCGCGGGTGGAACTGGGTGCTGAAAATTATCAATCTTATAGTACTAATAATGGTTATCCATCGGCTGGTCTGGGTATTTCACTGGCGTCAGGGGCCAATGCCATTGCCACCTCTAATCTGATTAAAGCTGAAATTGCCCGCATTTCCCAGCAATTGCCTGACGGCTATAAAATTGCTTACCCGCGTGATAATACGCCTTTTGTACAAGAATCAATTAAAGAAGTGGTCAAAACCCTGATCGAAGCCGTGATTTTGGTCATCATTGTGATGTTCATTTTCTTGCAGAACTGGCGTGCAACTTTGATTCCTACCGTGACTGTTCCAGTGGTGATTTTGGGTACGATGGCGGTGCTGTATGCACTGGGTATGAGTATCAACACTTTAACCTTATTTGCGCTGGTTCTGGCGATTGGTCTGTTGGTGGATGATGCGATTGTTGTGGTGGAAAACGTTGAACGATTGATGCATGAAAAGCAACTGTCCGCCAAAGACGCTGCCCTGGAATCCATGCAGGAAATTAGTGGGGCACTGATCGGGATTACTTTGGTCTTAACCGCAGTCTTTATTCCAATGGCTTTTTTTGGTGGATCGACTGGCGTGATCTATCGCCAGTTTTCTATCACTTTGGTTGCGGCCATGTCGCTGTCTTTAATGGTGGCATTGATTCTAACCCCAGCATTGTGCGCGCTTATCCTAAAACCGAATCCTAAACCGGCAAAATGGGCGTCCTGGTTTAATCAGAAACTGGATCATTTAAAACATCATTATCTGAATTTGTCTAAACTCACGATTCAGCGTCAGGCGATTTGTCTACTATTGTTTGCTGGATTGATCGGTGTGTTTGCGCTGTTCTATCGTGCTTTGCCGACCAGTTTCTTGCCGAGTGAGGATCAGGGGATCTTAAGCTTGCAAATCAAATTGCAGGAAGGCGCCCCGATGAAAAATACTATTCAGATCGGAGAGGAAGTCCGTAAGTATTTTCTGGATCAGGAACAAGCCAACGTCAATCTAGTGATGATCCGTTATGGGCGAAATTTCTCTGGAACTGGTCAGAATCTGGCGACCGGTTTTGTGGCATTAAAACATTGGGGTGCGCGTTCCGGTCAGGACAATACTGCACAAGCGATTCGTGAACGGGCTTTGAAGCATTTCCAGAGTAATCGCAATGCACAAATTAACGTGTCCATGCCAGCTTCAGTCAATGGTTTGGGACAAACCGATGGTCTGGATTTCTGGATTCGAGATATCAATGGCAATGGCCGGCAATATCTGGAACAACAGTTTAAAGCACTGGAAGCTAGGGTGGGCAACTATACGAGCTTTGAAAATCTGGGCAAGCGTTCTAATCCTGACAAAGCAGAGCTACGCGTCAATATTGACCAGAAACAGGCCATGGCCAATGGCCTGACCCAATCGGCAATCAACAGTACCTTATCCAGCGCCTGGGGCGGCAGTTATATTAATGACTTTATTGATCGTGGCCGGATTAAACGGGTGATTATGCAGGGTGATGCTGAATTCCGCTCCAAGCCGGAAGATTTGGCGCAGTGGCATGTACGTAATGACCAGAATCAGATGGTGCCTTTCAGCAACTTCTCGCAAGTGGGCTGGAGTGGTGGCCCTGAAGTGGTCAACCGCTTTATGGGGTATACCGCATTGCAAATGGAAGCGGATCGGGCCAAAGACAGCAGTTCCGGCCAGGCCATGCAGGATGTGGAAGCTTTGATTGCCGAGCAGGAGGGAGTCGATGTAGTCTGGAGCGGTCTTTCCTTTGAGGAAAAACAGTCCAATAATCAGGCGATCTGGCTGTATCTGATTTCAATTGGTTTTATTTTTCTCTGTCTGGCGGCTTTATATGAAAGCTGGAGCATTCCAACCGCCGTGATGTCAGCTATTCCACTCGGGATTGGTGGCAATATTATTTTCAGTTATCTGGCTGGTTTCCCGAATGATATCTATTTCCAGATTGCCTTGCTGACCACCATCGGTCTGTCCTGTAAGAATGCCATTCTGATTGTGGAATTTGCTTCGTTAGCGCAGCAACAAGGCAAATCGGTAGTAGAGGCGGCACTAGAAGGTGCCTCTTTACGCCTACGTCCGATCTTGATGACTTCTTTGGCCTTTGGCGCAGGGATTTTACCGTTGGTCTTTGCTACAGGGGCAGGTGCGGTGAGTCGTCAGGAAATTGGGGTGAGTGTATTTGGTGGTGTTATTTTTGGAACATTGCTGGTGCTGATTTTTATTCCATTTATGTATGTTTTGATTCGCCAACTCATCATCAAAAAATCGCGTGCTTAAAACAAGGGAAAACTGTAGAGCTGAAAAATCCTCGTTTATACGGGGATTTTTTTATCCTTAAGATTAATCCAATGGCTGGTTGAGTCTGCAGTATGGTGTGAAAATTGCTATAGAAATCATCTATTCATAGAAGAATGCGTCGTGAGAATGCATCTGATGGAGATTTTTATTCATGTTGTCACGCTTTTTTATTTATCGACCTAAATTTGCAGCCGTCATCGCCATTATCATGATGGTATTAGGAATTTTTGCACTGCAAAAAATTCCGATTGAGCATATGCCGAATATGGATACACCTGCGTTAGGGGTTTCTGCGGGGTATCGTGGTGCATCTGCGGAAACCGTTGAGCAATCGGTCACGCAAATTTTAGAACAAGCGGTGAAAGGCATTGAAGGTTTGGAAAGCTTTCAGTCCAACAGTAGCGTGGGACGTGCAAATCTGACACTGTCGTTTGAGCAAGGAGTAGATCTCGATCAGGCACTGTTGCAAGTGCAAAATGCGGTCAATGGTGTGCTAAGTCGATTGCCTGAAGAAACCCAGCAAAATGGAGTGGCTGTTTATAAACAAGGTTATGATCAATTTGCATTACTGAGTTTATATGATGAATCAGGGAAGGCGACACCTACAGAGCTTGCTGACTATTTAATGGTGCATGTTGAACCGCGTTTTTCCCGTATTGACGGGATGGGTGAGGTGGAGCTTTATGGCGCAGGCTATGCGATGCGCATTTGGCTCAATCCACATAAACTGCGCCAATTTAATCTGATGCCGAGTGATATTCGCAATGCAGTCGAGGCACAAAATGCACCACTTGTGTCTGGTTCTATTGGTGGATTACCGACAGCACAAGATCAATACATGAATGCTAAGGTCAGTGCGGATTCACGTTTAAGTAGCATTGATGAATTTGAAAAAATTATTGTGAAAACAACAGATTCTGGTTCGGTCCTGTATTTGAAAGATGTCGCACGTGTTGAATTAGGGGCAGAAAGTTATAATCATTTAAATTATACCAACGGTCATTTATCCGCTGCATTATCGATTCAATTGGCACCACGGAGTAATGCCATTGCGGTTTCAGAGGAGATGCAAACGGTATTGAAAAATGCCCAAGCCAATTTGCCTGCACATTATCAATTGCGTATGACCATGGACAAAACCCCATTTATTACCAGTTCAATTGAACAAGTCGCGAAAACTCTGGTTGAAGCGATGGTACTGGTAGTCTTGGTGATGTTTATCTTCCTGCAAAACTGGCGCGCCACTATTATTCCTGCAGTCACGATTCCGATTGTAGTTTTAGCCACATTTGCGGTGCTGTATGTACTGGGAATGAGCTTAAACAGTTTTACCTTGTTTGCCCTGATTTTGGCGATTGGCCTGTTGGTCGATGATGCCATTGTGGTCGTGGAAAACATTGAACGTTTGATGCATGAAGAACATTTGGATGCTCAGGCTGCAGCTTTAAAGTCAATGAAGGAAATTAGCGGTGCATTGATCGGGATTACTCTGGTCTTAACTGCTGTATTTATTCCCATGGCATTTTTTGGCAGTATGACAGGGGTCATCTATCGTCAGTTTTCCATCACGTTGGTCGTGGCAATGCTACTTTCTTTATTGGTGGCACTTATCATCACCCCTACATTTGCAGCGCAAATGCTAAAGCGTCAACCACATCAACCAAAATGGGCACAGCGTTTTAATCGTGGCATGGATAAGCTCACCATGCATTACCAAAAGCTTTCTGCACGTAGCATGCAGTTTAAAATGACGATGTTGGCTGTATTTAGTATATGTGTTTTAGGCTTTGGCTGGCTTTATAAAACCTTGCCCGAAGGGCTGATGCCAACGGAAGATATGGGCTTTGTCATGGGTCAAATTGTGATGCCAGGCAATGCACCACGTTCTGAGATAGAAAAAGTCGGGCGTGAAGTCCAAGACTATTTAATGCAGCATGAATCTGAGCGCATCCAAAGCATTGGGATTTGGTATAGCGGAAACAATGTTGGGGTTGGGCCTTATCGTGGTCAGCTCTTTGTCGTATTAAAGGACTGGGCAGCGCGTAAAAATCCTGAAGATACCGTCTTTGCTATTGTAGATCGTGCACAAAAGCACTTTGCCAATCATGCCAATGCCCAGATTTTCTTTATGGCGCCTTCTATGTCTAGTAATGGACGTGTGGTCGACTTTTGGTTACAAGATTTAGATTCACGGGGCAGCGAGTTTTTACAGCAATCCTTCTCTGAGATTGAAACCCGTGCCAAAGCAAAATCATCGATTGAATATTTACAACTTGATGTACCCAAAGAAAGTGCCGAGCTGAATATTAAACTGGATATAGAACGTTTACTCAAATATGCCGTACCTCAGCAAAGTTTTAACAGTACGTTGGCTGCGGCTTGGAGTGGTACCTATATCAATGACTTTATTGATCGTGGACAAATCAAACGGGTCATCATGCAAGGCGAAGCGGAGTTCCGTTCTAAACCTGAAGATTTGGCACATTGGCATGTCCGCAATAGCACAGGCGAAATGTTATCGTTTAATCAATTCACTACGCTAAATTGGCAAGGTGGACCGAATAGTATCAATCGTTATATGGGCTATAACGCCGTGCCTGTATATGCAGGTATTCCCAAAGATCAATTTTCGAGTCAAACCATGCAAGATGTCGAAGCTTTAGTCGATGAACAAGACGGAGTAAATTTGGCCTGGAGTGGAGCCGCCTTAGAAGAAAAACGTAGCAGTGGGCAAGCTATTTTCTTGTATCTAATTTCGATTGCCTTTATTTTCTTATGTTTAACGGCACTCTATGAAAGCTGGACGATTCCTGCTGTGGTGTTGACCGCGATTCCTCTGGGCGTGGGAGGAAGTATTCTGTTCTGTGTCTGGTTTGGTTTTGCGAACGATATTTACTTTCATATCGCCTTGCTGACGACTATCGGTCTGTCCTGTAAAAATGCAATTTTGATTGTAGAGTTTGCTGCACAAGCAGAGCGGGCAGGTCATACTCCGGTTCAGGCCGCGATAATGGCTGCGGGCTTACGCTTGCGTCCTATTGTCATGACTTCCATTGCATTTGCATCGGGCGTACTACCTTTGATGTTTGCCACAGGTGTCAGTGCAATCAGCCGGCAGGAGATTGGCAGTAGTGTTTTTGGCGGGGTACTATTTGCTACTGTCCTGGTACTGCTGTTTATTCCCTTTATGTATGTATTGATCCGTAGTCTGATGATTAAAAAAACGGTTTCTAAATCAGTGGTGATAGAGTATCCATCTTTAGAAAGTGAACAAGCCTGACTCAGTCAGGCTTTTTTATGGCTAAATATCGAGGAATTGATTTATACAAAAAATATCGTCATATTGCAGCATGATCATTAAAATTATTCACATGAAAAAATTAGGATACATAGGGATCAGGACAAACCTCTCTTGAATGCCAGACTTTTATAATGAGCTGCTTATGCCGACAATTTCAGAAAAAATCCAGCATATCCAACAACAATTACATTCTGAAAATCACGACATCGCTGTAGGCTTACTCAATCAGCTGAATGTCGCCGATCAGGCGCGCATTTTAAGTCGTTTAGATGCTCGGCAACAGGCCCGAATTTTAAGGGAACTGAGTGAACCGAGCTTGGTCTATGCTTTTATGCCCCTAGGGCAACAGTTAAACGTGGCACAGCACTTATCTATTTCAGAACTTGTTCCCATTCTGGACGCAATGCCTTCTGATGATTTTGTCGATATTTATAAGCAGTTTTCGCCGCCGCTACAGCTGCAATTGATGAGTGCATTATCTGAAGAATCCCAGCAAACCCTCAAAGATCTGGCCATCTATCCGGAAGGTACAGCGGGTGCCATGATGAGCTCAAGTTTTGTGACGCTCTCATCCGATTTAACCATGGATGAAGCGATACAGGCTTTACGTGTAGTGGCCGCGGGGCAGGAAACCCTGTATCTGATTTATATTGTCGATGCAGAAAAACGGCTGATCGGTGTGATTTCCCTAAGGCAGATCATACAGGCCTTACCTGAGCTGAGCATTGCCGAGGTAATGCAACGCGAAGTGATTTCTGCTCAGGTAACAGATGATCAGGAAATTGTAGCTCGAGCCTTGGTCTATTATGATTTTATTGCTCTGCCTGTGGTTGATGCACAGCAAAAACTCTTAGGAATTGTTACTTATGACGATGCTATGGACATTGTCGAAGCCGAAACCACTGAAGATATTTTAAAGTCGGGTGCAGTGACACCGTTGACTGAATTGAGCCTTAAAACTGCCCCGATTTTGACCCTGTATCAGAAGCGGGTCTTTTGGCTGGTCATTCTGGTTTTTGGCAGTCTGCTCTCGGGAATCGGCATTGCACACTTTGAAGAGATCATTGCCGCACATATCGTGTTGGTATTTTTCTTACCGCTTTTGGTGGGGAGTGGCGGGAATGCCGGTTCGCAATCAGCCACCTTGATGGTGCGTGCCTTGGCCACAGGCGATGTCGAGTTCAAGGACTGGTTTAACCTGCTTAGTCGTGAATCGCTGGTGGCACTATGTTTAGGTGGCACCATGGCGATTGCTGTATCCATTCTGGGTTATATTCGGGGAGATATTATGGTGGCAGTGGTGCTGGCCATCAGTATGCTCGGAATTGTGTTGATGGGCTGTCTGATCGGCATGAGTCTGCCTTTTATTTTAAATAAACTCAAACTTGATCCTGCCAGTGCTTCGGCGCCGTTGGTGACTTCCATCTGCGATGCTACCGGTGTAATTCTGTATTTATTCGTTGCTTCCAAATTATTGTTTTAATTCACAGATTGATACATCAGCGTAGAAAAAATACTTTATGCTCAAGAAAATCAGCATTATTTCTGGAATAACCTATGCCTGAGCCTGAACAAAAACCAAAACTAAGTCAACAAGAGGTGATACGTCTGGAACGTGATCTGGCCAAGTTTGCCAATATGATGGATTCAGTGGTACGTATTCCTTTTACCAAGCAAGGGGTGGGAGCAGACGCGGCTTTAAGTACAATTCCGGTTGCTGGAGATATTGCCGGTTTTGTATTGACCTGTTATGCCATTCATAAGGCCAAACAGATCGGGGTGCCGGGTGCCAAACTCAATCCGGTGATGAAGATGGCGGCGATCGATGCGGTAGTAGGATTTATTCCGGTGGCGGGCACGGTCTTTGATATTTTTATTCGGCCCAGTCGCAAGGCGCTCGATGTCGTGCACTTGCATATTCGTGAGGAATATCAGATTAGCAGTGACCGGCATGTGGTGCATCCATTTTTGCATGAAAGTCTGGAGCGCAAACAACAGCAATCTGCATTCTGGCGCAATCCCGTGGTGGCCTGGATCTGGATTCATATCCCCGATATTTTAGGTACTTTATTCCTGATTTTATTTATCTTCGCGATCGGGTGGGGTGCTATGGCGCTGTATCAATGGTTCAGCCAATGATAGGTCAGCTAAAGAATAATTAAATCCAATAAAAAAAGCCTGCAATTGCAGGCTCTTTTTGAATCAAAACTAAAGTTTTACTTAAGCACAATCAAGTTGTTGCAATGCAGCGACACGTTGTTCGATGCTTGGATGCGTCTGGAACAATGCAGCAAGGCTAAAGCCTTCTTCTTTACCCGCAGAAATCGCAAATGCTTTCATTTCTTTCGGCATGGCATCTGGCATTTCAGATTCTGCCTGTAAGCGCAGTAATGCTGAAATCATAGCTTGTTTACCTGCCAGACGTGCGCCTGCTTCATCAGCACGGTATTCACGGTGACGAGAGAACCACATCACAATCGACGATGCCAAGATACCGAACACGATATCCAGTACAATAGTAATCACGAAATAGGCAATACCCGGGGCTTCACCTTCTTCACGACCAAAGACATTGCGGTCAATAAAATCACCTGCGACACGTGCGAAGAACATCACGAAGGCGTTCACAACACCTTGGATTAGTGCCAGAGTGACCATGTCACCATTGGCGACATGACCAATCTCATGCGCCAATACTGCACGAAGTTCGTCTTTGTTCATACGCTCAAGCAAGCCAGTTGATACCGCAACGAGAGCATCATTTTTGTTCCAGCCGGTGGCAAAGGCATTCGACTGGTAAGAGGGGAAAATACCCACTTCCGGCATTTTAATGCCTGCACGCTGAGAAAGTTGTGCAACTTCTTGGAGCAACCAGGCTTCAGCTTGGTTACGAGGTGCATTCGGGTCAATCAGTTCAGTACCCGTGGTCTTTTTCGCCATCCATTTAGACATGAACAGGGAAATCATTGAGCCGACCATACCGAACACAAAACAGATGACCAACAGGTTGCCTAGATTCAAGCCACCTGCGCCATGGTAACTACCGACACCGAAGAGTGACAAGATAATGCCAGCTACAACCAGTACCGCGAGGTTGGTTAGCAAGAACAAACCAATCCGCATCATTGAGAAATCCTCTTATTACAGAAAAATAATCTGATTATTAAATGTAAATCATTGAAATCAATATGCGGTGAAATTGAGAAGAATTCAAGGAAAAAATAGCATTTGGCTACAAAAAACACAGGATATTTTTTGTACAAATAAAAACATAGGTCTTTAAAAACAAAGCTGTTTAGGAATTATTCACTTAAATATATTTTTGCAGATGCTGACGCATTGGCGGTGGCATAAGAGCCTGCCGGTGCATCGGTGAAACTGCCATCCGCTTGAGCAATGATCTGACGCTGGTATTTTGCAGCCTGAATATTGGAAGCTGTGGTGGTTTCAGTCGAATAATTGTCAGAACTGGCAATCACACGACCATTATCAGAAGATGCTGTATAGACAGAACTAGTATTGCCAATTCCTTGGGCATATAAGTTCTGATAACGGCTGCTGACACGACGGACATAGTCCTGAGTTTCACGAAACGGTGGCACGCCCTTATATTTGGCAACATTACCTTCACCGGCATTATAGCCGGCCAGTGCCAAGGTAGTATTGCCATTAAAACGTTTCAATAACCAGGCCAGATATTTGGCACCTGCCATAATATTCTGCTGCGGGTCATAAGCATTGCTGACATTAAAACGACGGGCAGTCGCGGGCATGAGTTGCATTAAGCCCTGTGCACCGACTGGAGAACGTGCCTGCACATTAAAACCGGATTCGGTATGCATCACGGCTTTAATCAAGCCTTCAGATACACCATAGGTTTGTGCTGCCTGACGGATGATCGAGTCATAGGCATTTTTATTTTTACTATAACTTGGCAATACCGAAGCTTCACTTGAACCCCAGTTGCTATAACTGTGAATATTGCTGTCTGGATAATAGGTTTTCTTTTCTACCTGTAGATGGTTATAGCGACTTTTCTTATTGGTCAATAAAGTACTGCCATTACTGTCACGTAATTGATAGATCGTTTGACCGGCATAAGCAAAATGACAACAGCTTGCCAATAGCAAACCACTGATCCCATAACGCCCCAAAACATACACATTTATTTTCATTGTTTATATTAAGTAAACACAAGCGAGAAAAATTCAATAAAGAGTTTAACAAAAAATTACGGAATGAAAAGACTTGTGCGCTGCATTTATAAACGAGTTTGTAAATGCAAGTCATTTTTTACATTTTAGCAGTAGAAAAAAAAATATGATTTAATTTAAAACCTTAGGCTTGACAGGGTTAACTAATTGATTTTTATAAATAATTAAATTGATCAAAAAATGATCAATTTAAAGAAAAGCCTTATCTTTTGAGCCGGACAAGTTGTCAAGTCTGTTTCAATCCACAAAGTTATCCACAGCTTTTGTGGACAACTGTGGAAAAGTCCAAAAGATAAGCATCTTGACTAAAAAATGATCGCAATCGTTCAATATATCAATCTAAATAAAACATGAAAATGAAACTAATAAGACATTTTCATGAAAATAAATTCTTTTGATGCGATAGCGGTCTGAATCGGCTAAAATTGCGCGGTATTTTTTTTATGGGTGAATCTCGTCTATGTACTCGCCAGTTGAGTCCGAACAAGGATTTAATTTCAAACCTGAACTGCCAACAAGCTCAGCCTACTATCGTTTGTTAAAGAAGCTGCGTCGCCAGGTCGGACATGCCATTCGTGACTTCAAAATGATTGAAGAAGGCGATAAGGTCATGGTGTGTATTTCAGGTGGTAAAGACAGTTACACCCTGTTAGATATCATGTTGCAGTTCAAGCGTATCGCACCGATCAACTTTGATGTCGTGGCGGTGAATCTGGATCAGAAACAGCCAGGCTTCCCGGAAGATGTATTACCACGTTATTTAGAAGAAAATAACATTCCGTATTACATTCTGGAAAAAGACACCTACAGCATCACCAAAAAGTTGACCCCGGAAGGTAAGACTTATTGCGCCGTCTGTTCGCGTCTACGCCGTGGCTCTTTGTATGGCTTTGCCCAGGAAATTGGTGCGACCAAGGTTGCGCTGGGGCATCACCGTGATGATATTCTGGCGACCTTCTTCCTGAACCTGTTCCATGGCGGCAGCTTGAAGGCCATGCCACCAAAACTGTTGTCTTCTGACAAAAAGAACATTCTGATTCGTCCACTGGCTTATGTGGAAGAAAAAGACATCATCAAATATGCAGAAATGCGTCAATTTCCAATTATTCCATGTAATTTATGTGGCTCTCAGGCGAACCTGCAGCGCGCAATTATCAATGACATGTTACGTGATTGGGATAAGGCACATCCAAAACGTCTGCACAGTATTTTTGGTGCATTGCAAAATGTCTCGCCATCACAGCTGGTCGATCGTGAATTGTTTGACTTTGAAGTGCTGGACAGCCAGCGCGAATTTGACTTCAAAGACAGCTGTTCGACTGAAGAAGCGCTGGAAGGCGAGAAACGCCGGATTAATATGGTCAATCTGGGCTTTGCCGCAGAATAATTTCAGCACACAGATATCAGCCTTCGGGTTGATGTCTGTATGAAAAATAAATAAAAATAGAACTACAAAAATTGAACGACGCGTACAAAATTCGTTAGCCTTTGCGCTAATGATCATGATATAACAAAGCACGAGCATAATAGCTTCAACATGATGTCGTCTGGATAGTCGACACAAATGAACAAATAATTTGAGGAAAGATCATGCCTGCTTTTTTAACTGATGATTGGTTTTCAACTGTAGAAACACTTACTGCGCAAGCTGGTGATTTAAACTTGCCACCAGCTTTGGCGAACCTGGCGATTAATTTGGTTGTAGCGGACACTACAGGTAATACTGAACTATCTTTAGATGGTGGAGCAATTAAAAAAGGTTTGTCTTCAAATGCCAAAACGACTTTGAATATGGACGGCGAAACGTTACGTAAAGTTTTTCTGGAGTTTGATATGGCTGCTGCGATGCAGGCCTTCATGACCGGCAAAATCAAAGTACAGGGTGATATGTCACAATTGATGGCACTTCAGACTGCAAAACCAAGTCAGGAACAAAAAGATTTGTTCAAGAAAGTACTTGAAAATACCACGGCTTAATTCTACTAAGACATTAGCCTGAATAAAGACGAAAAAAGCTTACCCTGAGGTAAGCTTTTTTTATGTCATTTTGATTAATGCTAAGGTTTTAGCTTAGATATTCACCAATTGTGGTGTGGTCTTGATATGTTCCAAATAAGCACGAATGCGGGTCACATATTGTACCGCTTGACGGTAGCGACCATTATTGGCTTTATTCTGATCCAGATAGGCATATAAGTTCACCCAGTTATTCGGGTTCTTGCCTTGCGACTGAATGCGCTTTTGCAACTGATTCACTGCACCTGGGCCCATATTATAAGCTACCAGTGCAAACCAGTTCCGATCTGGAAAAGGAATATGATCATAGCGACTAAGCATTTGATCATAATACTTGGCACCACCCTGAATGCTTTGAGTAGGATCGGTACGGTTACTCACGCCCATGGCTTTTGCTGTACTGTTGGTCAGCATCATCAAACCACGCACACCCGTCGGAGAAACTGAATTCGGTTTCAGATAAGATTCCTGATAACCAATGGCCGCCAGTAAATGCCAATCCAGGTCATACTGCTGCGCTGTCTGTTTAAAACTCGCTTCATAGATCGGCAGACGGTTGTTCAAATCACGTTGAATGGTGGTCCAAGATTCCTCTTTCACCACATTCTGATTATAAAATGAAGCAAGCTGCTTAATGGCACCACTTTGTTTGCCTTTGCAGACAAAAGCACTGGCCGTCTGGCTCAAAGGATCTGTAGCAGATTTAAACACCAGATTTAAATTGGTATTCAAGCCATTACTCGACAGAATTGATTCATCGCCACAAGTGGCTGAGAATGACGTCAAACGCTTGTTTTCAATGGTGCGTATATCAGTAGTCGTCATAGCCAGATTGGCTTTACCCTGAGCAACCCACTGTAGGGCAGTCTGATTATCAGGAACGATTTTAAAATCGAGTTTTACATTCAGATTGTTAGCATAGTTACGAACCAGATCATAACCGAAGCCATGCAGATGTTGTCCATCCTGGAATACGGTAGTCGGATTTTCAACCGCAACCACGGTCAACTTATTGCTATTGACCACATGATCAAACTGAAGTGTGGTCTTACTTGCATTGATACTGTGTAGGGGAATAAATGCAGTGCTCAGTACAAGTGCTTTCAAAGGGAGAGAAGAAATTACAGATCTTAGGCAAAGCCTCGACCCAGTGGATGAACTACTGTGCATGTTGTCTCCGCTACAAGTAATTTATGCCCTAAAAATCACAGCCAATAAAGCCAGAAATTTTAACAGTTTGATAAATTCAATAAGGGTTGGGCAGTCATGACGTCATTCAAAATGACAAGAGATTTAAAGATAATTATGTAGAAAAACTACATAGATTAAAAAGTAAGCATTTCTGGGAGTTGCTGGCATATTAATGATCTGAAAAACGATTGTCAAATTTTGTACACAAATTATTTTTAAAAATAATTTTAAGATACTGAAATATAAAGTTAATTTTTTTTGGAATTTTGCCATTGTGTTAAAATGGTAAATAAAATAAGCTGTTTGTAAGTTAAAACACTGAAAATATGATCAGCAAGACGTATGAAATCCAACTTAATCACCCGTGCTGGACACGATAAATTAGTGGCAGAACTTAAGAATCTCTGGCATGAAGAGCGTCCTGAAATTACCAAAAAAGTGAACTGGGCAGCCAGTCTCGGCGACCGTTCTGAAAACGCAGACTACCAATATAACAAGCAAATTTTGCGTAAAATTGATCGACGGGTCAGGTATCTCGGCAAGCGCCTCGAAGAACTGAAAATCATCGATTTTTCCCCGGAGCAGGAGGGTAAGGTTTATTTTGGTGCCTGGGTGGACATTGAAAATGAAGAAGGTGAACAAAAAACTTTACGTATTGTCGGTGTAGATGAAATTTATGATCATCATCCGCAGCATATTTCGATCAGTTCACCGATGGCACGCGCGTTATTAGGCAAGCAGGTCGATGATGAGGCCGAGGTATTGACCCCCTCCGGCAAGAAACTTTGGTTCATCAACTCAATTCGTTATGAAAAGCCAGAAAATTCAGCAGATTAATGTAATTGATTTTATTTTGTGCAGTTGATGCAGTGAAAGCATAAAAATATTTGCCAAGCATGATTTTTGTTTATATCATGTCGGCCATGGAAGCGTGGCAGAGCGGTTTAATGCACCGGTCTTGAAAACCGACGAGGGTGTGAGTCCTCCGTGAGTTCGAATCTCACCGCTTCCGCCAAATTTTAAAAACCCAGTCAATTTGACTGGGTTTTTTATGTCTGAATATTTTTCAGTTGTTGATCCGCTTGATGCTGAATGTGGTTATTTCTCTCATTATTCTCTACTGAGTTAAATACAACTCAAGATCATTTCAAGATTCAAATCTTTGATTGAAAATGCCCAGGTTGGCTTTGATTTCGGATAATTTTTAGCTGAATAAGCCGCTTTTTATAGAAGTTTCGCTAAATTTTATTGCCAAAAATCTAATTTATTTATATGATGGCGGCCAAGGAAGCGTGGCAGAGCGGTTTAATGCACCGGTCTTGAAAACCGACGAGGGTGTGAGTCCTCCGTGAGTTCGAATCTCACCGCTTCCGCCAAATTTTTAAAACCCCAGTCGAAAGATTGGGGTTTTTCTTTTTAGGCTGCAGATATTGAATACTCAATTCCTCAGTCCTGAACTCAAGGCATAAAATCTTGAAAAATGGGCGTATCGGCCAAATATAGAGTCAGAGGCGCCAACGCGCTATCATACGCCCAAGCATCATATGGATTTCATTATGAAAATTGTCGCAGATGAAAATCTGGCATTTACCGATTATTTCTTTTCCGAATTTGGTGACATTCAACATTGTGCAGGGCGAACCTTAAGCGCAGATGATGTCAAAGATGCCGATAGCTTGCTGGTACGTTCAGTGACTCAGGTCAATGAAGTACTGCTACAGAATAGTTCGATCAAATTTGTGGGCAGTGCCACCATTGGTACAGATCATTTGGATATTGCTGCATTAGAACAACATGGGATTCAGTGGAGTAATGCAGCCGGCTGTAATGCGCAAGCAGTGGCTGAATATGTCATTACCGCATTATTGCAGGTACGTCCTGAATTACTCGATGCCAATACGACATTTACCCTGGGTATTGTCGGTTTGGGTAATGTCGGAACCCGACTGGCTTATATGGCGAAGCTCTTGGGCTGGCGCGTGATCGGTTGCGATCCTTTTGTGCAAAGAGAGCAGGTTGATCAAGTCGAATTTCATGAACTGCTGCAGCAGGGGGACGCCGTTTCAATTCATGTCCCTTTAACCAAAACAGGCATATATCCAACCTATCATTTATTTAATGCTACTGCGTTGGCAAAAATGCAGCCTGACGCGATCCTGATTAACTCAGCGCGTGGGCCAGTGATTGAAGAAACTGCCTTAATTCAAGATATTAAAGCGACACAACGCCCCGTAATTTTGGATGTTTTTGAACACGAACCGCTGATTTCAGCAGAACTTCTGGATCTGGTGACTTTGGTGACTCCGCATATTGCCGGCTATAGCCTGGAAGGCAAGGCACGTGGTACCCAGATGATTTACGAAGCTTTTTGTCAAACTTTCGGTTTTGCAGCCAATAAACAGTTTGAATCCCAGCTGCCTATCTGTGAGCAGTTTTTTCAGGGGCAGGATGTAAAAATGGCATTGCAACAGCATTTATCCCAAATTTATGACATTGCTCGTGATGATGCCAATCTACGTGCCTGTCTCAAAGAAGGCAAAATCGATCAGCAGGCATTTGATCATTTACGTAAAACCTATCCGCTGCGTCGTGAGTGGGCAGCACATGGTGGGCCGAAGGCATGACAATGACGTATCAACCCACTTGTGACCTTCAAGCCATGCACGCGCGGGCGAATTTATATCGTCAAATCCGTCAGTTTTTTGCTGAGCGCGATGTATTAGAAGTCGAAACACCGATTTTGTCTCAAGCCGGTGTGACTGATGTGCATTTAGCCTCGGTACAGGCCCAGCGCCATGTGCTGGGTAAAGCGCATACACATTATTTGCAGACCTCACCCGAATTTGCCATGAAACGCTTATTGGCCAGTGGCTCTGGACCCATTTATCAAGTCTGTAAAGTCTTCCGTGATGATGAACATGGGCGTAAGCACAATAGCGAATTCACCATGCTGGAATGGTATCGTCCGGGATTTAGTTTAAAAGATTTGATGTTTGAAGTATCTGATCTGTTGAATGTGACCTTGAAAGCACGTTTTGGCGAAATACGTCCGACCATTCTGAGTTATAAGCACGTGTTCATGGATCGTCTGGATCTCAATCCGCTTCAGGCAACTTTACAAGAATTGAAAGATTGCTGCCGCCGCGTTGGACTCAATCTGGATTTAGGCGAGGATCGTCTCGGTTATATCGACCTGTTATTTTCACATATGGTTGAACCGAGTCTGGGTTTTGATACTGCAGTATTCCTGACTGATTTCCCCCCTGAAATGGCATCACTGGCCAAAACCCGAACCGATGAAGATGGTGAACTGGTCGCCGCACGTTTTGAGCTATATATCGAAGGTTTGGAATTGGCCAATGCTTATGATGAGCTGATTGATGCTGACGTATTGCGTTCGCGCTTTGAGGCAGATAATGCTGAACGAGCCAAACTTGGCTTGCATGTCATGCCTATCGATGAATATTTACTGGCGGCTTTACCGAATATGCCGGAATGTTCAGGAATTGCCCTTGGAATTGACCGTTTGTTGATGATTGCGATCAATCAAATGAAACTGGAAAAGGTGATTACTTTCCCGGCAGATATTTCCTGATCCAGCGGATGCGATATTTCTTAATTCCTTTTGTCATAAAGATAAATTAAGCTATAAAAAAAGCACCCGAAGGTGCTTTTTTTATTATTCAATCGCTACGGTTTGTTGTGCTTTGAGTTCACCGAGTGCCTGAATCCGTCGTTCAATCAGCATCTCGCCAATATCCGGTCCCTGAATATCGGCAGGCAAGTCTTGTGCCTTGATGGCACGTACGGTCTGCATGGCATCAAGGACGTATTGCGCTTGTGGATAAGCACGATCTTCCAGACCTAGACGGCCACGTGAATCACATTCACAAGCCTGTACAAAAGCTTCGACACGTTCAGGGCGACGTAACACATCTAGGCGTTGCAATAATCGCCATAAGGTTCCCGGCTTAAGATTGAAGGCCTGATGGCATTTCAGATGCTCTTTACATACCGCCAAAGCCAGCTGCTTGGTATACGTCGGCACTTTTAAGCGGTCACACAGTTCATTCACTGGCTTGATGCCTCGTTCTTCATGCATGATATGTCGCGGTAATTCTTCAACTGGTGTCAAAGCTTTTCCTAAGTCATGCACTAAAACGGCAAAACGTACATCCAGACTATAATTTTGACGACACGCTTGCTGCAAGGACATCATGGTATGAATGCCACAGTCAATTTCCGGATGATATTCAGGGCGTTGTGGAATGCCATATAAGGCATCAATCTCAGGGAATAGCACCTTTAAAGCACCACATTGACGTAAAACTTCAAAATACACATCAGCATGACGTTCGGATAAAGCACGGGAAGTTTCTTTCCAAACGCGTTCCGGTGTCAATGCATTTAATTCACCGGATTCAGTCAAGCGTTGCATTAACGCCAAAGTTTCATTGGCAATCATAAAGCCTGCACTGGTATAACGGGCAGCAAACCGGGCAATCCGCAGTACCCGTAATGGATCTTCGACAAAGGCATCGGAAACATGACGTAGAATCCGGTTTTCTAGATCCTGTTGACCGCCATAGGGATCATAAACCTGGCCGGCATCATCCATGGCCATGGCATTAATGGTCAGATCGCGACGAATCAGATCCTGCTCTAGCGTAACGCTGATATCGGTATGAAACTCAAAACCATGATAACCGGCACCAGATTTACGTTCGGTACGCGCCAGTGCATATTCTTCTTTTGTTTGGGGATGTAGAAAAACAGGGAAATCTTTGCCTACGGGCTGATAGCCTAAGTCAAGCATTTGCGCGGGGGTTGCACCAACGACTACATAATCTTTTTCGTGATAGGGGTGTCCGAGCAAATGATCTCGAACTGCGCCGCCTACTAAATAAACTTGCATGAAAAAACCTCTATTCTTACAAGCATCATGCTACAGAATAGAGGTTTTCTCAAGTTAAGAAACGAGGCTGATGCGTCGTTATCTTGTCATTAGCTTAAAGTGCATCTTGTTCCGCTTGCTGGATTTCTGCAACAGTCAGTGCAGTCATGTTGATCACACGACGCGTGGTCGCAGTCGGTGTCAAGATGTGCACAGGTTTCGCAGCACCTAGAAGAATTGGACCAATCGTTACGTTGTTGCCTGAAGTTGCCTTTAACAGGTTAAACGAGATATTGGCAGCATCTAGATTCGGCATGATTAGCAAGTTTGCAGAGCCTTTGAAACGTGAATTCGGGAATGCAAACTGACGAATGTTTTCATCCAGAGCAGCATCACCGTGCATTTCACCTTCAACTTCCAGCTCAGGCGCGATTTCAGACAGGATGTCATATACCTTACGCATTTTTTGCGCGCTAGCATCATGCTGGTCTGAACCGAAACTTGAGTGAGACAGCAGGGCAATACGTGGTGTCATACCAAAACGGCGAACTTCTTCAGCGGCCAGAATGGTCATTTCAGCCAGCTGCTCAGCCGTTGGATTGGTGTTGACATAGGTATCGGCAATGAACAGGTTGCGGTCTTCAAGCATCAAGGCATTCAGGGTAAAGAAAGTGTTATGACCATCTTTCTTGCCAATGATGTTGCTGACGAAGTCCAGGTGAATGTCATAGCTTGAATACGTACCACACAGCATACCGTCTGCCATGCCATGTTTCACCAGCATTGCAGCGATCAGGGTAGAGCGGCGACGTGCTTCACGCTGTGCATATTCAGGCGTTACACCCTTGCGCTGCATAATGTTGTAGTAATCGTCTGCAAACATTTCATAGTTCGGGTTCTTTTCCTGATCGACAATGGTGATATTCACACCATCTTCAAGACGTAGACCCAATTTTTTGATGTTGGCTTCAATGACAGCTGGGCGACCCACCAGAATCGGGATTGCCAAACCATCATCTACCGCAATTTGAACTGCGCGAAGTACACGCAGGTCTTCACCTTCCGCATAAGCAATACGTTTAGGATCAGATTTAGCCTGTTCAAAGATTGGTTTCATCATGAAGGCAGAGTTGTAGACAAACTCAGACAAACGTTGACGATAGTGCGAGAAATCCGTGATTGGGCGTGTTGCAACACCAGAATCCATTGCAGCTTGTGCTACAGCAGGTGCGATTTCTAGAATCAGGCGTTGATCCAGTGGACCTGGAATCAGGTATTCACGGCCAAATGATGCAGATTTTTCACCATAAGTCGCCGCATCAGCTTCAACGTGTGCCATGCGTGCAATTGCATGGACACAGGCAATTTTCATTTCTTCGTTAATGGTGGTTGCACCAACGTCCAGCGCACCACGGAAGATGTACGGGAAGCACAGTGCGTTATTCACCTGGTTCGGATAGTCAGAACGGCCAGTTGCCATGATCACGTCATCACGTACTTCATGCGCATGTTCAGGCAGAATTTCTGGATCCGGGTTTGCCAAGGCAAAGATGATCGGATCTTCAGCCATGACCTTGACCATTTCTTTGGTCAAAATGCCCGCAGCAGAAAGACCGAGGAACATGTCTGCACCCGCAATCACGTCACCGAGCTGAGTAGCTTCGATGTCTTGTACATAGGCTTTCTTGGATTCATCCAGGCCTTCACGATGCGTAGTCAGCAGACCGCGTGAATCGGCAACGATGATGTTCTCTTTTTTAGCACCCAGAGCGCAAAGCAGATTCAAACAAGACAGTGCAGCAGCACCCGCGCCTGAAGCCACAATCTTGATGTCTTCAATTTTTTTGCCGTTGATTTGTAACGCATTGAGGAGCGCAGAACCGACAATGATCGAAGTACCGTGCTGATCATCATGGAATACCGGAATATTCATGCGTTCACGCAATTTTTGCTCGATATAGAAACACTCTGGCGCCTTGATATCTTCAAGGTTAATCCCGCCGAAAGTCGGTTCTAATGCAGCGACAATATCCACAATTTTGTCTGGATCATTTTCAGCAATTTCGATATCGAATACATCAACGCCAGCAAATTTTTTGAATAATACGCCTTTACCTTCCATAACAGGTTTAGAAGCCAAAGGACCAATATTACCCAGGCCAAGCACGGCAGTACCATTGGTCACGACAGCAACCAGGTTACCACGAGCCGTATACAATGCAGCAGTTGAAGGGTCGCGTTCAATCTCAAGACATGGTGCAGCTACGCCAGGCGAGTAAGCAAGGGCCAAGTCACGTTGGTTGACCAATTGTTTGCTTGGTGTAACGCTGATTTTCCCCGGGGTAGGAAATTCGTGATAGTAAAGGGCCTGTTGCTTTAAAGATTGTTCGTCCATCAGTCTCTCGATCGTTGTAAAGATTACCCGGTCAGCGGGCAAAAAATTTATTTATGTTCCTGAATATACCATTTGTTGGCCAGTTCGGACAGACAAAGACGGCCGTTTTTCCAACAAACTTATTGTGCTCGGGTATGGACTTAGACTTGAGATATATAAGTCTGATGCGTCTTGTCTCGTACTAAATAAGCGGTTGCATCCTGCTCAGGAAGCGGTTTGGAAAATAAGTAACCCTGGGCAATATCACAGTCTAAATCACGTAGATATTCTAGCTGTTCTTCAGTCTCGATCCCTTCCGCGACCACGGTCATGCCCATGGCTTTACCCATGGCCACCATGGCGCTGACAATCGCTGCCTGTTTGTTTTCCCCAATCTTGCAAACAAAACTGCGATCAATTTTTAAGGTATCAATTGGAAAATCAGCAAGATAGGAGAGAGAAGAATAACCTGTACCGAAATCATCTAGGGCAATATGAATATGTCGCTGTTTAATTTCATTCAGCAGGTTTTTGACCGCTTCCGAATTTTCAATTAAAGAAGATTCGGTAATTTCCAGCTCCAGGCTGGCGCCAGAAATATGGTTGTCTGCAATCGCTTGGTCCAGATCATCAAGTAATTGACCACGACGCAATTGCTGCGCCACGATATTGACTGATACACAAATATGATTAAAGCCCAGATCATTCCATTGGCGAATCTGTTTAGCGGCCTGCTGGATCACCAGACGGCCAATGTCTGAAATCAGGCTGGTCTGTTCAGCTAACGGTATAAATAGGCCTGGTGCGATAATGCCTTTTTCTGGATGGTTCCAGCGAATCAGCGCTTCGAAGCCATAAATGCTTTGATCGCTGAAATTGATTTTTGGCTGATAATACACCACCAGTTCATTATTCTGGATTGCTTTGCGCAAATCACGTTCCAGGAAAACCCCTTTGTTCTGTAAAGCATTATTTTCACTGGAATAAAAGTGAATAGTATTGCCGCCGAGATTTTTGGCTTCGTTCAATGCCTGTTCAGCGCAGTTATTTAAATAATCGAGCTGACGGCCATGATCCGGATAAAATGCCACTCCCATGGACAGGGTAATCACATGCTCCTGACCGTAAATATTAAACGGTCTGCTAAAGGCCTGAGCGATGCGTTCACAATGGTGCTGAACTGACGGGCGAATATGTGAAATTTCATAGAGAATCGCAAAATCATCGCCATTTAGATGTGCCACAAATAGCGCTTCTGCATTGGTCATGCGCAGCCGCTGCGCCACCTGACGTAAAAGTTCATCACCGCCGTTATTGGACAGGTATTCATTCAATGGCCGGAAACGGTCGATGTTAAGCCGAATCACAGCCATCTCTTTAATAGAGTCTTTTTGCGAAACTAGATATTGATGCAGCTGATAATTATAATAAAAGCGGTTCGGTAAGTCAGTCAGCGTGTCATAATTTTCCAGATAGGACAGGCGCTGTTCCTGTAATTTACGTTCAGTCAGATCTGATACGATGCCAATATAATGGGTAATCCGGCCTTCATCATCAGTCACGGCATTAATATGCAGCCATAAGGTCGACTCTTTGCCAGACAGAAATTTTGCATAAACCTCTCCATCATAAGAGCCAATCTTCTGGATCTGTTTGACAATATTGGCCTGAAAAGTACGTTGCTGGGATTTATTTTGCACCGCAATATCAAATAAGGATTTACCGATGATCTGGTCACGCTCAAAACCGCTCAGGTATTCGTAGTGGGGATTGACATCGATATAATCTAAATCAAGATTCAGAATGAAAATGCCTTCCGCAGCTTGTTCCAGTACACTGGCCACCAGTTTTAAACGTTCTTGAGACAGACGTTCCTGCTGGATATCACGACGGATACCGACCATGCGCAAGGGTTTTTTATTTTTAGGATCACGACTGATCACCCGGCCAATATCATGTACCCAACTCCAGCCACCTTCACTGAGCTTGATCCGGTAAGTGGCATCATAGCGTTCAATCTGGCCACGCAGATGCTGCTTCATATTGCGCTTAAAATAGGCCAGATCTTCAGGGTGAATCAGATACTGTAATTGCAGATGATGATCTTTGGAATCGCGCAGAATCTTTTCGTCTTTATGATTGGTTAAGGTGATGCTGCGCTCTTGAATATTCCAGTCCCATGGCCGAATACCGGCAATTTCATGTGCAAGTTTTAGATTCTGCTGCTGATTCTTCAGGTCATGATTGATCTGTTCAATATCATAGGTACGTTCCCGTACTTTTTGCTCCAGCAATTGGTTACTGAGCTGTAATTGCTGTTCAATATCTTTGGATTTATTGACTTCAGTTTTGAGTTGCTGGCATAGTTCATCAGTCCAATGCACTTGCTGTTCTGCATTTTTCACCAAAATATCATTTTCCGCATACAGACGTGAGGTGCGGCTGTGAATTCGATAACTACTTGTCGCGCACAGCAGAATCACTATGAGCGCAAAGTTTAAGGCCAGACCAAAAAAGGGATTGGAATGACCGACATGGTCAAGCTGCGACAGTAAAAAAGGGAATAAGGACGGCAAAAAGACCAGACAAAAATAGCTCAGTTTCTGGGTCAGGTAGGTTAAACCGAAAGCTTGGGTAACAATCAGCAACAAGGCAGACAAGGTCAGTGCTTCAATATCTTCAAATGCAGGATTGGCCTGTGGCAAATAATAATAAATCGTAAAAATACCTGCCGCGATACTGATGCCAACAGCCAGACTCTGTATCTGTAACCAGCGGTGTGCACTTTTCTGGTTATATTGTTCAGGTTTAAAATACAGCGTACTTACCAGCCAACACATGCTGACCAGAAATTCTGTCAGAATAAACCAGGTATTAAAATACGTATTAGAAGGACTATATTGAATGTGATAAATACAAAAAATATAGAGGCAAATCACCATGATACTGAGCAAAAAATAGCGACTATGGCGAAGCGTATTCGCAATTTGAGCATCATGTAAATGCTGTTGAATATAGTCGTCCTGATTATCAACCATGTGATTCAATGCCTGTATTCATCCTAAACGGTTTTCGTCCTTGTGCATTGTTGTTATAAAAACCCCAGGAAATGTGTGAAATCAATTAATAAGTATTTGTTATTCTTTAGTCGAGATTAGATGTCTTAAAAATAAAAATCAACAAAATTAAAGACAAATTTTTACCCATCCGATGAACTAAAGCACATAATTCAAAATTGACAGGGCAACAACAGGAGCAGTTTCGGTACGTAGTACACGCTCGCCGATACACCAGTTGAGAAAACCTTTCTGGTTTGCGGCACTAATTTCTGCCTCACTCAAGCCACCTTCGGGGCCAATCAGCAGGGCAAGATCTAAAGTCGCATCTGCCAGTACATCTGTTTCATCTTTATTGGGTGCTAAAACCAGTTTGGTGTTCGGAAGTTCAGTATCCAGCCATTTTTCAAGTGACATGGGCGCTAAAATTTCAGGCACAATGTTTAGACCACATTGTTCACAAGCCGCAATAACAATGCCTTGCCAGTGATCCAGCTTTTTCTGGTCGCGATCATACTTTAAACGCATTTCACAACGATCCGAAGTCAGCAGCTGAATTTCGGAAACGCCCAGTTCGACTGCTTTCTGAATCGCATAATCCATACGGTCGCCTTTACTCATCACCTGACCGAGCAAAGCCTGGAACTTTGGTGTGCGATTGGCAGGATTAAATGCATTGACCGAGACGGTGGCTGATTTTTTAGCAACCTCGGTTAAAGTCACGTCATATTCGCCACCCTGTCCATTGAACAGGGTCGCGCTTTCACCGACTTGCGCGCGTAAAACCTTTACCCAATGATGAAATACAGTTTCCGTAAGCTCAAGGCTGACATCAACAGTTAAATCAGCATCTATATAAAAACGTGGCATTGATCGTTCTACTCAAAAAATCGGTGAAATAAAGGGCTTAAGCTAAACCAAGATCGGTGACCAGCTGACGGGTCGGGTCAGTAGTATTCATGGTGTAAAAATGCAAACTTGGTGCACCACCTGCAAGCAGACGCTCACAGAATTTAACTACAACTTCATGGCCAAAGGCTTTAATGCTGGCAGTATCGTCACCATAAGTTGCCAGTTGCTTACGAATCCAGCGTGGAATCTCAGCGCCGGTACCATCAGCAAAGCGAATCAGATTGCTGGCATTGGTAATTGGCATGATGCCTGGCGCAACTGGAATATCGATTCCTGCTTTCTGGATACGATCTACAAAATAGAAATAAGCATCTGGATTGAAGAAGAACTGAGTTAAAGCAGCATTAGCACCTGTATTGACTTTATCAACAAAGTGCTGAATGTCTTTGTCAAAGCTTTCAGCCTGAGGATGCATTTCCGGATAAGCTGCGACTTCAATCTTAAAATGATCGCCTGAATGTTCACGGATAAAGCGAACCAGATCAGCTGCATAAGGTAATTCGCCCAAACCCACTTGGCCTGAAGGCAAGTCACCACGCAGGGCAACAATACGGTCAATGCCTTGAGATTTGTACAGATCTAGAAGTTCAGCAATACGCGCTTTGTCATCGCCAATACAAGACAGGTGAGGGGCAACAGGTGCACCTTTGCCATTAAAGTCATTGATAGTAGACAGGGTGCGTTCACGAGTGGAACCACCAGCACCATAGGTCACAGAGAAGAATTCTGGATTTAAGAGTTGTAACTCTTGATGTACAACCTTGAGTTTTTCCGCACCTACATCAGTTTTGGTCGGGAAAAATTCAAATGAAATTGGAATCTGTTTAGACATGTTCAAATCCTTTTTATAAATACTTGTAATTTTGGATTGCCCTCATCCTAACCTTCTCCCAAAGGGAGAAGGGACTTCCATTACGATAGTTAAAGTCTTTAAAACTTACCCTCTAACTATTTTCACAATAGAAGTTTCCCTCTCCTTTTAGGAGAGGGCTAGGGAGAGGTAAAAACAAAAATTAGTATTTATAAGCATCAGACTTGAATGGACCTTCAACTTGAACACCCAAGTAATCCGCTTGTTCTTGAGTCAGTTGAGTCAAGACACCACCGAAACCAGCAACCATCGCAGCAGCAACTTCTTCATCTAATTTCTTAGGAAGAAGTTCTACACGAATTTGTGCAGCTTTTTCAGATTCTGGAAGATCAGCAAATTTCTCAGCGAATAAATGCATTTGACCCAATACCTGGTTGGCAAATGAACCATCCATAATACGTGATGGGTGACCAGTCGCATTACCAAGGTTCACCAAACGGCCTTCAGAAAGAAGGATCAGGTAATCATTTTCATTTTCTGAACGATACACCTGGTGTACTTGAGGTTTAACTTCAACCCACTTGTAGCCACGTAGGTAAGCTGTATCAATTTCAGTATCAAAGTGACCGATGTTACAAACAACTGCGCCAGCTTTTAATGAATCAAGCATTGCAGCGTCACATACGTGGTAGTTACCTGTTGTAGTTACGATAAGGTCAGTGTTTTGAAGAAGGTCAACATTGATGTCTTCTTTCTTGCCAGTTTGCACGCCATTTTTGTATGGAGATACAACTTCGTAACCGTCCATGCATGCTTGCATTGCGCAGATTGGATCAACTTCAGTTACGCGTACAATCATGCCTTCTTGACGAAGGGATTGCGCAGAACCTTTACCTACGTCACCATAACCGATCACAAGTGCACGACGGCCAGATAAAAGCATATCTGTACCACGTTTGATTGCATCGTTCAGTGAGTGACGGCAACCGTATTTGTTGTCGTTTTTAGACTTGGTTACTGAATCGTTTACGTTGATTGCAGGAACTTTTAAAGTGCCATCACGAAGCATTTCATACAGACGTTGAACACCTGTCGTTGTTTCTTCAGTTACACCGTGAATTTTTTCAATCACTTCTGGGTATTTTTCATGAACAAGTAGTGTTAAATCACCGCCATCGTCAAGAATCATGTTGGCATCCCAAGGCGTGCCATTTACATTGATTTGTTGTTCAAGACACCACATGTATTCTTCTTCAGTTTCGCCTTTCCAAGCAAATACAGGAATGCCCGCAGCAGCGATTGCAGCAGCAGCATGGTCTTGAGTCGAGAAGATGTTACATGAAGTCCAGCGAACTTCTGCGCCTAATTCAACCAGTGTTTCAATAAGAACAGCAGTTTGGATTGTCATGTGGATACAACCCAAGATTTTAGCGCCAGCAAGTGGTTTAGCAGCAGCATAGCGTTTACGCAGACCCATTAGGGCTGGCATTTCAGCTTCTGCAAGTTTAATTTCTTTACGGCCGTAATCAGCAAGTGAAATATCAGCAACTTTGTAATCTGTAAATGAAGCAGTAACCGCGTTCATCAGGATCTCCTAGGAAAAAATAGATTGGATCGTTCTGTTCGCGGATGCCGTTGTTGATCAGAACGAATGTCTGACCGATGGTCGAGCCTAGCGATTTTACATTTAGTGCCTGTAAAACGTCGCAGCATCCCTCGACTAGCGCAGTATTGTACTTGGATTTAAAGTGATAGCCAAGTTATATAAAATCCGATACAAATACATTGACTTAAAAATATACTAAGGAAGAAGAATGGATGACTTAGAGGAAATTACAAAATCCATCGATGTGCTGATCCAAGATAAACCACTGGATTTCCTTGGACACTGTGAGCTAAAAACTGGATGTAAATTATTGATCATAGATTTACTTATAAATTTTAATAGGTTGGAGGTGCATCTCAAGAGGCTCGTAACATATGTAGAAATACCTACATATAAGGATGAAGTGAGAACCTTACCTTTGTCACAGCTTATAAATGTGAAAGAATTACATAAGCATTTGAATGGTGAAATAATTTATTTATTGGGGAAAGTTGAGAAGAACTTATTTGTTAGAAATTTAATTGCTCATTCAATTCCTACACTAATAAAGGATAAATATATCGTTTTCTTATCTCATGATATTAGTGAATTAAAAAAAATACGCATCAATGCGAAGAGGGAGGATTATAAATATGCAGAAACAGAGAGAACGAAAGCCTTATTAAAATTGAAAGAAAAAATAGATCATAGTAATTATAGTGTTATGAGGCTTAATGATTTGATTGGATTAAATGAGCTTTTAGATTATTTAATAAAGGAAATAGAATTTATTGTGAATCATATATGATAATAAAAAGCCCATCATTTGACGGGCTTTTCGTTTTATTTAGCTTCTTGCTCAGCAGCATGCGCTTTTTGGGCCCAGAACTCAGCTAGTTCTTCATCGCCATCTACACCTAAACCAGTGGCATAAATAAAAGCAAGATCGCGCATGGCCTGAACCTCGCCCCATTCCGCAGCCTGTTTAACTAAAGAAATCGATTTCTCTACATCTTTTTCAATTACATCACCGCGACGGTAGAAACCTGCCAGTTCTAAAGTCGCAGCAGGGTGCTTCTCAATATTGGCCTTGCTTAACCAGTAATAGGCTAACTCAAAGTGAGCTATGGATTCTTCCGGATCTTCTTCTGCTAATTCTTTGGCATAAACGGTATAACCTTCACCTAACCAGTACATTGCATCCACCAGCCCGCCGTTGGCAGCTTTCAATGCCCATTCTTCAGCCAGAATGATGTCATCATCATGCTCGCTTTGCATATACAGCTCAGCTAGTTCAAATTGCGCTTCAGCATTACCGGCTAAGGCAAGATTGGTCAGGACAGCAGAGGGAGAAACACGCTGGGTCATATCAACATCTCAAAAATATTGTGCGTAGACTAAAAGGTTTAAAGCAAAAAAGCCAATCCGAAGGCCAGCTTTTTAAAGAGATTGGTCAATCAAATGATTAGATCAAGCAAATAATCCCTGAGATCGAAGCGATGAACACACAGAACATTACGATCACTTTAATTTTACTTGCCAGATAGCTCAGACTTAAACCGACCACCAGTGCTGCAAAAGTTAGACTACCCAGCCAGTAACTGATCATATTGCTGGCAAATCCTGTTAACAGACACAGAATCAGGGCAATTATGAGCAATACCCAACCCAGAATAGTCGCAAGTTGTGTCTTTGCAGGGTCAAGTTCTGTATCAAAAATCTGTTTTTGATGTTTGGACATCGACATTGCAAGCGCAAAGAAACCCAGTGAAGTTAAAGCCCAAATCAGGAAGAAGAACATCATGCCCGATTCTCCTTGAGAGCAGCCTTGGCTTTTTTAGGCGACAAACCTTTATGGTTTTTCACTTTTTTAAATGAAAACCAGAACAGGATCGCAAGCACCCACATCGCCAGATCAAAAGACGCAATCACCCATTGACCATGCATAATGGTGTTCCAGATTGCCTGGCCGCCGGTCAGAAAATTGACGATTGGCAGCAAGGCAAATGCGGCAGTAGCAAGCAGTAATAGTTCCAGCCAAGCCTGACGATGACTGCGAATCATGGCATAGAGCAAGGTCAGCAACCAGACAATAAAGAAGCTACGTATTTCCCAGTTCAGACGCATGTCCATGTCTGCCGGAATGAAACGGTTGGCATAGAAATAGGTGGCGCAGGCAATCGGTAAGCCAATAATGGCAGCGATATTGGTGACTTCCACAAGACGATAACCAAAGGATTTATAGCCTTGCTTCTGTTGTTGTGGCGCACGTTTGACACACCATAGAATCAAGCCGGTCGCAATCATCAAGGTGCCCACCACACCTGAGATGAACAATAACCAGCGTAGAGCCAAGTCCACGCCACGTGCTTCATGCAATGTGGTGAATACATTATAAATACCATTTGCGACCGAAGGCGTTTTCAGTGTGGTTTGATCCGGCTCTAAATCACCTGTTACGCCATTAAAAGCAAGGCTCGGATAAACATTACGATAAGCTATGCTGACTCCGTTTAAGGCACGAAGTTCAATTTCAGCTTTTACGGTATTTGGCTGGATGATGGTTATCGTACCCACTGGATTATTTTTCCATTCTTTTTCGGCTGTTGCCAAGATCGGAGTAAGATCGGTTAATGGTGCAGGAGGTACAGCTTGTATTTCATCACGAGAGCGGCGACCTTCACTGCGTGCCGACATTTCACCGCGCTCGCCACGATTTTCTCTCTCAGCTTGCGGTCGACGTTCTTTGCTCTCACTATGGCTGTCACGGGATTCAGCCTGAATACTGTTGTCTTGAACCAAACTCTTACGTTGATCCTGAAGGAAAGCACCACGATTTTCATAAATCTGGTTTACGCCCCAGGGCATGAGGGTAAAAAGCAATAATAATAAGCCACTGAAGGTAATCATGATGTGAAAGGGCAGGGCAAATACCGCAGTAGCATTGTGTGCATCCAACCATGAACGCTGACCTTTGCCGGGACGGAAAGTAAAAAAATCCTTGAAAATTTTCTTATGGGTAATGACACCGCTGATGATTGCCACCAGCATGAGCAGGGTCGCAACGCCGACCATCCAGCGCGCCCAGATTCTTGGCAAACCATACAATTCAAAGTGGAAACGGTATAAGAATGAACCACCGCGTGTTTCACGCGCTTGCAAAACTTCGCCGGTGGCGCTGTCAATCGTCACGCGGGTACCGCCACGACGGGCACGCGGATCTTCGCCGGCACTACGAATAGTCAGGGTGGTAGTATTTTGGCGTGAGTTAGGAAGCTGGATTGCCCAGCTGCCAGCATCCGGATGGTGCTGTTGCAGATAAGCCAGTGCCACACGGGTTTGTTCGATTTGAGTCTTTGGTGGAACTGATTGATGAAATTCCGGTTTCATCCAGACGGTAATTTCGTTCTGGAAAAAGCTTAAGGTTCCGGTCAAGAAAATCGCATATAAAAGCCAGCCTAAAATCAGACTGGCCCAAGTATGCAACCACGACATCGACTGGCGTGGACCTTCGGGTTTTGCGTCTACTCTCATCTCAATTTCCTAAAAGCTTATAGGCGATATAGAGTAAAACACCGGGAATCGCGATCCCGAGCGTAGCTTTGAGCGTCTTATTCACCATAAATACCCAGATAAATGCAGCAGCATTCAAGCTAAAGCCAATCAGGGTGGCGGACATGGCTGCACTGCTTCCACTGTCGATAAAAAGCTGGGCAATCAAGATCGTTGCCAGTGTAGCCAGTAGATAACCGCCAGCACCCGCCAGAATAAAGCGATATAAAATCATCCCACGATAAGCCAGCATATTTGCTTTGACTTTATTTTTGCTTGATGGTTTCGGTGCAGTAACTGTTCCAGTCGCTATGGCTTGCATATTCGGACTATTCATCATCGAAAATTCTATTTACAAACTTATGAAGTAATTAATGATAATGATAACAATTATTGTTTAGATTTTAAATATGGGTTGTTGAACTATTTATATGAAAAATAAGTAAAACTGGAAGTTAGGTTAAAAAAGAGAGGGGGAAGGGAATTAAAAAAGATCAAAATGTAAGGCTTGAAAATAAAAACAGCGGCTCGAAGGCCGCTGTCTAAACTTCATTTATTCACGATTAGTCTTGCTGAATACCTGCAACCACCCAGTCCTGATTTGAACCTGCTGGTTTGGTGAAATGCCAGATTTCTGCGAACGGTTGCGGCAAGCTGTTTAAGTCTTCGCTTACCGTACCTGTAAAGCGTACGCTGACAATATATTGGCCATTGTCAGTCGATGAGTCGACGACCATCGCATTCAGATTTGAAAACTCGGCAACATCCTGATCCTGATTGCTCATGATGTCGTTATACATTGACTGATAAAGTTCAGGAGTCAGATAACGCTGAATTTCAGAAATGTTGCTTGCTGTATTCATGGACTGAATATGGTTAAAACGCTGACGCGCTACACGCAAGAATGCTGCAGGTTCAGTACCATCCGGTAACTGGCTGCCACTTTGGGTATAAGCTGCACCAAAAGGCGCGTTATTTACCGGAGCAGAACCGAACGGAGCATTGTTGCTTGACGTTTGACCACCCACATTCTGACCAAAAATATTGGTACTGTCACCACCGCGAGGTGCAGTCGGTGCCTGACCAAAAGGTGCTGTATTACCAGCACCGCTATTTGGTGCGTATGGGTTAGAAGCTACTTTTTTTTTTGCGCCCATCTTACGGAAAATGAAGAAGGCAACAGCAGCAGCAAGAAGGATCCAGATCCAGCCTGGAATACCACCTTTTTCCTCTTCGGCTTGAGCAGCCTGAGCTTCAGATGCTGCTACACTTTGATCATCCGCCAAGGCATTGGCAGCAACTGCACCAATCGCAGCACCGGCTACACCCGCGGCAACCATGCCGCCGACACCCGGACCGGATTTTTGCTGGGTTGCAGCACCGGCAACTGGCGCTTGTTGAGCAGGCGCAGCTTGACGAGGTTGTTGATAAGATTGAGTAGGTTGTGCAGAACGTTGCATGCCGTGACTTTTACCGCCACCTGCACGTTTTGCTTCAGCTGCAAAAGGCGCAACCAATAAAACTGCTGTCAAGATACCTGTGATCAAACCGCGCTGTCGAACTTCCATTCATTTTTCCTATGAGAATAAAACCTGTTTGTACAGTCTATTTATATAGGCTTTGTGTGGAATTTCAATCAAAAATCTGTATTTTTTTGCTCTTTGTACGAAATGAGCCGGTTTACAGTTAATTGAGTTCATCACTCAGCGCCATTGCCTCGCTCAAGGCTTCATGTAAACGCGCAACTGCAATAATTTGCACGCCCTCAATGGATTTTTGCGGTGCATTGCCGCGAGGGACAATAATGTATTTAAAACCATGTTTAATCGCTTCTTTCAGCCGTTCCTGACCGTTCGGCACAGGGCGAATCTCTCCAGACAGTCCGACTTCCCCAAAAACCGCCAGCTGTTGCGGTAAGGCTTTGCCACGAATGCTGGAAGCGCAGGCGAGAAGTACCGCCAGATCCGAACCTGTTTCGGTGATTTTCAAACCACCGACAATATTGACATAAACATCCTGGCCGGAGGTTTGCACACCACCATGCCGATGCATGACTGCAAGGAGCATATTTAGACGGTTCTGATCCAAACCAAGCGCTACGCGTCTTGGTTGGCCATGTGCATCATCGACCAATGCCTGAACTTCAACCAGAAGCGGGCGCGTACCTTCACGGCTGATCATCACAATCGAGCCGGGAATGGCTTCATCATAACGGCTTAAAAAGATGGCTGAAGGATTGGAAACTTCGCGTAGACCTTTATCGGTCATGCCGAACACACCGAGTTCATTGACTGCACCAAAACGGTTTTTGACCGCTCGAATCATCCGGTAACGTGAATCCGATTGGCCTTCAAAATACAGCACACAGTCGACCATATGTTCCAGTACGCGCGGACCTGCCAAGGCGCCTTCTTTGGTCACATGACCGACCAAGAATAAAGATGTACCGCTATTTTTGGCAAAACGGGTCAGCAGAGCCGCTGATTCACGAATCTGTGAGACACCACCCGGTGCAGATTGTAGGGTCTCGGTATACAGGGTTTGGATCGAGTCCAAAATGGCCACCGCAGGACGTTGCTGGGCCAGCACTTCACAAATACGTTCGACACAGGTTTCTGCCATGACTTTGAGCTGATCGGTCGGCAGATCCAGACGCTGGGCACGTAAAGCCACCTGAGACAAGGATTCCTCACCGGTCACATACAGGGCTGGATTTTTGGCAGATGCCATGTGCGTGGCTGTTTGTAGCAAAATAGTCGATTTACCAATCCCGGGATCACCGCCGATCAAGACCACCGAACCGGTCACCAGTCCGCCACCCAAGACCCGGTCAAATTCGCTGATCCCCGTCGGCAGACGGGTTTCATGAGAGACTGAAACCTGATTTAAAGTCGTGATGCTGGACGCCTGGCCTGCATATCCACCACCGATTTTTGGCTGGGCGCGATGCGTCACTGCCGGTGCAATGGTCACCTCAACCAGGCTGTTCCATTCCCCGCATTCAGAACACTGCCCCGACCATTTTGGATGATCGGCACCACACTGTTCACAACGATACACACTTTTTGCTTTAGCCATATTTGAAGATGTAGCGATTGAAATTGAGTGACAGCATAGCGGTGAATGCTATAGAAAACCAAGCCTTTCACCTGAAAAATCATAGTTTTTACGACAAGGCTTGTCGTTTTTATTTATGCTGATTTGAATGCTATGCGTCAACGCCGTCTATAATGCCCATCTTGTTATGCTGGAATGGAACAGATCTTGTCACAATTGCTGAAACATATTGATGCGATCGCACGTGAAAAAAACCGTGATGTGCTGTTTGTGCATTTTGATCATTATGTACATCCAGATCGGGACGCAAACTCGGTTCGCCAGATTTTGATCGGCTGGCTAGAGCAACAGGGCATTGTCTATATGCCGTGTTTAGGTGTGGATCAAACCGTCCATAGTGAAATCTACCTGGGTGGTCTTTATCTGGATGTACCTTTTGATCTGCAGCATAAAGCCTACCAAAAACTGAGTGAGTATCTGGAAGATGATCAGGGCAATATGAAAATTGACGGGATTCTGTTTTTTGTTCTTTCTTTGGCTCTGGCGCTTGAACTCGAGTCTGATAGCAAAGTACCACAATGGGGTGGTTTGCGTTGCTAAATTTTCATAATGAAAAATGGAAAAGATTAAGCAGAAAAAGCCACGATTGACGTGGCTCTTTACTATTTAAGTTGAGTAATTAAATAGCTTATCAATTAATAAAGTTCACCAGATTTACGTCTTGCAATAAAGTCTTTCGATTCCTTGGCAATCACTCCGGATAAAAGCAATAGTGCAATTAAGTTTGGAACCGCCATGAGCCCATTAAAGGTATCGGCGAAGAGCCAAACCAGATCAAGGGTCGCCACACAGCCAATAAATACCGAAGCGATATAAATAATGCGATAGGGCAGCACAAACTTCTCACCGAGCAAATAAGTGGCACATTTCTCGCCATAGTAGCTCCAACCCAAGATGGTGGAATAAGCAAAGAAAATAATCCCGAGGGTCACAATCCAGCCGCCGATCCCAGGCAACAGTTTGTCAAACGCGCTGATGGTCAATACTGCGCCGGTCTGGTCACCGAATGAGTTGCCGGCCATGATATAACCCATCACCAGTACAATACCGGTAATCGAACAGACGATAATCGTATCAATAAAGGTACCAGTCATAGACACCAGACCTTGACGCGCCGGATGATCGGTTTTCGCTGCTGCGGCCGCAATCGGTGCAGAACCCATACCGGCTTCGTTGGAGAATACTCCACGCGCTACACCATAACGAATCGCTGCGCCAATCGCACCACCTACAGCAGCCTCACCGGTAAAGGCATAGGTAAAGATCATTTTCAGGGCTGGAGCGACTAACTCCAGATTGTTGATGATAATCGTCACTCCCCCTGCAACATAGCCCAGGGCCATAACTGGAACAATTACTGAAGAAGCGCGAGAAATGGTTTGAATTCCGCCGAGAATCACCAGTGCTGAAAAGGCGGTAATGACGATACCGGTCATCCAGGTTTCGATGCCCAAGCTGTTTTCAACCGCCAGTGCTACAGTATTCGACTGTACTGAACTGCCGATTCCAAAAGAAGCCAGTGTCCCGAACAAGGCAAAAATCAGTGCCAGCCATTTCCATTTCAGACCACGCTCGATGTAGTACATCGGACCACCCGACATTTCACCTTTTTCATTTTTGACTCGGTATTTGACTGCCAGAACACCTTCGCCATATTTGGTGGCCATACCAAACAGGGCGGTCATCCACATCCAGAACACGGCGCCCGGACCCCCGAGGACACAGGCAGTGGCTACGCCGGCAATGTTACCGGTACCAATCGTGGCAGAGAGTGCGGTCATCAATGAAGCAAATTGGGAAATATCACCTGAATGGTCAGGGTGCTTGCCAAAGACCTGTTTGAAGGCTAGGGGCAACATGCGGAACTGCCAGAACAATAAACGGAAGGTAAGGAAAATCCCGGTACCGACAATCAGTACCAGCATATAAGGGCCCCAGACCCAGCCGCTTAAAGTTTCCATTAAACTTTGTAAATTTTGCATAAAATTCTTCTTATTGATCCATGTCTGTGTAGTTCGAGGTATTGCTTAAAAAGCAATTGCTATGCCAGATGCATTCATCCTAAATGCATAAATTGGCTGAATAGTATTTTATTTTTTACACAGTTTTAAAAATTTGACAAGAAATTACTGGAATCTTTCAGGTCAAAAATAAAGCAAAAATGTAACTGGAGAGCGATATAAGAAAAATAAATTAACTTCTTCAATTAATCAGGAAATACAAATGATGCAAATTTTATTTTTGTATTCAGCATTTTTTACGTTAATTTGTCGCGAGTAAAACTCAAAGTTGTAATTAATAATGTCAGAAAAATATAACAATTCATCGGCAGAGCACGGTGAATTAAAGCGGAGTTTGTCCAATCGGCACCTACAGTTAATTGCCATTGGGGGCGCCATCGGAACCGGCCTGTTTATGGGTTCGGGTAAAACCATCAGTCTCGCAGGTCCTTCGATTCTGGTGATCTATATGATCATCGGTTTTATGGTCTTTCTGGTGATGCGTGCATTGGGGGAATTGTTACTTTCCAATTTGCAATATAAATCATTTATTGATTTTGCCACGGATCTGATCGGGCCTTGGGCCGGATACTTTGTCGGTTGGACCTACTGGTTGTGCTGGATCACCATCGGGATCGCAGATCTGTCAGCCATTATTTATTATCTGCAATTCTTCAATAATGGCTTGCCCTTTAGCCCTGAAGAAGGGGTGATGATCAGTGTTGCCGCGATTGTGTTTATCATGGGCTTGAATCTGGTCACGGTAAAACTGTTTGGTGAAATGGAATTCTGGTTTGCCCTGGTCAAAATTATCGCCATTGTGGTGCTGATTGCCGTTGGCCTGTGGATGGTGTTTACCGGCTTTACCAATGATGCCGGTACGGTCGCATCCTTTAGTCATATCTGGGAGCATGGCGGTTTGTTCCCGACGGGTGCCATGGGCTTCCTGGCCGGTTTCCAGATTGCAATCTTTGCCTTTGTCGGGGTAGAGCTGGTGGGTACTACCGCGGCTGAAACCAAAGATCCGGAAAAGAACCTGCCAAAAGCAGTGAACTCTATTCCGATTCGTATCATTATTTTCTATGTATTGGCACTGCTAATTGTGATGTCAGTGACACCATGGAACCAGATTGATCCGAATGTATCACCGTTTGTAAACCTGTTCAGTCAAGCTGGTATTGCAGCGGCTGCGATTATCATGAACCTGGTGGTATTGTCCTCAGTGATGTCATCGATGAACAGTGGCGTATTCTCGACCAGTCGTATGCTATTTGGCCTGTCGCGTGAAGAGCAGGCACCGGTTGCCTTTGGTCGCTTGAACCGTCGCGCAGTGCCTGCAAATGCGCTGTATTTCTCTGCGATATGTTTGTTGCTGGGTGCAGCACTTCAGTATTTTGTTCCGGATACCGTTCGGGCCTTTACCTTGGCAACGACTTTATCTACGATTCTGTTTATTTGTGTCTGGATCATCATTATCTGGAGCTATATCGTGTATTATAAAACACGTCCAGAACTGCATGCCAAATCGACCTTTAAGTTGCCAGGCGGTCTGGTAAGCTGTTGGATCGTGATTATTTTCTTCCTGAGCATGATCGTGGTCTTGGCGCTGGAAGACGACACCCGCCAGGCACTGATGGTCAGTCCGATCTGGTTTATCCTGCTAATCATTGGATATTTTGGTTTCTATAAACAGAAACGTAAATAAACCTTATCAATAAAAACGTCAGCGATCTGCTGGCGTTTTTTTTTGTCTAAAGATACTCTCTAGCGTTTAACGCTTGGGTCATGCCGAATGATCGCGTTATACTTCATCGAAACTATTACATTAGGTGGTCAGATGCGCCAAGTCATTTGCTACATCAGTATCTTAGCGACAGGTCTTGTTCTTGCAGGTTGTGGACAGTCAGGTGCTTTGCACTTGCCAAATGATCCGAATTACGACAAGCGTGCCAAGTATCTGTTATACAAAAATACTGAAACTGAGCCTAAAGCGTCCGATGAAGAACGCGAGGCACCCGTGCAACAACAGTTTGCTGCACCTACCGATTCAGACGTTAAAACCACACCATAACGCTTTCACAGAAAGGATACCTTCATGAGTTTCACCCGCATTAATGGGGTATTGCACGCTGAGCAATGTTCATTACAACAGCTCGCGGAGCAATTTGGCACACCACTCTATGTTTATTCTAAAGCCACTTTGGAAAAGCATTTTTTAGATATGGATCGTGCTTTTGATTTTATCGACCATCAAATCTGTTTTGCGGTAAAGTCCAACTCTAATCTTGCGGTATTGAATGTATTGGCCAAACAGGGTGCCGGTTTTGATATTGTGACCGGTGGTGAATTGGCGCGTGTGCTGAAAGCCGGTGGTGATGCATCGAAAATTGTATTTTCGGGTCTGGGTAAATCTGAAGCGGATATCAAAAAAGCGCTAGAAGTTGGGATTGCCTGCTTTAACGTCGAATCTTATGCCGAGCTGGATCGTATACAGAAAGTTGCGACTGAATTAAATGTCAAAGCGCCGATTTCATTGCGTGTCAATCCGGATGTCGATGCCAAAACCCATCCTTATATTTCAACGGGCTTAAAAGAAAATAAATTCGGTATTCCATCGGATAGCGTGTTTGAAACTTATCAATATGCAGCGTCATTGCCAAATCTGGATGTGGTCGGGATTGATTGCCATATTGGTTCACAGTTGACTGAAACCCAGCCATTTGTCGATGCACTGGATCGTGTCATCGTGATGATCGACCAGTTAAAAGAGCTGGGCATTCACCTCAAACACATCGATATCGGTGGTGGTCTGGGTGTGACGTATAAAGATGAAACCCCGCCGTCGGTTGAAGAATATGCCAATGCGCTGCGTCCAGCTTTAGAAAAACTGGGCTTGAAAGTGTATATGGAACCGGGACGTAGTATTTCTGCCAATGCAGGTGTGCTGCTGACTAAAGTAGATCTGCTCAAGCCAACCAATCACCGTAATTTCGCGATCATTGATGCAGCGATGAATGACCTGATTCGCCCTGCGTTATATGAAGCATGGATGGATATTCAATCTGTTACACCTCGTACCGATGTCGAAATGAAAGAATGGGATGTGGTGGGCGCAATTTGTGAAACTGGTGATTTTCTGGGTAAAGAGCGTGAGCTTGCGATCAAGGAAAATGATGTGCTGGCTGTGCTGGGCGCAGGTGCATACGGTTTTGTGATGAGTTCAAATTATAACAGCCGTGGCCGTGCTGCTGAAGTAATGGTCGATGCTGATCAGGCGCATTTGATTCGTGAACGTGAAACGATTGAATCACTCTGGGAACGTGAGCGTTTATTGCCTTAAGGATAAATCAGGATGTTATTAGAATTTACCAAGATGCATGGTCTGGGCAATGACTTTATGGTGGTTGACCTGATCAGCCAGCGTGCTTATTTAGACACTTTGACCATTCAGCGTTTGGCCAATCGTAACTTCGGCATTGGTTTTGATCAACTCTTGGTGGTTGAGCCACCCGATGTCCCAAGTGCAGACTTTAAATATCGGATTTTTAATGCCGATGGTTCAGAAGTGGAACAATGTGGCAATGGCGTGCGCTGTTTTGCCAAATTTGTACATGATCGTCAGCTCACGACCAAAACCAAAATCAAGGTACAAACCAAATCTGGTATTGTAGAGCCGGAATTGGGTGCGAATGGTTGGGTACGGGTCAATATGGGTTATCCAAAATTTTTGCCTCAGGAAATTCCATTTGTAGCTGATGCGCCGGAGAGCCTGTATGACATCGATCTTGCTGGCGGTGAAAATCTGACCATTGATGTGGTCAATATGGGGAATCCACATGCGGTGACAATCGTACCGGATGTGATTGCTGCCGATGTCGCACGTATTGGTCCACAAGTTGAATCACATGCGCGCTTCCCGGCACGAGTCAATGCTGGCTTTATGCAGATTATTGATGAAAAACATGCACGTTTACGTGTGTACGAGCGTGGTGTAGGCGAGACCTTAGCTTGTGGTACAGGTGCCTGTGCTGCCGCAATTTCAGGTATGCGTCGTGGTCTGCTGTCGAGTAAAGTCGAAGTTGAACTGGCAGGCGGCAAGCTGCAAATTGAATGGAAAGAAGGTGATGTGGTCTGGATGACCGGACCAACGGCGACCGTATATGAAGGACGTCTGGATTTACGTTATTTCCAGGGTTAAGCTTGGTTCCGCTTGAGAAAAAAGCACTGTCTTCGATGGTGCTTTTTTTATGCTAGGATGGGAAAAACCGTAGAATTTGACCGAGATGAATAAGCTTGTGTTCCTGCCGGGTGCTTCAGGAAGCCAGCACTTTTGGCAGCCATTAAGGGCAGCATTAACCGAATATCCAGATCAGCAAGTCATTGCCTATCCAAGCTTTGATGGCGTAGCACCAAATTTGGCCATTCAAAATCTGCATGATTTGCAAGAATTCGTGGAAAAGCAGATAGAGGATGATTCTATTCTGATTGCCCAGTCTATGGGTGGTATCTTGGCCGTTGGATTGGCACTTAAGCATCCACAGAAAGTCAAAGGACTGGTATTGTTGGCGACATCTGGTGGGCTGAATTTAAAAACATTTCATTGTGCAGACTGGCGTAGAGATTATAGTGAACATTTTGAAACAGCACCGGACTGGTTTGTACAAGACCAAACTGAATTTAGCCGCGTTCAGCTTGTAAGTCTTGACGTTCCGATCTTGCTGATCTGGGGCGATCATGATCCTTTAAGCACTGTTCAGCTTGGACAATACTTGGCAGGAATTTTTAAAAATGCAAAACTGCATATTATCCAAGGTGGAGATCATTTCTTTGCCAGCACTCATGCAGATCAGGTTGCAATGCTGATTCAAGATTATCTGGAGCAATTCTAAATGGAGCAAGCAGTGATTGTCTCACCTCAACTCTTGCTCAACATGTGGCTGAAAGAACGTGAAATTCAAAACCAGTCCAAACATACCTTGCAAGCTTATGAGCGTGATGTCTCGGATTTTTTAGAGTTTTGCCAGCGTGAGCAGCTCAATTTAAACGATGTAGAAGCCACCGATTTACGCCAGTTTCTGGCTCAAAAAGTTGAACAGCATCAGTTAAGTCCCAGCAGTCTTCAGCGCATGCTTTCGTCTATCCGCCAGTTTATGAAATGGGCCGAGCAGGCCCAGCATCTCGCTTTCAACCCGGCTGATGATTTTCAGTTAAAACGTCAATCGCGTCCTTTGCCCGGCATGGTGGATATTGAAACCATCAACCAGATTATAGATCAGCCTGCGCCTGAAAATGAAATACAGCAGCAAATGTGGCTCCGGGACAAAGCGATTTTGGAATTGCTTTATTCGAGTGGGCTGCGTCTGGCAGAACTGCAAAGCCTGCGAATTAAAGATATTGATTTCAACCGGCAGTTATTACGCATTACTGGTAAAGGCAATAAAACCCGGATAGTGCCTTTCGGTTCCAAGGCCAAAGACAGCGTGATGGCCTGGTTGCAAATCTATCCTTTATGGAATGGTGATTTTGTGCCGGAGGCGAATGTATTTATTACCCAGAAAGGCAATCCGCTTGGTGCACGGCAAATTGAAAATCGGGTCAAGTTTCAGGCGCAGCGCGCAGGCGTGAATGTAGATTTACATCCACATTTATTAAGACATTGTTTTGCGAGTCATATGTTGTCGAATAGCCGGGACTTACGCGCGGTGCAGGAAATGCTGGGACACAGTAATTTAACCACCACGCAAATTTATACTCATGTCGATTTTGATCATCTAGCCCAGATTTATGATCAGGCCCATCCGCGTGCGCAGCATAAAGAAGATTGATCATGTGACAAGTGTTAAAGAATAAAAATCATGAAAATCGTATTTTTGGCACAAAACTTTCATATATAAACCTTAAAATGGAATTGAACTGAACACTGGCGTTCGGGTAAGCATTTCACTATTGTCTTATTCGTTAAATGCGCCATTTCAGGTATAACAATAAATAGTATTTAATATTTAAAATGAATATTGCTGAGTAACATCTCAGTATTTGACCGATGGGAGGTGACATGGACACACTGGTAATTGCAGATATAGAGCAAAAATATGCACAGTTAAGTGAAGCTCAAAAAGAAATGTTTGCAGGTTATGGTTTGCGACAAATCAAGCATTTTGTGGACATTAGCTTACCCAATCTTGAAGCGACCTTACCTGAAGGCGCCATCATTCAAGGGATTAATGCCGATGGAAAAGTTCAGGCCTTTAATGCGGCGACTAGGCAATACTATTTATGGATTTCTGATTTGCAATGGCAATTGTCGAATCGTGCGACCCAGGCAGTGGATTTAAAAGAAGATGCGATTGCGATTTGGCAAATTTTTGAATTGGCAGACTATGAGCTGGTAGATTTAAGCCATGTACATCGTGATTTTTTAGCACAAGAAGCTGAGTAAATTCTGAAGTATTCACACAGCATAAAAATAAGATTCAGTCCTGTGGTTTGGCTTTGTTCAAGAGGAAAAGGTTGGCTTCTATAGGCAACCTTTTCCTTATGGTAGAGCTTGCCATCTATACGCTTATAGCACAGGTTATGGTTTAAGCAAGCTACGATTATGCAAATCTTAGATTAAGAACATAGCGTCGTTGTCTAAAATCAGTTTGCCTATAAATCTTCTAAAGGCAGCTGGAAACTCTGTTTAATAATCTGGCTGGGTAAATCCGTTTTGACACTGGTAATGCCATTTTTTTTGGTCAAATGGGTCGACTGGAATTTCCGGTAACTTTCCAGATCAGGCACCACGACTTTCAGCATCGCATCACTTTCCCCCAAAATAATGTAGCACTCCATCACTTGCGGCAATTCTTTCATCGCCTCAATAAAGGTATCAATGGTTTCAGCATCCTGACCGACCAGCCAGATGCGCGAAAATAAAATCAGCTGAAAACCAATTTTTTGTTGGTCGACAATAGTCGTGTAATTCTGAATGACGCCTGCATCTTCCAGTAATTTTACCCGGCGTAAACAGGACGAAGGTGAAAGTCCGATTTCACGTGCCAGATCATTATTCTGAATACGGCCATTGGCTTGTAAATGTCGAATGATATTTTTATCAATTCGATCAAGTTTTACCCGCACAGACTTGGTGGATATTTTCATAAATTAGAATAATATTCGAAAAATAATACTTATTATAAAATAAATTGAAAGCCAATTTTGTAAAAAATCGCAGATACTTATTTCACTTTCTGGAGTTTGAAAGGAAAAGGAAATGTCTGTATTTGTACTCTTTGCACTGACCGTGCTTCCCCTGATTTTTACGCCTGGACCCGATATGTTATTTATCCTGTCTCAAGTGATGGGTAAAGATGCAAAAGCAGGCATGATGGCAACCTTAGGGGTGTGTTGCGGTTATCTGGTGCATTCGATCCTTGTGGCACTCGGGATTGCGGCTATTATTGTCTCTTTTCCGGTGCTGTTTGAAACGATTCGCTGGCTCGGGATTGCTTATCTGCTGTATCTGGCCTTTGGTTTGCTCAAATCGGTATTCAGTAAAAACGCGCTGAACATTGAGAAAAAGACCTCAGCCAATCCGATTAAAAAAGGTTTTTTTACCGCACTGTTAAATCCGAAAGGCATGTTGATTTATTTTGCGATTTTGCCGCAGTTTATTGATAAATCGGCCAATACTGTCAGTCAAGGTTTGATTCTGTCCTTTATTTTTATCAGTCTGATTTTTGTGGTGTATTGTGGCTTAAGTATTTTATTCAGCAAAATCAGCCAGAAAACCCAAATGGATGAACGTAAACAAAAATGGGTGGATGGAACTTCTGGTGGTTTACTGGCACTTGCCGCAAGCTGGTTAATCATTAATTAATCTGGCTGCAAAAAAGCATACTCTTCGCAGTATGCTTTTTTTTATAATTGCGAAGATTTGAAATTAAATATTCACTTTGTCGGCGTAGAATTCAATGCGCTGGTTTATTATTTGGTCAATTTGTCTTTATATTAGGTTTAATTCGCTCTCAAAAAGAGTTCTGTCCAAAATGACAAAAGCTGACATACGTATATTCCGGCTGTTTTGCTTCAAGCTGCTTTAAATCAGTTTAAATTAAATGTCATCAATCAAAACTTCTGATGTGATTAATCAGATAAAAAAATAATATAAATCAATGGTTAAATTTTAAGTAAATATTGATACATTTCATTGTAATAAAACGATAACAATTAATTGTGAACGCATCGTTCAGGGAAAATTACGCATTTTTACAGCTCTTTGTTGAATTGTGACTTGACCGAAATGCCGTACACATTGCAAGATAGGGCACCTAAAAAAATTTAAGTGAAGAGTTACACTAACTTTTCTCAACATTTACATTTGCTAAAACAGCCGAGGATTACATGAAGGCTCTTGTTGCTGTAAAACGTGTGGTTGATGCCAACGTTAAAGTTCGTGTTAAACCGGACAACAGTGGTGTTGACTTAACTAACGTTAAAATGTCAATTAATCCATTCTGTGAAATCGCAGTGGAAGAAGCGGTTCGTTTAAAAGAAAAAGGAACTGTTTCAGAAATCATTGTTGTTTCTATTGGTCCTAAAGAAGCCCAAGAACAGATCCGTTCTGCAATGGCGCTTGGTGCTGACCGCGGTATTCTGGTTGAAGCTGATGACAGCCAACTGGGTGCGCTGGAAATCGCTAAAATTCTGAAAGGCGTTGTTGACGCTGAACAACCACAATTGATCCTTCTGGGTAAGCAAGCAATTGATGATGACTCGAATCAGGTTGGTCAGATGCTTGGTGCTCTAATGGGTGCAGGTCAAGGTACATTCGCTTCTGAAGTGAAAGTAGATGGCGACAAAGTACAAGTAACACGTGAAGTAGACGGCGGTTTACAAACTGTTGAGTTGACACTTCCAGCAATCATTACTACTGACTTGCGTTTGAACGAGCCACGTTATGCGGCACTTCCAAACATCATGAAAGCGCGTAAAAAACCGCTGGATACCAAGTCACCTGCAGATTTCGGTGTAAACCCTGCAACTAAACTGAAGACAGTGAAAGTTGAATCACCTGCAGAGCGTAAAGCTGGCGTACAAGTGAAGTCTGTAGACGAGCTTGTAGAAAAATTGAAAAACGAAGCGAAAGTGATCTAATACAGAAGGATAAAAATCATGAGTATTTTAGTTATCGCTGAGCACGACAACAAAGCATTAAACGCTGCTACTTTAAACGTTGTTGCTGCGGCGCAAAAAATCGGTGGTGATATCACTGTATTGGTTGCTGGTTCTGGCGCTCAGGCAGTTGCTGACCAGGCGGCTAAAGTTGCGGGCGTAAGCAAAGTATTACTTGCTGATGACGCTGCCTATGCAAACCAATTGGCTGAAAACGTGGCTAAACTTGTTGCTGAATTAGGTAAAGGCTATACACATATCCTTGCTGCTTCTACAACAACTGGTAAAAACATTTTACCACGTGCAGCTGCGCTTCTTGACGTAAGCATGATTACTGACATCATCGCGGTAGATGGTCCTAAGACTTTCAAACGTCCGATCTATGCAGGTAATGCAATTGCGACTGTAGAATCAGGCGAAAACATCGTATTGGCGACTGTTCGTGGTACGGCATTTGATGCTGTAGCTGCTGAGGGCGGTTCTGCTGCTGTTGAAGCTGCTGCGTCTACGGGTGATGCGGGTATTTCTAAGTTTATCAATGAAGAAATCGTAAAATCTGAACGTCCTGAACTGACAGCTGCGCGTATTGTGGTTTCTGGTGGTCGTGGTGTTGGTTCTGGTGAGAACTATCACAAAATCCTTGATCCATTGGCTGACAAGCTTGGTGCTGCTCAAGGTGCATCACGTGCTGCGGTAGATGCCGGCTTCGTACCAAACGATATGCAAGTTGGTCAAACGGGTAAAATCGTTGCACCTGATCTGTATATCGCTGTAGGTATCTCTGGTGCGATTCAGCATTTGGCAGGTATGAAAGAATCTAAAGTGATCGTTGCGATCAACAAAGACGAAGAAGCGCCAATCAATGCAGTCGCTGACTACTGGTTAGTCGGTGACCTGAACACTGTTATTCCTGAATTGGTTTCTAAAATCTAATTCCTGAACACAGTTTAAAAGACGCTCTTGCGCAGGCAGTGAAAGCAATGCTTTACTGTTTTGTCCAAGGGCGTTTTTTTATGCAAAAATTTTAAAAATACTCGACAGTCGAAACTAGAGTATTTCATTTGCATGAAAAGTGATAAAATCCCGGTTTGCTTTTTCTCCTGTTTTTAATCATGTCCTTTTCCAAAGCCGCCCATATCCTGTTCATTAGTTTTCTGCTGATTGCGCTTTATCTGGGTATTTGTATTCATACTGCCCTGAATGCACCAGCTTCGGTAACTCAGTATTTATTTAGTGAATCAGGCGCTTTTGAAGTCATGAGCCCATGGTTATGGTACTTGCTGGCAGTGCTGTGTTTGCTTAATGTTGAAATCAAACTCAATACCCGAGTCTTTACGGCTATAGCAGCGACATTGTTGGGATTACGGGAAATGGATTTTCATAAGCAGGTGTTTGAAATGAGTTTTATCAAAACTAATTTCTATCGCAGTGCTGAAATTCCGCTCATGGATAAGCTGCTCGGATTTATTTTATTGCTCGGCATTATTTTTGTCTTTCTGGTATTGGCGAAAAAATTGGTTCAAACTATACGAAGCATGAAAGATTCTTTGAATATTGCACATTTTTTTATCTTCCTCACCATTGCCTGTGGCGGACTAAGCAAGGTGCTGGATCGCACGACCTCAACCCTGAAAGATGAATTCGGCATCCAGTTGGTGCCGCATACTCAAATCATGATTATGACCATTGAGGAAGGGGTAGAAATGTTATTGCCAGTTTTATTGATTGTGGCTGTGCTGAGCTATCGTAAAGTACTGAACCAGGCACAATAAAAATATAGAAAAAACGATGAAGATGCGCCAGTTGATTGGCGCATTTTGTTTTTGTAGTACTGTATTTCTCAAAATTTGAGGTATTGAAAAATCCTGTCTGGATGCGCTAATTTTCGGTTTTCAAATAACAAGAAAATGATCACTAAAATGAAGATAATTAACAAGGTTAAGCTGATTATTTCGACACAAAAATACAAGTGTTTATGCTATAATTTAGGGCTGTATTTTAGTTTTTAACTCAGTCGTTTGAGTTAATGATTTTGCTAGTTTTACGACATATAAATACAAGCCAAAATTGGCTTGTAGAATAAGGAGTATGCATGAGCGTATCGGAAATTAGACCGATTGCCATTGAGGATGAACTTAAAAGCTCATATCTCGATTATGCGATGAGCGTGATTGTGTCACGTGCATTGCCCGATGTACGAGATGGTTTAAAACCTGTTCATCGTCGTGTGCTTTTCGCAATGCACGAATTAGGCAATGACTATAACAAAGCTTATAAAAAGTCTGCACGTGTAGTCGGTGACGTGATCGGTAAATATCACCCGCATGGTGATTCTGCCGTATATGAAACGATTGTACGTATGGCGCAAGATTTCAGCTTGCGTTACCAATTGGTTGATGGTCAAGGTAACTTCGGTTCGGTCGATGGCGATAGCGCAGCAGCCATGCGTTATACCGAAGTACGTATGCGTAAACTGACCCACGAACTGTTAGCGGATCTTGAAAAAGATACCGTCGAGTGGGAAGACAACTACGATGGCTCTGAGCGTATTCCTCAAGTCATGCCAACCCGTGTTCCGAACTTATTAATTAATGGTGTCACTGGTATTGCAGTCGGTATGGCGACCAATATGGCGCCGCATAACATGACTGAAGTTGTGAATGCGTGTCTGGCCTATGCCAATGATCCTCAAATCAGCATTGAAGGATTGATGGAACATATTTCTGGTCCGGATTTCCCGACAGGCGGCATCATTTACGGTAAATCAGGTATCGTCGATGCATACCGTACCGGTAAGGGCCGTTTGCATATCCGTGGTAAATACCATTTCGAAGAAGATCCGAAAAATGGCCGTACCACGATTGTCTTCACTGAAATTCCATATCAGGTCAATAAAGCAAAAACCATTGAGCGTATTGCTGAACTGGTCAAAGAGAAAAAACTGGAAGGCATTTCAGAGCTTCGTGACGAGTCTGACAAAGACGGTATGCGTATCGCGATTGACCTGAAGCGCGGTGAAAACGCTGAAGTGATCGTGAACAACCTGTTCCAGAACACGCAACTTGAAAACTCTTTCAGCATCAACATGGTTTGTCTGGACAATGGCCAACCAAAATTGATGAACCTGAAAGACATCATTGCGGCATTTATCCGTCACCGTCAGGAAGTGGTCACGCGTCGTACCATGTTCGAATTACGCAAAGCGCGTGAACGTGGGCATATCTTGGAAGGTTTAACCGTTGCCCTGGCGAATATTGATGCCATCATCGAAACCATTAAGAGTTCTGCGAATCCGGCTGAAGCGCGGGAGCGTTTGCAGGCAGGTGAATGGGCAGGTGGCGGTGTTTTGGCATTGCTAGAAAAAGCCGGTTCAGTTTCTGTTCGTCCGGATGAGATTGAAGGTGAAGACCCAAGTCGCCCGTTTGGTTTGGATGGCGAGATTTATCGTCTGTCTCCAACCCAGGTGAATGCAATTATGGAACTTCGCTTGCATCGTTTAACTGGTCTGGAACAAGACAAGTTACATGCTGAATATAGTGAAATCCTGTCACAAATTGCTGAACTGACTGCAATTTTGAATGACTTTAATCTGTTGATGAATGTCATTCGTGAAGAGCTGGCCTTGATTCTTCAGCAGTATGGCGATGCGCGTAAAACGTCGATTGTCGAGTCACGTATCGATTTCTCTCGTGAAGATCTGATTCCTGAAGAGCAAATGGTTCTGACGGTATCGAAATCAGGTTATGCGAAAACTCAACCATTGTCTGATTACGCTGCACAGCGTCGTGGTGGCCGTGGTAAGTCTGCGACCAGCATGAAAGAAGATGATTACATTCAACATCTGATTGTGACGTCAAGTCATGCGACAGTACTTTGCTTTACCAACGTTGGTAAGGTCTATCGTCTGAAAGTCTATGAAGTGCCGCAAGCATCACGTGGTGCCAAAGGTCGCCCAATGGTGAACTTGCTGCCACTGGATGAAAACGAGACTATTACCGCGATCTTGCCTGTCATTGACGCGCCGAAGAAATTTAAAGAACGTCTGGCTGACTTCAAGGCATTTGTAAAAGCCAATGCAGCGCAGTTGCAAGCCAATGAAGTGATCAATGCTCATTTTGCCGAGCTTGAAGCTGCCCTGACTGAATCTGAAGATGGTGCGGATGATATTTCTGATGCATTGCGTATTCAATTGAAACAGTTGGGCTTGGAGCTTTCTGCAACAGACCTTGATGATGACATTATCAATGACTTTGCTCAGCAGGCTGAAGCGGTACGTAAAAACTTCTATGTGTTTATGGCGACTGAATACGGTACGATTAAACGTGTAGAGCTTGAACAGTTCTCAAATGTTCGTTCAAACGGTTTACGTGCGATTGAGCTGAATGGCGATGATACCCTCATCGGTGTAGCGATTACTGATGGCGAACAGCAAATCATGTTGTTCTCGAACGAAGGTAAAGCCATTCGCTTCGCAGAGACTGATGTACGTTCAATGGGCCGTTCTGCCAAAGGTGTACGTGGTATGCGCGTGACTATTGGTGCAGCTGCACAGCTAGAAGAAAATGATGAAACTGAGATCGAGTCTGATGACGAAGATGGCTCAGATTCAGCATTGATTAGCCGAATCGTATCACTGGTTGTTGTACCTGAAACTGGCGAAGTACTGTGTGCATCTGAAAATGGTTATGGTAAACGTACTCCAGTAGACGACTTCCCGACCAAGAAACGTGGCGGTAAGGGCGTGATTGCGATCAAGACCTCTGAACGTAATGGTCAATTGGTGGGCGCTGTTGCCATCGATGCTTCTAAAGAACTGATGCTAATCTCTGATGGTGGTACGCTGGTTCGTACCCGTGCATCTGAAGTGGCGCAAACTGGTCGTAACGCACAGGGTGTTCGTCTGATCCGCTTAGGTAATGAGGAATTGCTGGTCGGTGTGGTTTCAATCGAAGCTGTTGAAGAAGACGAGTTTGTTGAAGCGATTGAAGGTGCAGAATCTTTAGTGGCTGAAATGGATGCAGTTGCTGAAACTGAGCAAGTTGCAAAAGATGGTGAAAATTCAGTAGAAGAATAAATTTTTTACTGATAAAAAGGGCGCTTCGGCGTCCTTTTTTATAAACCTTGACTGCATAAGGGTAAACGATGAAAACCAAATTAATGTTGTTGGCAGCAGCGGTCGCATTGAGTGGCTGTAATTCAATGGACAATATTCCGAATCCGAGTCCTGAACAGGAAAAGGCGGCACAGCTGGCTTATGAGGATTTGCGTGACGGGAAATATGAGGAATTTCTGGATCAGTTAGAGCCGCAGTTGCAAACCCAGTTTAAGGACAATGAAAAGCTGATGAAACGCTTTTCACGTTCAATTCCTCAAGGTGAATACAAGTCTAAGACTTTAATGACCAAAGAGATTGAAGAAGCAACTAATCAGCCTGGGCAATATAAGGTCAGCTATGAAATTGCCTATCCGGAGAATCTAGTTCAGTATGATGTGAGTTTTGATAAGCCGAATGGCAGCAACAAGATTCGTAATTTCAATATTCAGGTCTTTGGCGAATCGAGTAAATAAGTGGAATAGGGGCATTGCTATAATGCTCTATCTGCTTTGATGACTAGGAATTAAACGTCGATAAGCCAAGAAAAAGCACAAGCTACCGATCATTCCAAGATAGAGCAGCTTAGGCAAGATCAGTGTTGTAGGCACACCCATTTGATTGAGTTGAATAAACATCTGCACAATTTGGGTGGAAGGCAGGATTTCGCCAACGACTTGCATCCAGATGGGCATGGCAGCATGCGGCCAGGCCGCACCAGATAAAAAGAACAGTGGAATGGAAGTGAATACAATGACATGACCCGCACGTTCCGGCAGATCCAGAAAACTGGCGAATAGGCAGGTCATGCCAATTATCGTGTAGATAAAAACTGGAACAGCCAGTAGCATCCCGAGCAGGTTGCCACCGCGCGGATAATCAAATAGCCAGAAGCTAAAGCCGAATAAATAGAAACATCCCAGACAACCAATGGTGAAGACCGCTAAACACATCCCAATCAATGCATTTGTGTTTAATTCTATTTTTCTTTCCCGATATACCAAAATCAGCATACTCAAACCCAAAAGAATGGTTTGGTGGATAATTAAAGGTGCAACCGCAGGAAAGACATAGCTGCCATAGCCGGACAGCGGATTAAATAAAGGAATTTGATGCACAGAAAGAGCAGGTGAAAAATCCGAGACCTTGCTAAAGCGTTCAGTATAGTCTGCCAAAGTTTGCTCAACGGATGTGGCTAAGCCCAGACCAATTTGTTTGGTCACTAAAAAGTTGGCAGTGCTTAAATACAGTCCAATTCCGCCTGTTTCACCATGCCTTAAGCTTTGCGATAAATTGTCCGGTAGTAACAAGATACCATCGGCTTTTTGAGATTCAACCCATTGTTTGGCTTCGGCAAAATTGCCGGTAATCGCCTCAATTTCCACATTGGGGCTTTGTGCCACCTGACCAATAATACGGGTGCTTAAGTTACTTTGTTCTTCATCGACAATAATAATCGGTAAGGCTTCAGCCTGCTGTGCCTGATAAGCGGTTGGATAAAAAAAACTGTAAAACAAGACAGATAGAATCAGCGTGGTAAAGATTGTGCCGTGACTGACAATATCTTTAAAGCTTTGTAGATAGTAAAACCAAAGGGATTTCATGGTGTTGCTCCTTTGGCGATTTTTTTAAGAAACAGATAAGCCAGCAGAGCGTAGACTAGGGCATAGATCAGCAGCATGAATCCAGCTTGCAGTGAAATATGCAATGGACTACCAATCACCCATTGTTCAGTTTGTAATTTGGCATAGGGCGTGAACGGAATAATATTGGACCAAAACTGGGTGAATAGGGGCGCATTATTTAAAGGTAAAGTCACACCGGCAAAACTTAAAGATGAACCGCCATAGACCGCAATGATGCCAAAAGATTTACTTAAATCTTTGGTTGCCAGAACCACTGCACTGCTTAAAAATGCATAAGCGCTATATAGCAGAAATTGTGCCGATAGAATCAGAGCGAGCGAGCCGGCAACAAACCAGCCGCGAATTTCAATCAGCCAGAACATCCAGATCCAGGTCCATAGACTAAAAATAGCCACATAGACCAGGTTCTTAGACAGTAATGCCATCCAGATGGATGAGTTGCTAATCCAGCTTGTTAAGGTCTGCCGCTTCAGTTCCTGACCGACGGAAAATGCCATACAACAACACAGTAGTAAATGCAGAATTGCCGGAATGACATAGGGTTCCAGATAGAATTCATAATTCAGCTGCGGATTATACAGTGGCGATATTTTGATATGCGGTGACGGTGCTTCGAGAGAGGGCAGCCGGTTGCCCAGATATTGCTGTCCGCTAAATTCAGCGAGTGCTTGCAGGGTACTAACCAGCATGGCAGACGAAATGGTATTTCCGATACTGAAATAACTCTGGTTAAAGGCAATACTGATGTCAGCATCCTGGGCACGAACCAGACGTTGCTCGGCGCCGCTGGGAATATGGATATAACCCCAAATTTTATTTTGATTTAGCAGGCGCTCAATCTCAGCTGTTTGTTCCGACACCGTAGCAATTTTAAGAGTATGATTCAGCGCCATATGCTGATAAATGCTTTGACTCAGCGCACTCTGATCTTGATCAATAATCGCAATCGGTAAATGATCCGGTTTCCCTTGAGCAAACATGCTGCTGAATAAAATAATCACCACTGCAGGTGCCAGCGTGACCAGACACAGATCCCATTTTTCTCGGAGCAGATAGCGCAGTTCGCGCCATATACCCGTCCACATTATGGGGTCTCTTTCAGTTTAAATAATACGCTCATCCCGACTTTCAGTTCAGGAATCGCTGGTGCGGGTACAAGATGCAGCTTAAAACTTCGCACATCATAACCGCCGGTTTGGCGTGTGGTCTTAATGGTGGCAAATTCACCTTCAGCACTGATCTGCTTGATTTTAAAAGTGGCGGTTTTATCTAGGGCGGGAATATAACCTTCAATACTGCTCATTTTCTGAAACGGGGCATATTGGTCTTCACGAATATTCAGACTCACCCACATTTGATCTTCAATCAGGCTGACCACAGGGACTGCGGTGGCTACCAGCTCCGAGACTTTGCCATAGGTTTTAGACACCGTTCCGTTTACAGGTGCTACTAATTGGGTTTCTGCCTCTAATGCATTGGCTTCATTCAGCGCAGCCTGGGCAATATCTACTTGTGCATCGGCAGAACTCTTTTGCTGCGAGGTGCTGCCACGTTTGGCACGTGCGTATTGCTGATACGCTGCTTCTGTCATTTGTGCCGCTGATTGACTGGCTGCATACAATTCATCACGGCGCTGGCGTGAAATCACACCTTCCTTAAATAAATTTGCACCACGCTCATAAGAAACTTTGGCTAAATTTTGCTGTGCTTTCAGCGATTGCCAGTTGGCATACAGGCTCGCGATATTTTCTTCTTGCGAGCCACGTTCAGCAGTCGATTGTAAGGCCAGCGCAGATTGTAAAGCCGCTGCGGCTTGCTGTTTTTTGGCCTGAATTTCCGGGCTGTTTAAGCGCACCAGCACATCGCCTTTTTTGACCCGCTGACCTTCTTCTACATAGATTTCTTCAATACGGCTTGGCACTTTGGTCGCCACCTGAACCGTTTCAGCTTCTACACGACCCTGCAATTCCAGCGGAGCCGGTTGGTAGCTTTTCCATAATCCAAATGCGATGACTGCCAGCAGAACTGGAATCAGGGCGAGCAATAAATATTTTTTCTTTTTAGCGATTTCAGGAGCTTGTTGTTGCTCGGTCGAAGTCGTCGCGTTGTTTTCTATTTCAGTTTTTGTTTCTACCTGTTGCGCAGGCGATTTTTCTGTATCGCTGGATGAAGCCGCTTCATTCACAGGATCATTGGGTTTTTGATCTTCGTTCATGTTCGGCTCCATTAGCGAATATAGTGAGTGTTGGTATGTTGAATGTAGGTCGGAAATTCTGTAATCGAGCCATGGCTTTGTAATAGTGTGGCCAGTGACATCACATATTTGTAGGCATTCAAGGCAGTTTCGGCTCGTAGTCCACTCAGCACATTTTGTGCATCGATGACCTGTATGGCGGTGCCCATATCTTCTTTAAAGGACAATTCTTGTATGCGTAAATTTTCCTGTGCGGCTTTCAAGTTTTGTGCCAGAAGCGCATCACTTTGCTGTGCACTGAGTGCTTCGCTATAAGATTTATAAATCAGATTTTCAATTTCCTGCTGGGTGCGTGCAGTGAGCAGTTCTGTGGCAGAGCGTTTGAGTTCGGCAGCCTGAATATTTTTGTTTTTATCGATCCCGGAAAACAGGTTATAGCGTGCGGCAACCCCGACAATCCAGTTTTCATTTTGATCCAGACTATATTCGCCAAAAGCAAAAACATTTGGTTTTTTCGCTGCTTGCTGGGCTTTGACATTGGCTTGAGCCAATTGGGTATCCAGCTGCATTTTTTGAATTAGCGCAGAGTTCTGACTAAAGGTTTTCAGCAGATGATTTAAGGCCTGTGGCTCGGTTTTATTGACAAATAAAGGCGTCGAAAGTTCGGTGATGCCGCTTTCCTGAAGCAGATTATTCAGCTGGAACAGGGCTGCATTCAAATTGGCTTGCGTATTTTGCTGGCTGCGCTCGGCATTATTGCGTGCCACTTCAAATTGCATGCGTTGGCCTTTACTGATAAAACCTTGCTGTTCCATCTTTAAGGCATTGCGATAATGCTGCTGCATGGCATTCAGATTAAACAGCGCAGCTGCATGCAGTTGCTTTTGGAGCTGTACATTAAAATAACTTTGAATCAGTTCAAAACGCTGCGTATCTTGCTGCTGTTTGTTGCTGAGCTGACTACGACCGACCTGAATATTGGCAATTTCTTTGGCACTACGGGTGAGGCCTCCAGTATATATTGGCATAATCACGGAAACAGTGGGGCGAATCACCTGATCTTCAAGGATGACATTAGACGTATCCGGAATCAGACCAACTCCGCTATGAATAGTATTGTTAAGTCCATCACGCAGTGGATCGGTAATACCTGCAGGTAGATCCACGCCATTACTGGCCTCCCACTCATTAAGCCGGCCATTCACGCCTTGAGAGAGTGAATTCTCCAGATTATTTTTAAATTGCTTTAATGGAATATCGACTTCACTGTGAAAGGCATAGGCACGAACATTCAGGTCGACACGTGGCAGACCTACGCCTTTTACTGCTTCAGCTTCAAGTTTTGAAGCCTGTTCCAGACTTTGATAGGCTTGGCTGCTATAAGAATTTTGCAACAACTGACGTTCAGCATCCTGAAAGCTGATGCTCTGCGCATGAGCAAAGCTGCCATACATCATCGATACAAGCAGATTTAACCCCCAGACAAGCTGTCTTTTATTTTTCTTTAAGTTCATAAGGTCGCTAAACTGATTTAAAGCCGGTAATGTTATCCGGCTAGTATAAATCAAAGGTATGCAGATAGAACTAGTGTAAAGTTATAGTATTGTTTCTTGTACATCTGTATTTCAAATACTTATCGGCTATTTTTGATGGAATATCTAAAATTAAAAAATAGCTTAATTTTGAATATTTTCAATTGTTAGTGCAAAGATGATAAAAACAGCAGGCTAAAATACTGGTCAATTTATCTTGTGAATCTACATTGATTTTTTGACTCTATCTTGACTCATAGATTGAAATAATTTTGTGCAAGACCCTGCCAGATATGGTTAAATGCCATCATTTTATTGTGTTTCACTCTGAAAGGAAAAATCATGCGCGCGTACAACTTCTGTGCTGGTCCTGCTGCATTACCGACTGCCGTACTTGAAAAAGCTCAAGCTGAAATGCTTGACTGGCATGGCAAAGGTCTTTCGATCATGGAAATGAGCCACCGTAGTTCCGACTATGTTGCCATGGCTGAAAAAGCGGAAGCAGACCTGCGCAAACTCATGAATATTCCTGAGAATTACAAAGTATTGTTCTTGCAGGGTGGGGCATCACTACAGTTCTCGGCAATTCCATTGAACTTGCTTGGCAAAAACAACAAAGCAGACTATATCGATACCGGCATCTGGTCAGAAAAAGCTTTGAAAGAAGCGCAACGTTATGGCGATATCAATGTTGTAAAAGCAGGTGTCCAAATTGATGGCAAATATGCGATCAGTGCACAAAGCGAATGGAATCTTTCTGATGATGCAGCTTATGTGCATTATGCCGATAATGAAACCATTGGCGGTCTGCAATTTGCTTCAATTCCTGAAACAGATAAGCCATTAGTGTGCGATTATTCATCTAGTATTTTATCTGCGCCAGTAGATGTCTCTAAATTTGGTTTGATCTATGCGGGTGCGCAAAAGAATATCGGGCCTGCTGGTTTAACGCTGGTGATCATTCGTGAAGATTTACTTGATCAAGCTAAACCTGAAATTCCAAGCATCTTGAAATATTCAGATCAAGCGAAAAATGGCTCAATGGTTAACACACCATCAACTTATGCATGGTACTTGTCTGGTCTGGTGTTTGAGTGGTTGCTAGAAAATGGCGGTGTAGATGCCATGCACAAAGTGAACCTTGAGAAAGCTAACTTGCTTTATGGTTATATCGATCAAAGCGATTTTTATGCGAATCCGATTGCAAAAGCAAACCGTTCGATCATGAACGTACCATTTACTTTGGCCAATGCAGATCTTGAGAAACAGTTCCTGAAAGAAGCTGAAGCGCAGCATTTATTGAATCTTGCTGGTCACCGTTCGGTTGGCGGTATGCGCGCAAGTATTTATAATGCCGTGCCTTTAGAGGGCGTGCAGGCATTGGTGAACTTTATGGATGACTTTGCCAAACGCAATGGTTAATTCCTGAAACGAAAAAACCCAGCACAGGCTGGGTTTTTTATGAATACAATAATTTTAGAAAATAAAAGTATGCAGGATGAATCCGCAGATCAGCATCCCCAACATGAAAAAAAGGCAGGACATCATATCAATATTATAGCGGGAGCTAAGATGATGCTCGACCTGTTGTAATGTTTCTTCTTGCACGATTTTCATAGATATTTATTGTCCGATCTATTTATCGTTAATACTAATTTGTTGTGAGTATTTTTATCATAAAAAATTGATTAAATAAAGTACATTTTTGATTAAAGAGCATAAATTTTCATTTTATTTAAATATCAGATTTGCACGACATCAGATTATTTATATGAGAAATCAAATGCTTATTTTTACAAGGTTTTTAAGGTTATTTTAAATATTTAAAATGAATTCATTTGAATTTAAAAATGTGGATAACTTGGTTTTTCATGACTTTAAATAGATTATTAAGCCAGAAAATATGTATAAAAAATAATCAAAAATTAAAATGACAAATAAGGATATAGATGGATTAAAAGAAGATACCCATCAAAATGAATATCTTCTGTATATGTTTGAACTTAGGCCACTTTTCTATAAATATTGGCCTGAATCCACAAGTTGCCACGAATATACTGACCAATCTGGAAGTTTTTGTACTGGTCATTCCGCGTTGCAATCCGGATCAAGGTCGCAGGCTGGTCTTCATCATGAATCAGGGTGACATCATACAGGGTATAGTCCTGACCCATAAATTGCATGGTGGTTTTACCGACAATATTGCCCTGGAACCAGGCTTCATCTTCCTGACCCATGGTTTCGCCGTATAGATAAGCCACCATTTTAGAAAAATCTACGGTGACAGGTTCTTTATCTTCTTCGGACTGCGGCTGCCAGGCATCAATCTGTTCCTGCAAATTATCCGGCGCTACACCATTATTGGCAGCCAGAATATCGTTCAAGGCACGGTGGTGCTTGATCGAAGCCGGATCATCAACCACCAGATGCTCATGATCTGCAACCGCTTCAAGTTCATAGGCCCAGCCATTCAGATTTACCACATAGGACTGGTCTTTTTCATAATGCGGGTGATTGACGCTATACAGGCTATCGAAAGCGTAAATAATATTGTTAGCACCTAAATTTAGGCGCAATACAGCCTGAGTGTTGGATTTACAGCTAATAATCCGGTCAATCGTGGCTTTCACCTGATAAGGACTGTCAAAGCACGGAAATGCAGTTTTTACTGCTTGAGGTTTGTTGTTTTCGACGGCAATCACCTGACTCAACTGTACCGCAGCTTTACTCGGTCCCTGAATCAGCCAAGTCTCTGCATCCATATCACATTCTTGTGTACAAAGGCCCATCGGCATGATTGGTTCATCAAGAGCTTTGCCTAACCACTGTGGAACATCTGTGCCAGGGTTGTCGGTGAGCAAGGTCCAATGTTCGACATGACTACCGAAATTTTGATCATCAATGGTGATGATCTCTGGGCTATTCTGATTTTTCATATGCACAATTGATCTTGGATGATGTATTTATAGTTAATCGAGGGTCATTGCGATTTTTCAAGTCAATCGAATGAATTTTAAAATTAAAATGCCAGTCAAATGAAGTCAATTTTTTTTCTCGCGTGAATCATGCCAGTTTTACCGGGCACATACTTTTTAAAATATTGATGACAGATGCAATGAAAATGGAGCGATTTAATCATCAACCTGATCACTGCAATTTGCTAGAATAACCATGATTTATACCTTAATGGGAAGCCCTGTGTTGCCATTCAAACTTTGGGTCGATGCCGATGCATTGCCCCGTATGCTGCGAGATGTGATTATTCGTGCTTCGGATCGCTATCAGCTGGAAGTCACTTTTGTTGCCAATCAGCCAGTCGGAATCACACCTTCGGTCAGAATTAATTCAATTCAGGTGATGAGTGGGGCGGATGCGGCAGATAAAGAAATTATTCTGCGCATGAAAGAGCATGATATTGTCATGACCCAAGATATTCCCTTGGCTGCGGAAGTGATTGAAAAAGGCGGTATTGCGATTCATCCCCGTGGTGAAATTTATACTACGGCCAATGTGAAAGCGCGCTTACACCTGCGCGATTTTATGGACAGCCTACGCGGAGCTGGCGTGCAAACGGGCGGTCCGCCACCGATTTCAGAGCGGGATAAACGCGAATTTTCCAGTGCACTCGATCAGACCATCCAAAAACAAAAACGTAAAACTTCCGCGCTTTAAGCCTTATTCAGAGTGACTCGCATGCCCACACAAACCAATATGATTGCCACCTATCTTTTATTGGTTTTTATCTGGGCGACGACACCGCTGGCGATTGTCTGGAGTGTGACGGATTTACATCCGCTCTGGGCTTTGGCATTGCGCTTCTTTCTGGCTTTGCCTTTTGCATTTGCCTTGTTGTGGCTGTTTAAAACCCATTTTCCCTTAGATAAATTATCCATGCACAGTTATCTGGCTGGCGCATGCAGTTTTATCGGCTCACAGATTTTCACCTATCTGGCCACGGATTATCTGAGTTCAGGCATTATTGCCCTGATGTTCGGACTGGCGCCGATTATTACCGGTTTAATTGGCCGTTTTGTATTTCAGCTTAAGCTCTATCCTTCGCAGTGGGGTGGTATGGCGATTGCCTTGCTGGGTCTGGGCATTATCTGTGTGGGTGGCAAAGATCAGCATATACAGCCGATTGGCATAGGCCTGATGTTGCTCAGTGTTTTTATTTACTGTGTTTCGATGTTCTGGGTGAAAAAAGTCAATGCACCTTTAGAACCTATGGCGCAAGCTGCCGGTTCTATTGCAGTTTCAGCGGTGATGGCCTGTGCCATGTTACCGTTTATCTGGCAATTTGCACCGACCCAAATTCCGCAGGCTAAATCGCTGATCGGACTCAGCTATGCAGTGATCATGGCGTCCCTGATTGCAATGTTCTGTTATTTTAAACTGGTGCAGAAAATCAAGGCGAACACTTTGTCATTGACCACCGTATTGACGCCGATGCTGGCCTTATTTGTCGGGGTGATTCTGAATGATGAAAAATTATCGGGTGGAGCAGTCTTTGGCGTCGTTATCTTACTGGCTGGTTTGTTGTTATATTTTTCCAGAGAAATTAAAGCGAGCTATAACGCTCGCCTTTCATCACCCAGCAGCACTGACTAAAGCAGTAATTTAGGCAAAGCGAGCCTTGACGCATTCACCCAGTTTGACACGGTCTTGGGGATGCATGGTAATAAAATATGCACCAGTCCGATATTTGCCATTTTCTTCTTCGCGACTGTAGGCCACCTGAGCGGTTGCTGCAATATGGAAGAAATTTTCCGGATGACTCAAAGTCACGTGCAGATAGGTGCCTTCAGCGATAGGGCGCTCATTAAAGAAACTAAAACCGGTTTCTGAAAAGTTCACTTGCTCTGGTACAGGTAACATGCTTTGTACAATTGCGTCATACAAAGAACCGGTAATAAGGTTTAACTTTTGATTAAATAAGGATAAGATTCGAGCAATTTGTTGATCTTTTTCAGATAATTGTTCTAATTCGTAGTTAACCGCATGATCAAATTGATCTAGTTCTGCAAGTAGTAGAAAATAGCGGGGCAAGACGAAGTTAGGATCGTAAGGATCATTCAAGGCAACATCATCGGAAATAATCTGATAATTAATTCGTAAGGCAGCATCGATTCGAGACATGACGCGTCTTTCCGTAAATCCGTTTGGATGCTGTACATTTTCCATAATTTATTACCTCGGACTAGATGGTTATGTTCAAACCAATCTCGCTGTATATAGGGTTGAAATATACTCGCGCACGGCGTAGTAACCACTTCATTTCTTTTATCGCGTTGGTCTCAATGATCGGCCTCACACTCGGTGTGGCAGTCCTCATTACAGTGTTGTCTGTGATGAATGGTTTTGACCGAGAGTTAAAGAATCGTGTCTTAGGAATGATACCTCAAGCGACTGTTTCCTCAACACAAATTTTAACAAATTGGCCAGAGCTTGCAAAGCAAATTGAAGGGCATGAGCATGTTCAGGGAGTCGCACCTTTTACTCAATTACAAGGCATGCTGACCGCACAGGGTCAGGTCGCCGGCATTATGGTCAGCGGGATTGAACCCGAGTATGAGAAAAAAGTTTCAATTATACAAAACCATATGGTTGAGGGCAGTATCGACAGCCTGAAAAAAGGTGAATTTGGTATTGTTTTGGGCAAGCAAATGACCGATGCCATGGGTGTGGGTTTAAATGACAATATTACTCTGGTTTTGCCAGAAGCCACCCCATCACCAGCCGGTGTCGTCCCACGTTTTAAGCGTTTTAAAGTCGTGGGAATTTTCAGTATTGGTGCTGAAGTTGATTCTATGATGGGTTATATCGCTTTAAATGATGCGTCGACTTTACTGCGTCTTCCGGATGGTGCGCAGGGTGTGCGTATGAAGCTGGATGATATTTTCCTGGCACCACAAGTGTCTCAGGAAATCGTGCGTGATTTGCCGGGGAATTTCTATGCTTCGGACTGGACTTATACGCATGGTAACCTGTTCAGTGCGATTCAGATGGAAAAGGCCATGGTCAGCCTGCTTTTATTCCTGATTGTTCTAGTCGCGGCATTTAATATTGTGTCTTCACTGGTAATGGTGGTGACGGATAAAAAATCAGACATTGCCATTTTAAGGACTTTGGGGGCTTCACCTGCCACCATTACCAAAATCTTTATGGTGCAAGGTACCGTGATTGGGGTGATTGGAACTTGTGCAGGGGCCATCCTCGGGATTATTGCGGCAACCAGTATCAGTAGCTTTATTGGCTGGCTCAACAATACTTTAGGCCTGAATATGTTTGATGCCTATTTTATTAACTACTTACCTTCGTATCTGCGCTGGCAGGATGTCTTGGTGATTGTAGGCTTGTCACTGGCACTCAGTTTTGTCGCGACAATTTATCCGGCTTTACGTGCAGCAAAAATTCAACCGGCAGAGGCTTTGCGTTATGAGTAATCTGATTTTAGATGCCCAGAATATTCACAAATCCTTTACCGATGGCAAGGCCACTGTCGATGTGATTCGCGGCTTGTCGCTACAGGTAAAAGCAGGTGAGTTTGTTTCGATTGTAGGTTCAAGTGGTTCAGGCAAAAGTACCTTATTACATGTTTTGGGTGGATTGGATCGCCCGACGTCAGGTCAGGTCATGGTGAATGGCCGCCGTTTTGATACCTTGTCTGAAGCAGAACGCGGTTATGTGCGGAATGAGCATTTGGGCTTTGTTTATCAGTTTCATCACCTGTTGCCAGAATTTACGGCACTGGAAAATGTGGCCATGCCGCTGATGTTACGCGACAACATGAAGTTTAAGGAAGCCAAACAGCAGGCCGAATATTTGCTGGAACGTGTTGGTCTTTCGCATCGTCTGACTCACAAGCCGGGTGAATTATCCGGAGGTGAGCGTCAGCGTGTAGCTTTGGCGCGTGCAGTGGTCGGTAAACCTAAACTGATGATGGCCGATGAACCGACCGGCAACCTAGATCGTAAGACTGCAGCAAAGATTTTTGAACTGCTGACCGAATTGCAACGTGAGTTCAATATGGCGATGCTGATTGTGACGCATGATGAACAGCTAGCCCATGCAGCAGATCGGATTTTACATATGCAGGATGGTCTCTGGATTGAACCATAAATAACGAGAATATTCGCATTTGATTGAAGCTCACTCCGGTGGGCTTTATTATTGGGCAAAATAATAACAAGACAGAATAAGATTCAATGTTGCAGTGGCTATGTATTGGCTGGATTTTAGGCCTTGCGTGTATGGGGAAAAGTTTCCTGTCTGTTCAACTGAGCGGAACGGCAGTTTTGATCGTTGCGCTGTTGTGGTATCTGTGTTGCCATAAATTAAAGCTCATCTTGAATACACCACTGCGAAGCTTGTTGATCACTGGATCAAGCCTGCTTTTGGGACTATTTTTAGGTCATGCTTATGCCAATCTGCAACTGGCTGAACGTTTATCCAAGCGAGAACACGAGGTATCTGAAAAAGAAATCGTGGTCTATATCAAAGAGCTGAATAAACTGGGCGATCAGAATATCCAGCAAGCCCTGCATGTGCTTAACCCTGATGGCACTACAGTTAAGTGGATGGGTTTTCTGCCAGTTTCAGATCCTGTCATATCCAGTTTAGGAAATGATGTAACCAAACAGCAGACTCTTGAACTGGGACACTATTATTTATTACAAGGCCAGATTCGACCTAACCATAGTTATGCGACACCGGGTGCTTTTGATGCAGAAAAATGGGCCTTGCAGCAAAATGTTATGGCCGGGTTTAGGATTAAACATATCCAAGAGTTGCAACCGCAACAACTCTATGCACTAGGTCATGCTAAATATCTACGTCAGCAGAAAAATTTGAATCAGCGATTTTTGCTTTGGGTAGAACAGCAGCGACTGACCTTAAGAGAGTTTGTGGCCACACAACCAGTACAGCAGAAAGGCTTGTTACTGGCTCTATTAAGTGGTGATGAAAGTTTTTTGGATCAAGCAACTGAGCAGAAATTCCAGCGTTTTGGCATGAGTCATTTACTGGCGATTTCCGGACCGCATGTCCTGATCTTTGCCTTTATTGTCTGTGGTACGTTGCAATATCTGATTTCAAGGTACACACCGCAGATTTATCTGAAATGGCCAAGGCAGTATTTTTTGAGTCTGCCTTTTTTATTATGTGTACTGCTGTATTGTGCCTTTGTCGGTTTTGAGATTCCGGCGCTACGCACTTTACTGATTTGTGTGATTGTGACTTTCACCCTGCTGCTCAGGCAAAGTGTGCAGCCATTAAAATTGCTGATTTTAAGTGCTGCCTTATTGTTGCTCTTTGATCCTTTTAGTATTTTGTCGGCCGCATTCTGGTTGTCTTATGGGGCTTGTTTTGTCTTGCTGCGAATCTATCAAACCATTCAGCAGCAACCGAATCAAACAATACAAACAGCATTATAACGTCTGTATTTTGCAATGAAAGTTTTAGTGGAGTCGCAGTGGAAAATTTTTCTGGCCCTGTTTCCCTTAATGATGCTGTTTTTTAAGCAGGTGGCTTGGATTACCCCGCTAAGCAACCTAGTAGCCATCCCGTGGATTGGCCTGCTAATAGTTCCCGTAGATATTCTGGCGGCTTTATTATTTTTCATTTCTGAACCACTTTCGAGTCTGCTGTTTCAGCTCAATGATATTTTTATTCATATACTGCTGGCATTTTTGAATCTGCTTGATCGGCTGTTTGCACCGCAACTGATTCCTGTGGCCATGAATGTCTGGATGATTGCTCTATGTATTTTGGGCTTATTAATTGTCTTTTTGCCGCGTGGCTTAGTGCCCAAAAGCTGGACAGCACTTGCCTGTTTACCACTGTACATTCCTCAACTTAATCAGCATGCATTTCAGCTGTCTGTTCTGGATGTCGGGCAGGGACAGGCCATCTTCATTCGGGAAGGGCAAAAGAGCATGATGATCGACATGGGTGGTTATTATAATGAAGAAAAATTCAGTATTGGTCGGCAAGTGATTATGCCATTTTTGTCTGTGCAAGGTGTTGGAGAACTGGATCAACTGATTTTGACCCATCTGGATCAGGACCATAGCGGTGCATATCACAGCATTAAAGATCAACTAAACATCCGACAAGTGTCATCCAATCAGATGCCTGAAACAGCTGCTTCTTCAAGTTTTCAGTTTTGTTATGCAGGACAGCAATGGCAATGGTCTGAGACGATTAACTTTAAAATTCTGGCACCTCGGCAGCAGCAGTTAAATACGCCAAACTTCAATAAAAACGACCGCTCTTGTGTGATATATCTGCAAGTTAAAAATGCCGGACCGTATCAAAACTTTTTACTGATGGGGGATGCGGGTTGGGAAACTGAATATCAGCTGCTTCAAGATTATCCGGAACTTAAAGTCGATGTGCTGGTACTCGGCCATCATGGCAGTCAGCACAGTTCAGCTTATCAATTTTTAGAAGTTTTGCGGCCTAAATTGACGATTGCCTCGGCTGGAAAATTTAACCGCTATGGCCATCCAAGCCAATTGACTCAGCAACGGTTAAAAGCTCTTAATATTCCATTATTGACCACGGCAGAACAGGGGAGTGTGCACTTTCAGCAACAAGGCTTAAAACTGGTACTTTCTGCCGAACGACATGAATGGCAGTGGTTGTATCGTCAGCCTTTAAGTGACTGATTCCAGTATGGACGAAACTTCATGTAGTTCTTGTGTTTTCAACGCATTTACTTTGTCCAGGGCTTGTTCATGCTCAAGTTTATAGAGATTTCCTAAGTCTTGATGCGCATTAAAGCGTTTATAACTCCAGTGATAATGTTCCGGATGACGACGAATTAAATTTTCAATACTATTGATAATGACTTGCGTGCCTTGATTAGCATTGCCATTATAAATTTTTTCATCAACTGCTTCGATAAAGATATCGAATCCATCATCAGTATTACGCAAGGCATATAAAAACAGGGCACGCGCTTTGGTCTTTTGAATCAGTTTGGCACTCAAATTACTCGTAGCTAAAGGCACACCGAAATATGGAATATATTCACCACCGATATTCGGGGTATGATCCGGCAGGATGACCGTAGTGCCGCCTTGTTTTAAGGCCTTAAAAATCTGACGGACACCAGATTCATCGGTCGGTACCAGATGCGCCTGTTCCCGGCTACGGGCAGCCCGTACAAATTGATCTGCAGCCTGATTTTTCACAGGTTTATACATAATGGTCATTGAAGTGAACTGGGCAATATAGGCATTCATAATTTCCCAGGTACCAAAATGCGGCACAATTAAAACCAGACCTTTATTTTGTGCAAGGGCATCATGAAGTAGATCTTCGCCAATGACGCGATGAACGCGTTTAAGATTTTTCTGATTGCTTGAACCCCAAATAGTAAAGAACTCGAAATATGACATTAATTCATTGCGAACCGCAGCACGGTTAATCTGTTCACGTTCCTGATCGGACAATTCTGAAAGACTGATTTCAAGGTTGAGACGAATGACTTCCGAAGTTTTAGTGACTTTAAAACTGTTCACAATAAAGGCCAGAATACGGGCCATCCAGCGAGAAACCGGAAGCGGTTGGCGGCTAATGTATTTGAGTAATCCGTAAGCTGAATTCCGTGAGCCCTGTTTCGTCATTGATTTCGTCTAAGTACAAAAAAAGAGAACAAAATTTATTATAGGCGAAAACGTTTTGTTTAGACAGAATTACCCGATTCAGTGTATATAATGGATTCAATATAAATCAATTTATTGGATTATTTATGTCCGATTGGCCACCAAAACCTGAAAATCAAATACAAAATACGCAACAGCCAGTTCAACCGACTGGTCCGGAATGGAAACTGCTGGAAAAAGCAGTTTTAGCTTCGGTAGAAGAACAGCGCCGTGCACGCCGTTGGGGGATTTTCTTTAAATTTCTGACTTTTGCTTATCTGCTTGTTGTCATTTTGGTATTAGGCAAAAGCTGTAGTTCAGTTTCTTCAGATGCTAGCGCTGCTGCGGGTTCTCATATTGCAGTCGTGGATATTGTAGGTACGATTGCAGCCGACAAGCAGAGTGTGAACAGTAGCAATACCATCAAATCATTGAAAAAAGCCTTTGAAAATAAACAAAGTAAAGCAGTGGTGCTGAATATTAACTCACCTGGCGGTTCACCGGTACAGTCGGATGAAATCTGGCAGGAAATTCAGTATCTTAAAAAACAGCATCCTGGTAAAAAGCTTTATGCTGTGATCGGTGATACCGGTGCTTCAGGTGCTTATTATATTGCTTCAGCTGCGGACGAAATTATTGTTAATCCATCGAGTCTGGTCGGTTCAATTGGGGTGATCATGCCGAATTATGGCGTGACTAATCTGTTGCAAAAATTAGGTGTCGAAGATCGCACCATGACCTCAGGCGAAAATAAAGCTTTGCTGTCGATGACTCAGCCAGTTGATCCTGCGCAAAAAGCTCATGTACAGGGTGTGCTAGATAATGTGCATGGTCACTTTATTAATGCAGTGAAACAGGGACGTGGGGCTAAGTTGAAATCCAATGATCCTGCCATTTTCTCTGGCTTGTTCTGGACCGGTGATCAGGCAGTGAAATTAGGGATTGCGGATCGTATCGGTGGTTTAAATACTTTAAAACGTGAATTGAAAACTGAAAAAGCGTTGAATTACACTATTGAATATAGTCCATTTGAATCCGTGTTGGGTCGTATGGGTTCATCGATTGGGGATGGAATTGCTTCTTCGGTTGCACAGAAGCTTCATTCAGAAAATAGTACAACACTGCAATGAAACCATTGATTCATTTCGCGCACGCCAATGGCGTGCCATCCAAAGTCTATCAAAAGCTGTTTGATGGATTGCAAGATGATTACGATATTATCTATGTGCCCCTTTTGGGGCCGGATAAACGTTATCCGGTTGATAACCACTGGAAAAGCCTGACCCAGCAAGTGATTGACAGTATTGTGCGCCAGTCACATGGGCGACCTGTCATTGGTCTGGGGCATTCTTTGGGGTCCGTGTTAACTCTGCAAGCGGCTTTGCAGCGTCCGGAACTGTTTTCACAAATGATCATGCTGGACCCGCCGATGATTATGGGCAAAGAAGCCTTTGCCTTGCATATTGCGAAAACTTTTCGCTTAAAAGCATTGGATAAAATGTCTCCGGCCGGTCTGTCCAAACGCCGTCGTGACCATTGGAATTCACGTGAACAAGCCGCTGAATTGCTGCGCCCTAAAGGTTTTTATCAGGATTTTGATGCAGATTGCTTCCAAGCTTATATTGACCATGCCTTGCAGGATGATCCCATCCGGGGTGGGGTAGAACTCACTATTCCTAAAATGGATGAGGTCGCAGTCTTTAGAACCAATCCGTCACTATGGTGGTTGCCTCAGGCAAAACCCAAAATTCCTGTGCATTTAGTTGTGGCTAAGAAAGGTCCATTTCTGGCCCGCAAGTTCCCGCAGCAAGTGCAAAAGAAGTTTGGTATTCCTTTTACCGTAGTCGATGGCGGGCATATGTTTCCATTAGAGAGACCGCAAGAAACTGTTGAACTAATTAAACAATTAATTCAAAGGTAAGAATGGAAAAATTTATAGCTCTTTTAGGTGTATCTAGTCTTAGTGCTTTTCTAGTTATTTTTGTTTTATGGTTGTGCAAAAATTGGTTTTTAACTCGGTTAACTGAGTCAATTAAACATGATTATTCAATGAAATTGGAAGAGTACAAATACAATATAGAAATTCGTCGTAAAGCTGAGCAAGTAGCTAAATTACTAGCCTTATGGATAGAAAGACCTCTGGAAAGGGAAGAATTAAACAGACTGACCTTTGAGTGCTTTTTATGGCTGCCAGATGATATAGCTCAAGATCTAAGTAAATTATTTAATTATCAGGAAGAAGACAGTATTACTATCAGATCTGTTTTATTCAAAATAAGACAACATTTACTAAAAGAGTCTGAGGATAATCAAAAAGTTCTAAAAGATTTTGAAATTATAGTATTTTCTAAAAAATAAAAAACGCATCCTAGGATGCGTTTTTTATATCTAAACTTTTTTAAAACTTGCAGAATTGAACAGGCGCTTGCATTTTCTCATTTCGATATAACACACCATCTTTAGTATGTTGAATCGTTCCGCTACAAATCCATTCTACGACTTGTGGATAGATCACATGCTCGAGGCTATGCACACGTGTTGCCAAACTTTCTACCGTATCGTGATGAGAAACCTTGAGAACACCTTGGGCAAGCGCTTGGCCTGCATCCAGTTCAGCCGTAACATAATGCACCGTACAACCGTGCAGAACATCACCGGTATTGAGTACACGCTGATGCGTATGCATGCCTTTATAATTAGGCAACAGGGAAGGGTGAATATTCAGCATTTTCCCTTCCCAGGCTTTCACAAATTTTTCACTTAAAATTCGCATAAAGCCGGCAAGTACCACCAGATCCACATCCCAGTCCAAAAGCTGTTGATGCATCACATCATCAAAAGCCTCACGGTTTGGATATTGCTTGTGTTCAATAACTGCAGTTTGTATGCCTGCGTGTTGTGCACGCGTTAAAGCAAAGGCTTCAGGTTTGTTGGAAATCACGCCCACAATTTTCCCCGAAAGATTGGTATCCATCAAGGCTTGCAGATTTGATCCACTTCCTGAAACAAGTACAGCAATTTTAGTCATGCGAAATTACGCGAAGATCACACGAATTTTTTCGTCTGCACCTGCAACCGATTCAGCATGGTCTTGAATCTGACCCATCGCCCATGCTTTTTCACCAAGCTGGTTGAGTAATTCAACACTTTTGTCTGCATCCGCAGCATCAACAACCAGCACCATGCCGACGCCACAGTTGAAAGTACGGTACATTTCAAACTGTTCTACGCCGCCTTCACGTTGTAGAAGCTTGAATAGCTCAGGCCATTCCCAAGAAGATTCATTTACCAGCGCTTGAGCACCGTTTGGAAGTACGCGAGGCAAGTTACCTGGTAAACCACCACCGGTGATGTGTGCCATCGCATGGACATCAACGTGTTTTAACAGTTCAAGAATTGGTTTTACATAAATGCGTGTTGGTTCCATTGCAACATCTGCAAGTGGGCGGCCATCGACGATTTGATTCAGGTCAACGTTTTTCACGTCCAGGATTTTACGAAGCAGTGAGTAGCCGTTTGAGTGCGCACCTGAAGAAGCTACACCAATTAAAACGTCACCCGCTTTGACTTTAGAGCCATCAATAATTTTACTTTGCTCAACAACACCGACACAGAAACCTGCAAGATCGTAATCTTCGCCTTCATACATGCCTGGCATTTCAGCAGTTTCACCGCCAACTAATGCACAGCCAGCAAGTTCACAACCAGCGCCAATACCAGTGACTACATTTGCAGCAACATCAACATTTAAGTGACCAGTTGCATAATAATCAAGGAAGAACAGTGGCTCAGCACCACAGACAAGAAGGTCATTCACGCACATTGCAACCAGGTCTTGACCAATTGTGTCATGACGGTTCAAATTCAGTGCCAGACGTAATTTTGTACCAACACCATCTGTGCCAGATACGAGAACAGGTTCTTCATAACCTTTAGGAATTTTACAAAGTGCACCAAAGCCACCTAGACCGCCCATAACTTCGGGACGTGAGGTACGCTTAGCGACAGATTTGATACGATCGACTAACGCGTCGCCCGCCTCAATGTCGACACCTGCATCTTTGTAGCTTAAACCAGTGTTTGGGGTAGAAGTTGAGTTGCTCATAATGAAGTCTCCGCATTCGCGGGTGCGATTATAACCTGAATATGTAAAACTCTTATGGTATTTGTGGCCTAAAATGCTATCTTTATTAAAATATTTTAATTTTTAGAATGATTAATAGAGAAAAGGCAAGATTCTATGGTCGATCGTACTTTACGGCGCATTCTTATACTTGCTGGTATAGCATTGATACTTTGGGTTTTATATCTGCTTAAACCAGTTGTAGTTCCTTTTGTTGCAGCTTTTCTAATTGCTTATTTATTTAGCCCCTTGGTTAATGTTTTGCACCGCATTGGGCTGGCTCGATGGCTCTCGATCAGTATCGTATTTATCGGGATTGGGATCGTGGTTACATTGGTGATGTGGTATCTGGTGCCACTGGTCTGGCAGCAGCTGATGTATGCGCGTGATAGCATTCCGGCCGGGATTCACTGGATCAATTACACGTTCCTACCTTGGCTTTCCGATAGCTTTAATCTGGTTCCGATGGAGATCGATACTGACCAGATTTCCTCAGTAGTAATGGACTATGTCCAGACCAATTATAGTGCTGACAGTATTCAGGCAATGCTGCTGAAACTGGCACAATCTGGTCTGAACTTTATCCAGATTGGTGGCACGATTGTCCTGATTCCGATTATTGCCTTTTATTTCTTGCTGGATTGGGATCGTATGTTAGACAGCTTACGCCGTCTAATTCCCCGTCCTTATGAAAAAACAACCTTAACTATTGTGAGTGAATGTCATAGTGTGTTAGGTGCCTTTGTCAAAGGTCAGTTCCTAGTCATGGTTCTGCTGGGCGTAGTCTATGCAGTGGGACTGCAACTGATTGGCCTAGAGATTGGCTTGATCATTGGGATGATTGCCGGATTGTGCAGTATCATTCCGTATCTTGGTTTTGCGGTTGGAATTATTGCCGCAGTCATTGCAACCTTTTTCCAATTTGGAATCGACTGGTGGCAACTGGTATTGGTCGGGATTGTCTTTATGGTGGGGCAGGCAGTCGAAGGTTATATTCTGCAACCGTTCTTGCTAGGTGATAAAATCGGTCTTTCTCCTGTAGCGGTAGTGTTTGCAGTTCTGGCGGGTGCACAACTGGCCGGATTTCTAGGCATGCTGATTGCCTTGCCGGTGGCTGCCGTGATTGTGGTACTACTGCGGCATATCCGTGAGTATTATGAACATACGCCATTTTATGGCGATCGGGCAGTTGTCATGCAAGATGCATCTACCGGTTCAATCAATATTGAAACAGCAGACTTGGATGTTGATATTGAAATGAAAAAGCCACAGAAAAAACCGCTGCAAGCAGAGGAGAACTCAAGTAAAATTTATGATCCTCATCGTAAAGACTCATAAGGCCAAAAAATCGTATGCGTCAATTGCAGTTAGATATAGAACCTCAGCTCGATGCCCGAATCAGTGATTTTTCAGGGCCGGGTTGGGGGCATGTCATTGATGCTATCCGGCAATTACATGCAGGCCTGATCAACCGATTTTATATCTATGGGGGAGCCGGTACAGGTAAAAGTCATTTGTTGTCTGCCATCTGTGATTCTTATCTGGAAGTGGGTAAATCTGCAATTCAGGTATCTTTGCTTGAACTTTTAGATGCACCGACTGAGGCGATTACTTCTCTAGATCGTTTTGATCTGGTAGCACTTGATGATATCGAAGCGATTAGTGGCGTACCCCATTGGCAACGCGCAGTATTTCACTTGATTAATTATAATAATGAAGGTGGTGGGCAGTTGGTGTTTTCGTCACGTTTTGCACCTATCGAACTCAAACTCGAATTGCCAGATTTACAATCCCGTCTCACGCAGGCGGTCAGTACCCGTGTTCCGAGTGGCAGTTTGTATGCTGATCGCTATGCGCTGGTTTCCTCGGTACTCGATCGTCGTGGGATCCATTTAGACCCTCAAATCTTTGACTATTTACTAAGCCATGGGCCACATCAAACTTCAGTGCTGCTTCAAAGATTAGAGCAGATTATTCAATTGCTTAAAGGGGAAAAATTGAAAGTCAGCAATGCTAATCTGCGGCAGATATATGCCTTGATTGACGAATATCGGTAAAATATAAAAATTCTTGAGTAATTACTCAGTCTATGACACAGTAAGGCAAAATAATTCGCTGTTGCAAGGATTCTGCAACTTTAGAAGAAAAAGAAAGAAATAAAAATTAAGGAGAAGGTTATGCTCAAGAAGAGCATAGGCATAGCTTTGCTATGTATAGCGGGGCAGTCGTATAGTGCAGATATTATTGTAACCACTACAGAAGATATTGAAAAAGATGACAAGGAATGTTCACTTCGAGAAGCTGTTGAGTATGTTAACCGTGGCTTAGCTAAATCAGGTTTTATGGGGTGTGGTGGGGAGAACTCATCCAGTACCATTATTTTAAAAGAAAAAAATACCTATGTGTTGAACCAGCATATCGCGATTAAAAAATCTCTTACCATCCGTGCGGTCGCAGAAAGTGATGGCGAATTCAGTACGGATGAAAAAGCATTAGGCTTGCATAATGCTCATATTCAAATGAAAGGTACTGATAACCTTTTCCGGATCAACAGTACAGATACATTGGTTCAGTTAAATTTGAAAGAACTGGATCTTGAAGGCTGTGGTAAAACCAGTTGTGCTGAACAAGGTGGCCTAATTTATAATAAAGGTCAGCTAATTCTAGAATATAACCGTCTATTTAATGCTGCTGCCAACTTGGGTGGGGCAATTTATAATGCTGGCAAGTTTGGTCAGAACTTAACAAGCCGTGCACAAATTAAAAATAGTCTGATCGAAAATAATAAAGCCCAACGAGGCGGGATCCTGTATAGCGAGCTACCTGCTTTCCTCATTTATCAAAGTGTACTTAAAAATAATCAGACACTGGATAATTCCGCGACCAATATTTATAGCGCGGGACAGTTTGCTGACTCCAGTAAAGATCAAGGTATTAGTGGGGAGGTATTAAGTAGTACGATACTAAAAAATAAGGGTGTATTTATTAATGTCCTGGACGGGATGGGATTGAATAATCTCACCATAGTTGACAATGAAAATACTGCTTTAAATATCCATGCACCGTATGGAAGAGCTTATGTAGCGAATAGTATTATTTTAAGAAATGGTACACAGGATTGCCAAATTATCACTGGTGATAAGTCTGTGTCGCAAAATAATCTGCTGACAGCCTCGTGTGGTGTAGGGGATGCCGTCGCGCCGAACCAGTTTTGGAATGGTACACGACTTTTTGCTGAATCCTCAGATAAAAGTGAAGGTATTTGTCAGACCCTACAAGAAAATAATAATGCCATACTTTGTCCATATAGCGTTCCTAAAGGACAATTTCTCGGTTATATGCGCCCACGAATTTTGTTGAACTATATCCTTGTGAGTGAATCACCGATTGTGAATAGAGGCACAGGATTGAGTTTAGCAAATCCAACGGTAGCATGTGAAGCGGCAGATCAGCGCGGGATCAACCGTTTGATGGATAATCTGTTTTGTGATCGTGGTGCTGTTGAAATCACGATACCAATCTCAGGCAGTCTGGTGGGACAAGATCTGTTAAAGGGTGAAATTGCCAAGTTTTCAATTGAATCTTATCTGGGAGATAGTGATTTAATTCCAAAAGAACAGTGTAATGCCATTGTTGGTCAGAATCCGACGGGGGAGCCTTGGCAAGATGGCTGTTTGAAAGTGGTACAAACCAAAACAGCTTCCAAGGGTAAAACAATCATCGATATTCATGGCAATGTCGTTTATACCCCGGATTCTACCTGGCATGGAGCAGATATTTTCGAACTACAAGTGGTGACCTCATCGACACGGTTTAATAAAAGTAAACCTTATTTGACTATTACTACTCAAATTGTTCAGGAGCCAAAAAATGAAATGGAAGACAAAGCAGTCAAAACTTCAGGCGGCTCATGGGGTGGTGGTGGGCTACTGATTTTACTCGGATTAATAGGTTTACGCCGTGGATTAAAAGATTAAGGAAAAATCATGAAAAATTATAAAAAAGGACTGCTTGCGGCCATGATTTTATCTGCCATGAGTTTGATGGCAGCCGAAGATAAAACGATATATGTAACTACTTTTGCTGATGAAGATGGCGAGAATAATAATGCCTGTTCTTTGCGAGAAGCCATTAAAACTGCAAAACTGGATAAATCTTATGGCGGATGTAATGTAGGACGTACGCTTCGATTGGATGGTTCAGCTGCAGATGTGATTCAGCTTGAAGCAGGCGAGTACAAATTAGATAAAGAGCTGATCGTAGAGTCAGCGCTCAAAATTTATGGGAAAACTCCGCTTAACTATGCTAGTCGTAGTCCGATTACGCTGTTATATCCAACCCGGGAGGCTTTAAAAAGTACTATTTCGGGTCAGGGGAAAACCAGATTATTTAATAGCATGGCCAGTCAATCCAGTCTGGAAATTCATCATCTGATCTTAAAGGATGGTTATGCAGCAATAAATACCTTGGATAAAGGGAATGGCGGTACTTTTTATGTAGCCGGGCCTTTAAGTATTAATACCAGTGAAATAGTAAATTCCCGAGCTGCTGCAGAAGGTGGGGCGATTTATAGTGTAGCAATGAATACGGAAAGGAATATTGTCATTCAGGATTCTTTGATTCAAAAAAATCAGGCGAGTTCATATGGTAGTGTTTTGGCAATGGACTGTCAGGGAAATTTAGGGACAACTCAAACCAATGTGAAAATTAATTCCAGTAGTATTGTTAAAAACGGTTCAGACACTACTAACAGTATTATTGATTTTTGTGGCTATGCCACAGTAGAAATTGTTAACTCTACTATTGCGAAGAATACTGCAAGTACCACAGGACATATTGTGCGTATGACGAATGAAGTTAATCGTCCGCTCAGTAAATTCTCCAGTTTAACTGCATTAAGTAATACTATTGTTGAAAATACAGCCCAATCTACTTTATTTTATGACAATACCGGTTTTAGGTATTTTAATTTCAATATTTTAGCCTTTAACCAAGGCCTGTCTTGTGAATATGCCTTAAATCAGGGAAATCCGACCAAGGCACAACGTGTTGAATTTTCTACAATTCGAAATGCAATTCAAACGACTGGGTCATCACGTTGCGTATTGCCAGAATTAGACGAAGATACTACTTCAAATAATCTTGATGTCTCTAACAATATAATCAGCAGTTTATTAACAAATTATATTGAGCCTGCTATTGATAATCGCTATTTAGGGCTGTATTACCCGCGTGATAATCAGACCGCAACGGATTTGGTAGATATCGGAGTGAGTGGCTGTATTGAACAAGACCAGCGTGGTATTGATCGTGTGATTGGATCCACATTAACATTTGATCCAAGTGCAAAAAATACTTGCGAGATCGGCTCAGTTGAAATCCGACGTTTGACTGCAGCCGATATTACGGACTTGCAAAATAAGAGTTTGGTAGAACTCAATGACTTTTATCAGGAGAATATAGATGATCTCGAAGAAATCATTGCTGATAAAAATACTCCAGAAAATGAGCTTCCTGGTTTAAAGGAAGAATTGAAAAGTTATCAGGATTTGCTTAAATATACCAAGCAATATCAGAAATATCGTGCAATCTATATTAATCCTTTTATCTTGGCTATGCCTCAAGAAACTCTAACCAATGATAAGATTCAAATTAAAGCCTTAAATTCAGAAAATTATGAGGTCAGTGTAAAAACTTTAGGTGTTGGTAAGTTAATTGGTACTGGTAATTCGACCACTGTGGAAGGAAATCCCAATGATCCAAATCTTAAATGTGAGTGGAAACCTGATTTAAACCGGATCATGATGTATCGCACTGATGGTAAGCAGACCAGTTCGGTTGATATGGAGTTCTGTAGTTATACACTTAAAGACCAGGCTACAGGTGTAAGCAGTGCTGGCCTCTTAAGAGCAGCTTTTAACAACATTGCACCAATTGCAAAAGATGATGAATATCGGCTTAGTCCAGAGAATAATCTTACAGTGATGGTAAATCCGCTTGAAAATGATAGTGATGATGGGGATGGGCCTCTACCATCAGGAAAGTCGGCTTTTTATCAAGATAAAGATGGAAAAGAGATCCCGATTCATATTGTTAAGCTGCCTGCGGGAGTTTCACTGAAGGCAGAGCGACAAGGAGCATGTCCTGATACCTATCAAAATCAGACCTGTTATGGTGGACAGCTGACATTTACTGTAAAAAATAATTTAAGCCAGGCAAATTACAGCATGGATTATGCGATTTTTGATGCTGATGAAAAAATGTCAGAAAAAGCGACAATCTTGTTACGTAATACAGTTAAAAATACGAATACGTCCTCAAGTGGTGGTGGGGCAATTGGAATGTGGGGGCTACTAGGATTATTAGGGCTTGCAGGTTATCGACGCTTAAGAAAATAAAATATGATTGAAACATCAAAAAAGCCTCCATATGGAGGCTTTTTTATATTAAGTGTTTAATGCAAGTTAGGCTGCTGAGTCACTTGCTGATATTTGAGAATGTATTCTTCGCGAATGGCAAGGCGTTGCTCAGGAGACGCTTTTTGCATACGTGCGCCCAGTTCTTTGCGTTCCTGACTGCTCATCATTTGCCAAGTCTCACGCATTCTCTGTTTTTCCGCATCAGGGAGTTGGGTAAACCAGTCCATGCGCTGCTGCAAGCTGACACGTTGTTGTTCGGGGATTTCTTTTAGAGATTGGTAACGTTTAATCAGTGCCAATTGTTCAGAATCAGAAAGACTATCCCAAGTATCAGTTACTTGGGTGTTCGCATCTTTGGAAAATAGCCAAAAACGTTCAAATCCTGCAAAGCTGGTTTGCAGAAAACTGAATGCACAAAAAGCAATCGCCAATTTTTTAGCTGCCATGTGGAACTTTGTCCTCACCTAAAACCATTAACATTTCTAAATCTTCAAGCATTTGCGGAGACAGTTTTGGGACTGACACCATTTGAGTTTGTGGTTCGTTATGGTCCGAAAGATTTGGTAATACCACAACGCCTGCAATCGCAGCTGCCAAAGCAAAACCTGACATTTTTAGAAATGCAAAGCGTGAGTGTTTTGAATCCTGAATTTCTTCAAGAACATGGTGCATGACAACAGGTTTGTCTTTATGTTGTTGTGCCAGTCCATCAAGTTTGGAAGTTACTTGTTTTAAGAAATCATCTTGATTCATTCGGATGACCCTCCCAGATATGGATTTAAATGTGCTAAAGAGGCGCGTAAGCCTTGGATAGCACGGTGATAATGGGTTTTTACACTGCCTTCTGTGCAGTTCATAATTTGTGCGGTGGTATGCGTATCAAATCCTTCCCAAGCTCTGAGCATAAATGCCTGCTGCTGACGCACAGGCAATTTTGCAATCGCTTCCTGGATTTCTTCAGCAGTGACTGCCTGATCGAGAAAGTCCAGCGGCGTTGGTGTTGATTCATCGACGACATCATCAAATTCAATTTCGTCGTCATCAAGACTGACTTTTTTGAAAAATGAAAACATTTGACCACGCCGTGACTCTTTACGGCGCCAGTCCTGTAACTTATTGTTGAGAATGGTATAAAACAGGGGATACCATTCTTCAGTGCTTTTTTCTGCATAGGATTTGTGTAAGGAAATGAAAGCTTCCTGAACCAGATCCATGGCAATACCATGATGACCTTGAGTCGCACTTTCCATCATCACCAAAGCACGCCCAGTCACATCCTGCATGAAATTCTTCAGACGTGCTTCAGCCGTACTCTTCAGAATACTTACATCGTGTGTTTGCAACTGTTTTGGTGCTAAATCCATAGAGATGGAAAATCCTGTCATTGGACACCCACCATTATTCCCAAGTTCATAATCATATAACGTTGGGAATCCTGGTTTGGTTGACAATTAAGTTTATTATTTTTGTAGTTTAATCTATTTTATACACGGGCAGGGTCGTATTAAAACACTGTAACCTAAATCCCTAATTAGATACGTTGACGTACCATTTCAAAAAAACAGATCGAACCCGCAATGGCGACATTCAGTGATTCCTGACCCCCAGGTTGCGGAATGCTCACGGCTTCAGCATGTTGCATCGCATAATCAGACACGCCTTGGCCTTCATTGCCCAGAATCCACACGCAAGATTTACGTAAGTCTTTTGAATATAGGCTTTCAGCACGGTGTGAGCTGGTTACATAAACAGGGATTTGAAATTGCTCAAGAATTTGTTCAAGCGAAATATTTTCAAAGGTTTGCAGTGTGAAATGTGCACCCATACCGGCACGTAATACGCGTGGAGACCAGAGCGATGCAGAACCTTTGGTACACACAATTTGTTCAATACCGGCAGCAGCAGCAGAGCGAAGCAGGGTGCCTACATTACCCGGATCCTGTACATTTTCCAGAATCAAAGTGTCTGCTTTAAAATCCAATGCATAATTTGCTGTTGGTAAAGTCACCACAGCTAAACAGGCTAAAGATGTTCCTAAGGTGCTTAAATCTTTGTATAAAGACTCGCTTAGAACAAAGACCATACCTGTGTATTTTGCGAGAATTTTCTCGAAATCAGGATGTGAAAGTGCATGTTCAGTAGTGAAAATAGAATCAATTTTACGGTTTTCATGTAGCCAGGCAAGAGACAGATGCGTGCCTTCTAAAACCGTTTGACCTTGTTTTTTACGATAAGTATTTTGTTCGATTAAACCACGTAAGTGTTTAATCTTTGGATTGTCTTTTGAATCAAGAAAAAAAGTTGGCATGGGAGATATAATCCACGGCAGCCGATTCAATATCGACTACCGCTATAAAAATTAGTTGTGGTAGCTGGTCACAAGATCAACTTCGTTTTTAGAACCAATGATCACTGGCACACGTTGATGTAGATCTGTCGGTTCGATCTCAAGAATACGCACACGACCTGTAGTTGATGCACCGTCAGCCTGTTCCATGAGCATGCTCATTGGGTTAGCTTCATACATTAAACGCAGACGGCCAGCTTTAGCCGGATCTTTAAGGTCATATGGATACATGAAGATACCGCTACGGCAAAGAATACGGTGAATGTCGCCCACCATACAAGCAACCCAACGCATATTGAAGTCTTTTTCACGCGGACCGGTTTTGCCTGCTAACAATTCATCGATATAACGCTGTACTGGTGCTTCCCAATGACGTTGATTCGACGCATTGATCGCATATTCTTTAGTATCTGCAGCTACCTGAATTGCTTCAGAAGTCAGCAGGAATTCTTGAGTCTCAGGGTCATAGGTAAAGAACACCACGCCTGCGCCGACCGTCAATGCCAACATGGTTGACGGGCCATAAAGCACATAACCTGCAGCTACCTGATGAACACCGGCTTGCATAAAGTCTTCTGCCTGAGTCACAGCATTCTTCGCAGGAAGAATCGAGAAAATAGTACCAACACACATATTGATGTCGATATTGCTTGAACCGTCTAATGGATCGAACAATACCAGAAATTGACCATTTTCTTGTGCAGGGGTGAATTCATCCAGTTCTTCTGAGGCCAAACCACCCACATTTGGATGTTGCTGCAAGGCATCAATCAAATAGTCATTAGAAATGACATCCAGCTTCTTTTGCTCTTCGCCTTGAACGTTTTCATGCTGTGCACTTCCCAATACACCCGCTAAAGCACCTTTTTGCAGTAATTGATCAATGTCTTTGCAAGTGTTTGCAATCGTTTCAATAACTTGTGCAAGTTCAGGTGTGAGATTCCCGCTTTGTTGTTGTAAAAACTGGGATAAAGTGCGGTATGACATAGGGGAAACTCCAAAACTTAAATCGGGAAAAAATGATCAAAACGATATGCGGCTATATTTTAGATGAGAACGTACTAAAAGAAAAATTAAACTGGATTATTTGTATCGATTTTGCCCTTGCAACTCCTGCGGAAAGTGCTATGTTGAAGACAAAGGAAAATTGAGAATAGGAGCACAGATATGACAACATTGAAGTTTGATGCGACTCCAACGCCAAGCGAAGGCATTACTTTAGATGATATCTCTGAAGACAAGATGAAAGAAGCCTGGCGGGATTATGAAGCAAAACCAGAGTACAAACAATTCAATAAACATGACCTGATCGAATCGATGCATCCGGCTGAACAAGATAAGCTTCCCAAGTAGACCGATTCTTTCATTGAAGCCAATAAAAAGCACTCATGATTGAGTGCTTTTTATTTGATGAAACCATCATGAATGAAAATTATTTCAACAATGGTGGTACCGCTTCATAATTAATTTCTACACGGCGGTTTTCTTTCCACGCGTTTTCATCATGGCCCGGGTTAATCGGCATTTCTTTACCATAGCTGACAGCTTCCAGCTGACCTGCATTGACCCCTGATGTGGTCAGGAAACTTTCAACTGCTTTAGCACGACGTTCGCCAAGTGCCATGTTGTATTCGCGTGTACCGCGTTCATCTGTATGACCAGTTAAGGCTACACGTGAATTGGCATTGGCCATCAGGAACTGCGCATGGGCTTGCAGCGTATTTAAATCTTCATTGCTGAGTTCAGTACTGTCATAGTCAAAATGCACTACGCGTTTTGCCAAAAATGCTTTATTTTCTGCAGTAACGCCTTTTGCAGAAGCGCCTGCCATGTTTTGTGCATTCAGTGCTGCATCTTCACTCAGGCCTTGAGTATTCACAGTTGTTGTACCGGTCGTATCTAAACCGCCCGTTTGAACTTCAGCGGCAGGCTTACGGCTCGCACAACCTGTCATGACAACAGCTGCTGCTAAAAGTGGCAAGGCAAATAATTTTACTTTGTTCATCTTCATCTCCATGAAGTTTGATTATGGGGTAAAGGGTTTATCAATATAAAAATCTTATTTTGGTGCCCAAGCCGGTTCACGGACTTCGCCCGTTTCACTTGGCAAATTCATACGGAAGCGGCCATCCAGCGACATGATCGACAAGAGTCCGCGTGCACCTTCACGGGTGGCATAGACCACCATCTGGCCATTTGGCGAGAAGCTTGGCGATTCGTCCAGCGTTGTTGGTGTCAAAATGTTGTTCACACCAGAGGTCATGTCCTGAACCGCAACTCGATAGTTACTGCCGCTTGGGCGATGAACTAATGCAAGTTTTTTACCATCTGTGCTCAGCGTGCCGCGTGCGTTGAATGCACCACGGAAGGTCAGGCGTTTATTGCTACTTGATTCAAGATCATGGCGGTAAATTTGTGGAGAACCCCCACGGTCAGAAGTGAAAATAAAAGATTTTCCATCTGGTGAATAACGTGCTTCAGTATCAATGGCACTGTCATTGGTCATACGTTGTAGCTGACGCGTTTCCAGATTCATCTGGTAGATTTCCGGATTGCCGTGCATAGAAGCAGTAAACAGCATGCTCTTGCCATCTGGAGAGAAGCTCGGCGCGCCATTCAAACCGCGGAAGCTGGCTAGTTTTTCACGTTGACCTGTTGCCAGATCCTGTACATAAATCGCCGGGCGTTTGGTTTCAAAGGACACATAAGCGATTTTTTTGGCATCTGGTGTCCATGCCGGAGAAAGGATTGGATCACGCGAGGTCAAAATGGTCTTTGGCTGTTCGCCATCGGTATCGGCAATTTGCAAGGTATAACGTTGTTCCGGCGTAGCAGGATTACGCAGCACATAGGCAATACGTCCGCTAAAGTCACCCGGAATACCGGTCAATGCCTGATAGATGGCATCACTGATCATATGCGCTGCCTGACGGGTGCGTGAGGCTGGAACAGTCAGCAATTCATTTAATAGATATTGTTTTTTTTCGACATCATAGAGCTGATACTGGATTTCAAAAGAACCATCGGCTGTGGTCTTGGATGAGCCGGTGACTACATAGGGAACACCAGCTGATGCCCAAGCTTCTGCATTCGGATTATTCAATGTCGCTGTTGCAGGCAGGTTTTTTGAAGCACTGGTAAAGCGGCCAGAACGATTCAGGTCATTTTCCACAATAGGATAAATGCTCTGATCCTGACTGAAAGGTACAACGGCAATTTTAGGTGCTGCCTCAGGTGCCTTGGTAATTTCCAGATGCAATTGGGCATAGGACTGGGTTGCCAATACAGGGCTTAAAGCGCTAATGATTGCGAGGCAGAGTAGATGTTTGCGAGTCTTTTCCATCATTCGTTATTTACTCAAATCAACGGATTTATTGTATAGGTGCTTGGGCTACATCATCGCATGGATTTAATAGAATAAAACCATGAATTTATGACCAAACTGTTATGACACTGTGAAAAGTGAATATTATTTAATCAATTTAAAGTGAAGTTTAGCTTAAAAAATAAAAGCCATCACAACATTATTTATGTGATGGCTCCGTTTTTTATTGCGCAGTAAAGGTTGAAGTAAAGCTTCGTGCTTCTCTGCGTGCATCTGGATCGGATGGCATTGGATAAGGTGCGGCAGCACGGACTGCAGCTTCTACACTGGCTTTCATGTCTGAATCACTTGAATTCACAATGACCGAGACCACACCGCCATTATCATTCAGGGTTACACGTGCAGTGGCACGCTGGCCTGATGATCCGACTGGTATATCCCAGGCGCGTTTGATCTTATTTTCAAAATCGCGCTTCGCAGTGGATGCAATCCGTTTTGATTCCACTTTTTTCTGTGCAGCTTCTTCAGCAGCCTGTTTAGCGGCTGAAGCTTTGGCCTCTGCATCAGCTCTGGCTTTTGCTTCGGCATCTGCTTTGCGCTTGGCGTCTGCATCCGCTTTTACCTTAGCGTCGGCATCTGCCTTGCGTTTGGCATCAGCGTCGGCTTTTGCTTTAGCAGCCGCATCCGCTTTGGCTTTCGCATCAGTGTCCGCTTTGCGTTTTGCCGCTGCATCATTTTTAGCCTTAGCTGCCGCGTCTGCTTTGGCTTTAGCCGCTGCATCGGCTTTAGCTTTCGCATCCGCATCTGCTTTACGTTTCGCCGCTGCATCATTATTGGCTTTTGCTGCCGCATCTGCCTTTGCTTTAGCAGCAGCTTCAGCCTTAAGTTTGGCATCAGCCTCTGCTTTGGCTTTTGTTGCAGCATCCGCTTTTTGCTTGGCAGCTAAGTCAGCTTTTTTCTGTGCTTCCAGTTTGGCTTTTTGAGCAGCATCGGCTTTGCGTTGTGCATTCAGTTCAGCTTGGCGTGCAGCTTCGGCTTCCGCCTTGGATTTTTGCGCTGCATCGGCTTTAGCTTTGGCTGCTGCCTGTTTGGCCTGTTCAGCGGCTTGGGCACGTTTTGCTGCTTCCGCTGCTTGCTGCGCAGCCTTGGCTTGTGCTGCCTCTGCCGCTTTTAGCTCCTGCTGCGCTTTTTGTGTATCGACTTTTGGCGGAGGTGGAGTCACAGGTACAGCAGGGGCAGCAGTTGGAATGACAGGAGCCGGTTCTATACTGGGTTCAGCAGTTTGGGTAATTTCTTCTGCGACGTTTTCATGTGCAGTTTCCTCAAATTCGGTTTCTTCGCGAGTCACCGGTTTAAGGTCTTCTGGCTTGATCAGAACGGTTTTGATCTGTTTTGGCGGTTCAGGGGGTTTACTCATGCCCAGATAAAGTAAGCCCACCAAAGCCACTGCATGGATGCCGAGCGTAAATCCAATCGCAATTGCTTTTTTTTGAAAGGGCGGTTTCTGATAATTTTTCATACTTTATTCTAGGGGTTTGGTCAGTAAACCGACTTGAGAAAGGCCAGCATCCTGCAGGCTGGACATCAAGGCCATGACATCGCCATATGGACGGGTATTATGGCCATTGATCACGACATTGAGCACCTTGTTTTCATTTTGTGCCTGGGTTTGGGCATCAACCAGAGTACGCGTCAATTCTTCCAGTGTGACCGGACCAGTCGCCTGATTTTTATATTCTAGATAATATGAACCATCTTCTTTCAGTGTGACAATGGTCGGGGCATCCTTGGATTCGATCGGTAATCCGTTGGCCTGAGGCAAGTCAACCTTGATGCCACTGGTAATCATCGGAGCGGTGACCATAAAGATCACCAGAAGTACCAGCATGACATCGATATATGGTACGACATTCATGTCACTTTTCAGTGGCTTTTTAATACGCTGAAAGCGTCCTGAACCTTGAATCGCCATTAGTCTTTGTCCTGAGTTACGCCCACAGACTGACGTTGCAATAGCGCCACCATTTCTTCAGCAAACAGTGCACGGTCAGAGTAGACCGTTTCACCTTTGGCCGTGAAGTGGTTAAAGGCCAATACTGCTGGAATAGCTGCAAACAGACCGATCGCTGTTGCAATTAGTGCTTCTGCAATACCGGGTGCGACCGTCGCCAGTGTCACCTGATCAACATCTGCCAGGCCAATAAAGGCGTTCATGATGCCCCAGACTGTACCGAACAGACCGACATAAGGCGCAACCGAGCCAATACTTGCTAATGCACCCAGACCTTGTTCCAGATGACCTTGGTCACGGCTTAAACCGACACGCAGAATACGCTCTGTTCCTTCAATCGACTGGGCAGTTGGCGCATGGCGTTTTTTCAGTTTCAGGAACTCGCCCAGACCCTGATAGAAAATATCTTCAAGGCCAGTGCGTTTGGAATTGAGTTGTGCATTGTTATACAGGGTATTCAGCTCAGCACCAGACCAGAAGATTTTCTGGAAATGTTCATCATCGGCCTGGGCTTTTTTATAACTCATATAGAGCCTGGCAATCAGATACCAGCTATATATTGAGGCTAACAGGAGAGAAAGCATCACCAGTTGTACGACAGGGCTTGCTTGTAAAATAAGATCTGAAACTTGAAGAGATGATTCTAACTGAGTCGCCATAGTTGTTACGTGTGCCAATAAATTTTTTTAGTCTTGTTCCAATTCTTTTTGAATTAGTTCGCGGATTTCATCCGGGAGTCGACGTGGTCGCATCTCTGCACTGATACATGCCAACTCAACCTCACCTGATGCAAGCATGATTTCACCACGATAAATATTTTGTTGCAATACAAATGATGAAGCTTTACATGAAATGACACGTGCCGTAACAGTAATTAAATCATCCATCAGGATCGGACGCATGTATTTGACATTAATTTTATGCACCACAAAATTGTAGTCTGTCTGATGCCAGTAATGGCTCACTCCAGCGGCACGTAACCATTCGGTACGGGTACGTTCCATATAGCGAATATGATTGGCGTGATAGACAATGCCACCCGCATCAGTATCTTCAATATAAACGCGGATATTGAATTCAAAGTGATTCGCCATAGTTTTGTTCCATGCAGATTTTCGAAATTTTTGCTTGTTTTTAGATGCAGGAAAGGGATTAGAGTTTGCCGGATTCCTGCCAACAGTCAAGCAATTTAGCGGTTCAAAGTTTAGCATTGTGAGTCTTGAGACCAATGGCACAAGGTGTCAAATCTGGAGAGAAGTCACTAAGATGAAGTACTAAGCGCTTAACAGCTCATTTATAAAACAGCAGCAGATACTAAAATGCGCGAGTCCTTGGAGCCGCGCATTTTTAGTAATAGAAGATTAGCCTTTATTTTTCTGTTTCCAGTTGGCCTGAACCTGCTCAGCTACTTTTGGATAGTCCAGAATAAAACGGACATGGCTTTCGACACCGGTTTTCAAGGTCGCATCATCGACAATGAAATTCGGGTTGTGATTCGGTGCGGCTTTTGCCGGATCCTGATCTGCTGGTGTGGCACCAACAAAAACGAAGAGCGATGGCATGAGCTGGCCATAATAAGCAAAATCTTCACTGGCGCTGGCATTGTTGTCTAAAACATGCAATTTATCTTCATCATGCACGCTCGCCAAGGTTGGGCGCATCAATTCAGTCAAGGTTTTATCATTGGTGGTCACTGGTGCATAAGGTGCAATTTCGACTTTCACCTTAACGTCATTGGCTGCGGCATTGTGTTCCAGCATTTTCGGCAAGTCTTTTAAAATGCCCTGACGTACATCTTCACTATTGGAACGAATAGTCCCGACCATATTGACCTGATCTGGAATGACGTTACCGGTAGTGCCGCCCTGAATACTGCCAATACTGACCACACCCATCCCTTTGGTCAGGTCGGCTTTACGGCTGATCAGGCTTTGTAAATTGGTCACCATCTGGGCAGAGGCATAAATCGGGTCTTTACCTGCCCAAGGCATGGAGCCATGTACCTGACTGCCATTCACCTGAATACGTAAATGATCGGCACTATTCAAAATCGCACCATCTTTGTAGAAGATATTGCCACTTGGCATGCCTGCCATGACATGCATCCCGAAAATCACTTCAGGTTTTGGATTGTTCAAGGCACCGTCGGCAATCATTTTGCGTGAGCCAATCTGATCGCCATGAGTGAAGTTATCGATATCTGCACCGCCTTCTTCAGCCGGCTGGAATACGAATACCACTGTCCCCGCAATTTTATCTTTATTGGCGGCCAGAACTTTGGCTGCACCCAATAACATGGCGGTATGTGCGTCATGTCCACAGGCATGCATCACATAAGATTCTTTGCCTTGATAAAGGGCTTTTTGCTTGCTGGCGAAAGGCACGGGCGCAGTTTCTTTAATTGGCAATGCATCCATATCTGCGCGTAAGGCCATCACAGGGCCGGGTTTTGCACCTTTTAATACACCGATTACACCAGTTTTGGCATAGCCTTTACGTACTTCAATGCCATAGGATTTTAATTCTTTTTGGACCAGCTCCGAGGTTTTGAATTCCATGTTGCCCAGTTCAGGATGTTGGTGGATATGCTGGCGTAATTTGATAGTGTGTGCTTCAGCAGCTTGTACAGAATCATCAATCCAGTCGGCCAGGCTGAGCTGGCTACATAAAAGAAGAGAGAGACAAAGGGATATCTGCTTATACATGTTCATACTTCGGGAGAACCTTAAGAATTTGAAATGGTTAAAGAGATTCTTTAGGATGGCATACTGATCTAATTTTGACCAAAACTCTCTAAGTATTTTTTGATACCTTAAAGGTATTCTGGGTGTTAATATCTGTTCTCAAAGAGCTTTATTTGTTCTTTTACATTGTAAAAATATGTATCTAAATTGATTGTTTATATTTATAAGGTATGAAAATCATAAAAATTTCAGGCTGAAAAGGGATAAAAACGATCACATCTATATCAACAACTCGGATGAAGTGAAGATTTTTTAAACCTCTTAAACTTATTTTGGCACTTAGATTGCATTCATTCTTCCGTAATATTTTTATGACGGAAATTGAACGCATGTTAAAACCTTTGGCTTTATCTCTGGCAGTGGCTTCAAGCTTAAGTTTTATTTCGACAAGCATATGGGCTGAAGACTTTAAAATACTGAAACAGCTGGAAAATAAACCGACATTACTCAAAAGTGGTGAATATAAAGGTCATTATTATGTGCCGAGTACCTTGAATACCATTACGTGGGGTTATCTGCCAAATAAAGATGCAAAACCTGTTTTAACTGTCCCTTCAGGTAGCACAGTTACTTTCGATACGGTTTCACATGAAGGGCTGCTAGAAGATCAGGGCCGCAATGCAGAGAAATATTTCACATCAAAAGGCGTCAAGCCTGAGCATGTATTGGATGAAGCCAAGCTGATCACGAATTCCAAATTGAAACATGATTTCCATAAAGATGGACCACACATTATTACCGGGCCTGTCTATGTAGAAGGGGCAATGCCGGGCGATATTCTAAAGGTGGAGATTTTAAAAGTTGAACCGCGTGTGCCTTATGGCGTGATTTCAAACCGTCATGGCAAAGGCACCTTACCCGAATTCCCGAAACGTCAGAAACATGAGCATGCATCTCCAGCCAATCCTGATGCTTATGGCAACGTGTCCATTTTTACCCCAATTGAGAAAAATGCTGATGATGTATGGGAAGGCGTTTTAAAAACTGAATCTGGTAAAGCAATTCGTTTCCCGTTGAATCCGTTTATGGGCACGATGGGCGTTGCACCAAATACCAGCGAGCCTGTGCATTCTGTGCCACCATCATTTTATGGCGGGAATATCGACATCAATGAATTAGGTGCAGGCGCAACGGCTTATTATCCTGTACAGGTGCCAGGTGCTTTGTTCTATACAGGTGATAGTCACTTTGTACAAGGCGATGGCGAGGTGGCTTTAACTGCGTTAGAAGGTTCGGCACGGGCAACTTTAAAATTCACTTTACTTAAATCTGGCAAGGATAAAATTCCAGGTGCAGAGATTAAACAGCCGCTGGCTGAAAATGCTGAATTCTGGATTACGCCGGGTCTGGATGAAGACTTAGATGAAGCCATGCGTAAATCCACCCGTGAAGCGATCCGTTTTCTGGTCAATGAATATGGCATTTCTGAAGAAATTGCCTATGCCTACTTAAGTGCTGCGACTGACTTTGAAGTGTCACAAGTGGTCGATCGAACCAAAGGTATTCATGCCATGATTCGTAAAGCGGATTTTAAGGAGTTTAAGAAAGAAGAGAAGTAATTTTTTTTATTTAGTTTTTTATTTTGTGCTTTTGCCAACTGATTCAGGCATGGTCAGTTGGCTTTTTCTTTTGTGATACTTTGAAAATGTTTAGAATGTTGATAATAAAAATTCATTTAAGTTAAAAGGGGTGGGTGTGGCAGAGCAGAATAATAATGAAGTGATGATTCAGCTTCCGTGGACAGTGCCACAACAACCTTTAGTACAAACTACAAGTATGGTCGAAAATCCAAATAAGAAAATGGAACTTAATCTCACTCATTCGACAGATACAACAGCAATATCATCTTTCGCTTTATCCGTAATTATCGCTTTAATTTTAGGAAGTTTAGCGACTTGGCTAGCTTATTGGTATGGACGGAAAAGTTTTGATTTAACTAAACAATCCTTTGATTCTTTAATTGAACAAATTAAAAGTTCCGAGAAAATTACTTTGACTACTAATCAAGAGTTGATAAAAAGCCAAGAGAGCCAAAAAAAATTTGAATTATCATTTCAAAGAAAAGAGGCAGACAGAGCTGAATTTAGGAAGCTTTCCTTTGAATATATTAGTACAGTGAAACTGACTTTAAAATTTCTACTTATAAAGTTGTCTAATATTGAAGATGAATCGTGGGCATATTTAGTAGAAAATAGTTATGATAAATTCTTTGACACTTTCAATGAGCAATTGGATGAAGATTTTAATAAGCTTGGCGCGATTTCGTTACATTTGTTTTTGATTTTAAATAATAAGAGCAAAAATCACTATCAATTTAGTGAAAAAATAGAGCTTATTAATCGTCTAGTGCTTTCTATTTTATCCACTCTTGAAAGTAAAGCGGAAACCAAAGAAAAAACAGAAGATCTAGCAAAGAAAATAAATGATTTGCTTATTTTTATGACCGAAATTATACATTCCGATGAATCCTTTAATTAAGTAAAAAGCAGCCTAAGCTGCTTTTTTAAATCACTTATCTTTCGGTTCAGGCGGTGCCATCCCAAACTGCAAATACGCCATATTGGTGGCAATACGACCACGTGCAGTTCGCATTACATAACCTTGCTGAATCAGGTAAGGCTCAATGACATCCTCCAACGTACCAGAATCTTCTGCCATGGCTGCTGCCAAGGCTTCTACGCCAGCAGGACCACCATCAAAACGCTCAAGCAACATTGATAAATAACGGCGGTCGAGTGTATCTAAACCATCTTTATCGACTTTGAGCATGTCCAAAGCACGTTGGGCCATATCCTGATTGATCTCACCGGTACCTTTGACCTGAGCGTAATCACGAACTCGACGCAATAAACGGTTAGCAATACGCGGTGTACCTCGTGAGCGACGGGCAATTTCTTTTGCACCATCTCCAGTCATAGGTACATCCATCAAATTGGCTGAACGTTTGACAATGTGGGTTAAATCTTCAACCGAATAAAACTCTAAACGCTGTACGATTCCGAAACGGTCACGCAGCGGAGAGGTGAGTAGACCAGCTCGTGTAGTTGCAGCTACCAAGGTAAATGGCGGTAAATCCAGTTTAATCGAACGGGCAGCCGGGCCTTCACCAATCATGATATCGAGCTGATAGTCTTCCATCGCTGGATAAAGAATTTCTTCAATGACCGGTGACAGACGATGGATCTCATCAATAAATAAAACGTCACCTTCTTCAAGGTTGGTCAGCATGGCAGCCAAATCACCGGCGCGTTCCAGTACCGGACCTGAGGTCGACTTCAGGTTGCCGCCCATTTCGCGGGCAATAATATTCGCCAGCGTCGTTTTACCTAAGCCGGGCGGGCCGAAAATCAATGTATGATCTAGTGCTTCTTCACGGCCACGCGCTGCGCCAATAAAGATTTCCATCTGTTCACGGACTACTGGTTGACCAATATAGTCGTCGAGTGAGGTGGGGCGGATAGCACGATCAAAATGATCTTCGGGTTTTTCAGAACCACTGATAAGACGGTCTTGCATATCGATTTAATTCATCTCTTTATTGAAGCTGTTTGATGCTGTTGGGACAGCCTCAAATAATGATTTGTTTTTAACGGCCATTGCGTAGGCGGTATTTTACTTTTGACAGGGCAAAAGTAACAAAACCCTTTGTCAGATTGAGGATATGTCCCTATATCCCAATCTAACGGACGACATCCATGTCGTCCAACGTGTAGCAAAACTAAGTGCTTAACATATGTGGTTGACGTTAATCATTAGCGATTCATCGACTTTAATGCCGCGCGGATAATATCGCTGGCTTCTGTAAATTCGCCTTTGGCGGCATTCACCAGTTTTTGTGCTTCAGCAGGCTTATAGCCCAAGGACTGTAATGCAGCTTCCGCTTCAGCCACGGCTGAATTGCCCATAAACTGAATCTGTGGTGCAGTTGAATTACTTGGCACAGCACCTGAAACCATGGCTTTAAAGCGGTCACGCAATTCAATCATCAGGCGTTCAGCAGTCTTTTTACCCACTCCCGGAACTTTGACCAGAGTGTTGATATCTTCATGTTCAACGGTATGGATCAGCATTTCCACACTTAAAGTGGAAAGAATACCAAGCGCCATTTTCGGGCCAACGCCGTTCACCTTTAATAAGGTACGGAAAATGGTTTTTTCCTGCGCATTGATAAAGCCATAAAGTAACTGGGCATCTTCGCGAACAGCCAGATGGGTCCACAGGGTAATTTTCTGGCCTTTTTGCAACTGGCAGAAAGTGGTTAAAGGGGTGTCAATCTCATAACCTACGCCGTTCACATTTAATAAAACAGTCGGTGCTTCCAGCGCCAGCACTTCCCCAATCAGGCATCCAATCATTTTTTATACATACTCAAATTTAATACAGGCATAGTAGTCAGCATTTTCGATAAAGGCAAAACTCTATCATTCAAAAGCAGTGATTTTGCTGAGATTATCATCAGGCGCTCGTTCGTGTTAGAGTAACCCGGCTTTATTGCCATGCAGTTCCTGCGCCAGATTATAAGCCTGATGATCCGAGAACTTGGAGACAATATCTAGCACCTGCATAATGTTGTCATAATGATCAGTGCTAAACTGCGCACCCGAGCGTTTTAAAATAGCCATTAAACGCTGCTCTTTAAAGCTTAAAGTTTTGTGCGGCGTGGTCAGTGGAATAAAGGCATCCAGAATCGTTTGCAGACTTTGATGCGCGATAATTTCCAGACCGGCTTTTTGCGGATGTTCGAAGATCTTGTCTCGCGCCAGTTCTTTGGCCCGGTTAATGCCAATCTCAATGTCGGCACTACAATAACCCAACAATGAGCCTTGCAATTGGCCCATCAGAATTTCCTGCTGATGTCGGGCAAAGGCTGTGGTGACTTCATCTACCAGACGTTTCATGACCCGACCACGTAAGGCGGCAATTTTTTGTTGCCAGGTGGTATTAGGCAGATTGATTTCTTCAGGTGTGCCATATTCTCCCAGCAAGTTCAGGAAAACTGGCTCGACTTCGGTGTAACTGAGCATATTCAGGCTAATACCATCTTCCAGATCAATCAGGGCATAGCAGATATCATCCGCAGCTTCTAGAAGATAGGTCAGCGGATGACGACAATAATGATATTCACCAAGCTGGATTAATCCTAGCTGTTCAGCAATTTCCTGCAAAATCTCTTTTTCAGACTGGTAACAACCAAATTTAGGACGTCGGCTGGCAGGGGTGTTGCCAGTCGGGTCAATCGCCTCAGAGAGCCACGGATATTTAAGATAGGCACCGAGCGTGGCATAGGTCAGGCGCATGCCGCCATCATAAGGATGGTAATCGATCTTGGTCAGCAGGCGCAGGCCTTGGGCATTGCCTTCAAACTGGCGTACATCGGCTTCCTGTTCAGGACTCAAATCTTTTAAAAAGTCGGTATGAGATGCATCGTCAAACCATTCCCGAATGGCGTATTCACCGGCATGCCCAAAAGGTGGATTACCGATATCATGTGCCAGACAGGCGGCCTGAATGATGGCACCGACATCAGCCGGAGAAATCCAGGCAGGTAAATTATCTTTGATTTTCTCGGCAGCCAACATACCGAGTGAACGGCCAATACAGGAAACTTCCAGCGAATGGGTTAAGCGGGTATGAATGCCATCATGCTGGGTCAGTGGATGGACCTGGGTTTTGCGGTTTAACTGCCGGAAGCTTTGCGAAAAAATAATACGATCATAATCTTTATGAAACGGGCTTCGTGCCAGTTCAGTGCTCTGCTTTTTACTACCAATCCGAACTGTCGAAAGCAGTTCTAACCAACGCATTTGAGTCATTTATCATTATTCAGTGATCCACTATTTGCATCATGCCAAAAAACTAGCTCCTGCACTAGGGCAGTGCGACATGAATTGTCATGCTGCATATGGTTATTTCAGTCAGCTGGAAAAGACTGAGATTAAAAATCGAAATCATCAAATGAACAATAAAAAAGCAGACTCAATGGTCTGCTTTTTGTTTAGGATGAAGAATCAAATTAGCTCTTCGCCATTTTTTTTAGCCTGTTGTGTGTCTTTATAGACATTCAGACAAATCGTGAACAAGACTAGGCTTGCCACCAAAGGCCAAAAAAGTACATATAGAGTCAATAATTGACTTGTCATCTGAAATCTCCTTATTTACTTTTCTCAGATAGCTGGTGAAATTCAATCACCATCTTGTTGATTTGTTTAAAATCAAATCGTTCTTTACTGTAGACCAGCGTCAACACAGTACATACCAGCGCACTACTGCCATACGCTGTTAGTGAGCTTAACAAGGTGCCGTATTCACGCAGGAAACCGATGGTCCATGGCATGAAGCCAATACTGGCCAATATGCCAACGACCAAACCCACTTTCTTGCCGAAGAAACCAAAGGTCATCAGTCCCAGCACCACACCAATCCCCAGGGTCGCAACGAGTTCAAAGCCAAGTGCGATTAATCCCTGGATCGGAAGCCATTCAAAACGTACTATCAGAAAGCTTAAAAATGCGAGGCCTACTGACCAGTTAAAGGCCCGGGCATTCACCTTGTCCCAATACAGGCTGACAATCACCGGGAATACAATAGAACCCCAAAGCGCACCCACAAAAATCAGCATCGACAAAATGTCAAACTTCAAGGTGGCAATCACAATCCCCAGCATGGTGGCAACGATCATGGTCATACGGCCAATAAATAGCATTTTCTTTGGATCAGGACGGTTTTTCGCAATCTGTTTGCCATAAATGTCCGTCATGACAATCGCAGACAGGGCTGACAGATCCGAGTCAGCGGTAGAAGACAGGGCTCCAATCACCATGATGAATAACAGCGCGACCATAAATGGCGAAAGATAAGTCGCTGCCATTTGTGGAATCAAGTTATTCAGGTTGCCATCAATGGGCTGAATACCTGCAAATAGCGCCAGTAATCCAAGCATGCCTAGACCAATGACAATTGCAGCATAACCAATGGTTGCAGTGATAAGACTCGGTTTGATCAGGTCTTCACGGACTGCAAACAGGCGCTGGGCAATGGTCTGATTACCAATCGCGTAAGCCAATACGGCAACAAAAAACGGCGCGCCTTGTTCCAGAAAGGCTGTTTTAGAGAAAAAATCCAGCTGTTCCGGTTGCAGGTTATGAATCCCGCTTTGAAACAGGGAAGGTCCGCCTAAGGTAAAGAACAAGGTTGGAATAATGATCACAGCCGCGACAATCATCGCCACCAGTTGACCAAAATCGGTAAACACCGAAGAACGGAACCCCGACCAGAGGGTATAGGACAGCACACCGATGCCGGTAATCAGCACGCCATGGATAAAGCTTAAAGGAGATAAAATCTCAACCAGTGCCCCGGCGGCAGTAAAGTTCACCATCAGGCTGATCACGCTACCCACAATATTGGAACCCGCCAGAATCATCTGGCTTTGGTTACCGTGCCGAGCATGCATGATTTCTGCCAAAGTATGTGCATTAGGTGCCAGTTCACGAAAGCGCTTGCCAAAGGGATAGATAAATAAAATCATCAGCGCACCCCACAAACCATAGTGTAGGGCACCGGAAACGCCGTATGTATATCCGGATGAAGCTGCTGCATAAAATGAGGCGGCCCAGATCCAGGTGGCGGTCATACTGGCCGCAGACATTCCAAATCCGATGGAGCCATTCGAGACCATATAGCCATCGACATTTTCATTTTTCTGTTTAATACGTAACGATAGTAGAAAGGTGATGCCATAGAAAAGCACCATCAATAGTACAGTTGCTGTACTAGTGAATTGAAACATACATACTCCTTAAGCGGGTCACCTTTTGTTTTTGAAAATTAAATCATTGGTGACAGATTAAGGCTCTAAAATAGACAGAGCAGTGAAGCTATAGAACATCAAAAAGTTAGTGTCCGAATATAGAATTTATATTCATCTCTACAGCGGAAAGGAAAAACCATTGCCAGGCCCAGAATTTGGACATTTCCTCAGCAATTCGGCTAGAGCTTAACATAAAATCATCAAATTTACTGATGAAGTGTCTATTTGGTAAGATTCTTAGCTGATATAGACATGTGAGTCTGTAGCTCTGTTAGTTGAATAAAAAAGAAAATTTTTGATATTTTTCTATTAATTACAAATATTTATTTTAAATTTTCAAGTTAAATAAAACATGGTAATAAGGATTAAATAAAAAAGTAACAAGATTTTATTATTAATCATTTCTTCATTATTTTTTTATATGAGCCTCATAATTCCTGGTGAATTTTCTTATAAATACGAGTGGTGTTTTGCTATTTATATTGTGCTTTTTACGCATAATAGAACTAATGAATAAGTGATGAAATTTCAAAATATTAGATATGGTGGAGTAATTTTATGGATATGATTTTTGGTCTTTTAGATGAGTAAATTCCGCTTAATTATGATCTGAGAAGATAAACATCAAATATGAAAAAATAAAAGGATCAAAATAAGGAATTTTATTTTTATTCTTTTGGAAGATGAGAATAGATGTCCGGTTTTTATTCTGAAGATTATGTCAAATTAAAATGCCACTCATTATTAATTACTCATTTATATGGCAGAGTAATTTGCCTCTGGTGCTGTAATGGAGGAGATGAGCGGAGAACTGTTCCTTGTATTGCAGAACGGCAGAAGACTTTTAACCAGTTTTCTAATCTTAGAAGTCAAAGTTAGGAGTCACTCAAAAGAATTAAAAACAGTCTCAAAAAATACGACTTCATGAAATCTTGTAATCAAGTATTTCATTTTGGCCTAAATCGGAGTTTTGGCAGGTCATGACAATAAAACCTGAATTTGAGTTTGCACTGATTGTTGTTGAAAAATAATACAATTTTTACATATAAAATTATTCTGAAGCGGTTTTGATTTTTCTTTAAAAAAATGTGATAACCTGTGCGACTACATTCAATTTTCCTGACTGAAAATAAACGAAATATTTTAAAAGTCCAGGATATTTCAGACGTAGTTTTCTGATTTGGCATCTAGCCGATTTCCTTATTTCACAGTAGAATATGCGCTCTCTCAAGTCACATTGTGGCATGGTTGTTCAGACCATCCCGTGGAGCCAAAATCAGCATGTTTATCGTTGCCGGTGCACCCGCACATTCTTCTTTTAAGAAAACTCAACTATTATCGCGTTTGACGTCAATTAGTTCTGTTCAATCAATTGAAAGTCAATGGGTCTACCTCTTTGACCAAGCGCTCAGCGAGCAACAACAGCAATCAGCTTTACAGCTTCTCAACGATGGTCAATCTTTTGAATTGCACCAGGCTGCAAGTGATGAAATCCAGATTTTAGTCACACCGCGCGTCGGAACCATCTCTCCTTGGTCCTCTAAAGCGACAGACATTTTCAAAAACTGTAATACGCCGGTTCATCGACTTGAACGCGGCGTTTTATTTACTTTGAAGGGCGTAAAAGAGCTTTCTAAAGAAGCATTGCAAGTACTTCACGACCGTATGACCGAAAGCGTATTCAATGCGATTGAAGATGCTGCGGTATTATTTGTGGAAACTGCGCCAAAACCACTGAACTCGATTGATATTCTGGGTGAAGGTAAAGAAGCACTTGTAAAAGCCAACAACGAGTTTGGTTTTGCATTATCAATGGATGAAATTGATTACCTGACTGAAGCTTTCATCACGCTGGGTCGTAATCCGAATGACATCGAACTGATGATGTTTGCGCAAGCCAACTCTGAGCATTGCCGTCATAAAATTTTCGGTTCGGAATGGACGATTGATGGTGAAGTTCAGCCATTATCATTGTTCCAGATGATCAAGAACACCTATAAAGAATCACCAACAGATGTATTGTCGGCTTATAAGGATAACGCTTCGGTGATTGTTGGTTCAGATACCCAGCGTTTTTATCCAACTCAAGAAGACAACGGCCATCAGGTTTATAAATACAAGAGCCAAGCTGCTCACATCCTGATGAAAGTGGAAACCCACAACCATCCAACTGCGATTGCGCCATTTGCCGGTGCAGCGACAGGTTCAGGCGGTGAAATCCGTGATGAAGGCGCGACCGGTCGTGGTGGTAAACCGAAAGCAGGTTTAACCGGCTTTACGGTATCTAACCTGAATATTCCAGGCTTTGAACAGCCTTGGGAAGAAAACTACGGCAAACCATCACGTATGGCATCGCCGTTACAAATCATGATTGAAGGCCCATTGGGTGGTGCTGCATTCAATAACGAATTTGGTCGTCCAGCTTTAAACGGTTACTTCCGTACTTTTGAACAAAACGTCAATGGCGATGTTAAAGGTTTCCATAAGCCAATCATGATCGCGGGTGGTTACGGAAATATCCGTCCAGATCACGTTGAAAAAGATCCGATTTTACCGGGTGATTTGTTAATCGTACTCGGTGGTCCAGCCATGCTGATCGGTCTTGGCGGTGGTGCTGCATCTTCTGTAGATAGCGGTAAATTGGGCGAAAACCTAGATTTTGCTTCGGTACAACGTGAAAACCCGGAAATGGAACGCCGTTGTCAAGAAGTGATCGATACTTGCTGGCGCATGGAAGACCATAACCCAATTGTGTCGGTGCATGATGTAGGCGCGGGTGGTGTATCAAATGCTATGCCTGAACTGGTGAATGATCATGAGTTAGGTGCAGTGCTAGATCTTCGTAAGATTCCATCTTTAGAACCTGGCATGTCGCCGATGGAGATCTGGTCAAACGAAGCGCAAGAGCGTTATGTATTGGCGATTCGTCCATCTTCTTTAGAATTATTTGAGTCAATCTGTGCGCGTGAACGTTGTCCGTTTGCAGTACTGGGTGAGGCGACTGAAGCACGTCATTTAACCGTTGAAGATCCATTGTTCGGCAACAAGCCAGTGGATATGCCAATGCAAGTGATGCTTGGTGGTACACCACGTATGAGCCGTACCTACGAAACGATTGAACGCAAAGGCGATGACTTTGATGCAGCTAAAGTCACTGATTTAAAAGATGCGATTTATCGCGTTCTTAAAAATCCGACTGTTGCTTCTAAATCATTCCTGATCAGTATTGGTGACCGTTCGATTACCGGTATGGTCGCGCGTGACCAGATGGTAGGTCGCTGGCAGGTTCCTGTCGCGGATGCTGCTGTGACTACAACAAGCCTTGTTGGTTACACTGGTGAAGCAATGGCAATGGGTGAACGTCCTCCAGTAGCCTTGTTGAATCCTGCTGCTTCTGCACGTTTATCTGTGGCTGAATCGATCTCGAACATCATGTCTGCGAAGATTGAAAAAATCAGCGACATCAAATTGTCTGCAAACTGGATGGCGGCTGCCGGTCAACCGGGCGAAGACCAGGCATTATTCGAAGGCGTAAAAGCCATCGGTATGGAAATGTGTCCTGCTTTAGGCATTGCCATTCCTGTCGGTAAAGACTCATTGTCTATGCGTACCACCTGGAATGATGAAGGTGAAGACAAGTCTGTGACTTCTCCAATGTCGGGCGTGATCACTGCATTTGCGCCAGTGACTGATGTGCGTCAAACATTGACTCCTGAACTGAAAGATATTGAATCTATATTGGTTCGTATTGATCTGTCTAAAGGTCAGTTCCGTCTAGGTGGTTCGATTCTGGCGCAGGTGTATAAAGCAATCGGTTCAGTGACGCCTGATGTCGACAGTTTCGATGACTTCAAAGCATTTTTCGCATTGGTTCAAGACTGGAACAACCGTGGCTTAATCAAAGCGTATCATGACATCGGTGATGGTGGTTTATTGGCGACTGTTGCAGAAATGATGTTCGCATCACGTCTAGGTGTGGCTTTAGAAGATCAATCAACTGCAAGCTTATTCGCTGAAGAAATTGGTGCAGTGCTGCAAATCTCGAAAGCAGATTGGGAAGCACTACAAGCTGAAGTTGCAGCATCTACGCTTAAAGATGCAATTGCAGTGGTGGGTACTGTAAATAATTCTGATCAGTTATCTGTAAATGGTTTGGTACTTGAACGTGCTGATCTGCAAGTGGCATGGACTGAAGTTTCTCATCAAATCCAGCGCCTACGTGACAACGTACAAACTGCAGATCAGGAATTTGCCTTAATTACCGATAAAGCACACAAAGGTATTATCGCCCAACCAACATTCGACTTGAATGAAGTGATTGAAGCACCTTTCATTAACTTGCGTCGTCCAAATATGGCAATTCTGCGTGAGCAGGGTGTGAATGGTCATATCGAAATGGCGGCAGCTTTCGATAAAGTGGGCTTCAATACCGTTGACGTCCACATGAGTGACTTGCTGGCAGGTCGTATCAGCCTAGATGATTTTGAAGGCCTGGTGACGTGTGGTGGTTTCTCGTATGGTGACGTGATGGGCGCTGGCGGCGGCTGGGCGAAATCCGTATTGTTCAATGCTAAATTACGTGACCAGTTTGAGAAATTCTTTAACCGTCAAGAAACCTTCTCGCTGGGTATCTGTAACGGCTGTCAAATGTTGTCTCAATTGGCCCCATTAATTCCGGGTGCGGATGCTTGGCCACGTTTCCATCGCAATACGTCTGAAGTATTTGAAGCGCGCGCAGTGAACGTTCGTGTAGAAAAATCGAATTCAGTATTGTTACAAGACATGCAAGGTTCGATTCTGCCAATCGCTGTGGCGCATGGTGAAGGTCGTGCAGTTGCAACGGCGGAAAACTTTGCTGCATTGAATGCATCGAATCAGGTTGTTCTACGTTATGTAGATAGCCATGGCAATGCAACTGAACAATATCCATTGAACCCGAACGGTTCACCAGAAGGTATTACCGGTGTAACGTCTCAGGATGGCCGTGCAACGATTATGATGCCACACCCTGAACGTAACTTCCGCGCGATCCAGCATTCATGGAAACCAGAAGACTGGGATCAAGACGGTGCTTGGTTACGTATGTTCCGTAATGCACGTAAATTTATTGGTTAATTCACTTTAGCTTGAAAAAGGGTTGCGCAAGCAGCCCTTTTTTATTGCAAAAATTACCGGAATAGCGGCAAAACTGGAAAATCTTTCAGCTTTTGTTTAAACTAGCTTCATCAATTGCCACCTTTAGGTGGCTTTTTGTTTTTTAATTTTTTTAATTTTCTTTCTCCCTACGGACTTGGTTTAGATTTTGCTTTCATATTGTATATAAAGTGCTATGGTATGTTTTATGCACAACTTTATTGCACTATAAAAGAAAGATGGAATAGATCGGTTCAGTATCAATTCTCAAAGATGAGGTGATGACATGGCTAAGACGCTCAGAATAATGGATAGAACAGAATTACGTCAGAAAGGTTGGTGGTTATTTGGTTTTGTTGTTGGCCTACAGGTACTGTTCTTGGTAGGTAGTTATTTGCTACAGGGTTCTTGATCAACAGATTTAAAAAAGCCACCGAGAGGTGGCTTTTTCATTTTTAAAATTATATATTTGTTGAAAATGGGTGAAAAATATAAGATGGATAATCAGGAAAAATTAATAAAAATAGAAACTATTCAGAATTTACTTATAGCTCATGCTACAGGTAGTAATGAAAATACTAGCGAATATGAAACTTTAAGATTCTATTTATTAAAAGAAGCTGATATTAAAAATTTATTACCAAAATACATTCTAACGTGTAGGAATCTACAGCAATTTTGGCAATTTATTAAATTTGAATATGCAACATATGCTGAAAGACGGGATTTCATTTGGAAGTCCTTTCAACCCATATTAGAAAAACTAGAATTTAGTAGTGAAGTCCCTTCTGATCAAATTATAAAGAATGTCGTTCAAAATATAGATTCAGATTATATCCATACAATCTGGAACAAAGCCTTAGAAAGAAGAACGACTGATCCAGATGGTGCAATTACTCTGTCTAGAACTCTTTTAGAGTCAACATGCAAACATATCCTAGATGAGCTAAGTGTAGAATACGGTAATGCTCCAGATATAAACCAGTTGTATAGATTAGTCAGTAGTAATTTAAACTTGTCTCCATCACAGCATACAGAGCAGGTATTTAAGCAAATCTTAGGTGGCTGTAGTGCGATAGTTGAAGGTTTAGGCTCATTAAGAAATAAAATCAGTGATGCTCATGGTCAAGGCAAAAATAATGTGAAGCCTTCTCCTAGACATGCTGAGTTTGCAGTAAATTTAGCGGGAACAATGGCAGTTTTTTTATTTTCTACTTGGGAAATGAAAAAAGAAAAGATATAAAAAGACTACCCTAGGATAGCCTTTTTTATATTTACTTAAACACGGCTATACATGGTACAGAGCTCTTTTTCTTCACGCTCAATACGTTGCACCAATGCAGAACCAATCGCTTCATATTCTTCTTTAAATTCAGCAGCAGATGCACGGTTTACCCCAAAATCCATCCAGTGATCTATAAACTTAATCACAGTCCGCTCAATGACACGCATTTCCTTTCTAAACTGACGTAAAGATAAAAATGCCTGGCTTTGTTCTTTTAAGCCTTGTTCCAAGTAACCATAAAACTTGATATTTTCAGCATCTAAATGCGCTTTAAAATCTTGTTTAAATTGAGCTAATTGATCAGGCAGTAAATGATATTCCTGTAGATTTAAAGAATTGCCAATGTTGCCGTACAGATTCAGAAGTTGTTGGTGATCTAGTTCCAAATGTTTAATCAGATTCGGATAAAAAGGAATACCTACTTCATCATGTTTAGAGGTGGTATCAATCGAGTGACGATTACCCAAATCTAGCGCCGTTTCATTTTGTGGATTGTCCGCTTTGGATGGGTTAAATCCATTGAAAAGTGATGAAAATAACTGTTTTAACCAATTAAATAACATTGGGGGAAATCCTGAATTTAGATTTTATTTTCAAATCAAGATCATCCATTCTTTTGATTTGAAAACATAAAATTTTTGCGTTTAAGTGTTTCAGGCCGGAATGTCATTGGCATTGCATTCGCGGTATCAATGAGAGGATCAAAAGTTGAAGTTAAGTTTTCGACCATTCCTAAAGCCGTCGAATATCTGGGAGAGATTTGCCATGACATGTGCTTACTTCACAACGAACATTATCTTGCTGGCTGAGTGCGGGAGAAGTTTGAACCACAGATCAGCAAAATGAATGTGTCCTAGCTATACAAGGCAGAACAGTATGACTGAACCTGAATGAGGTAAATTACACTGTATTAATGTGAAATTTATCAAAAAATCAATTGTATATGTGCATTGGTATTGGAAGGAATCGTTGCGATTAAATAAGTTTTAATCAATCAGGGAGTTTAGGAAAGAAATTTTAGAACAAAGTGGCTTCAAGAAAAGCTGAGAGTCAGTATATGTCATTATTTTAAAAGCATAAAAAACCACCCGAAGGTGGTCTTTTCAAAACTTATTCATTAAATAACTAGCTGAACCTGTTTGAGTACTGCTTTTAGCGTATTTTCATAATCAAAAGCCTCATTGGTACTGTCCTGATAACGCCAAGCCACATAACCATCCGGACGAACCAGCACTGCGCCAGATTCATGGATTTCAGATTTGCTGTTCCAAGTGCCATACACATCACGGTAGTCACGAGAACCGATCTGAATCACATTCAGATAAGGTAAGTTCAGTACTTCAACAGCCTGTTTCCAGCCTTTGCCAGATAAACCTGTGAGCAGGGTAAAACGACCTTTACCGGTAATATCTAAAGTCGACTGCTTTTGACCTTTGGTATTGATCAGCCGGGTATGCGGAACTTTAGCACCCGGGCGAGTCGTTGCCTGTAAATAAAGCTGTTGATCTCGCTCAAATCTTTCAGGCTCAGATTCGCTAATCACTGCATTGGAGCTATATCGCTGGTCCAGCTCTACACCTTGTGCATTAAATTCGAAGTTTTTAATTTCCAAAGCTTCAAACAGCTTTTTGCGGATTTCAGCACCTTGCTCATCTTCCGAAAAAATACGTTCCAGCATTTGTTTTTGTGTAGTCACACCATTGTCAAAACCAAAGACTTCTTTCAGGTATTTATAATCAAAACGTGATTGATTCGCTCGCGCCACAATTTGCTTGCCGACCGGTGCACGCTCAGTCGTATAGGAATCCAGCAGGGAAGGTGCAGCCCAGCCTTTTACCGCGTATGCTAGTTTCCAGCCTAGGTTAAAGGCATCCTGCATGCAGGTATTTGAACCTAGGCCACTCGATGGTGGATGACGGTGTACCGCATCACCACCGCAGAATACGCGACCTTTAGAATATTCAGTTGCCCAGGTCTGGTTCACATACCAGTACGACAATTTCTGGATTTCGACTTCTTCAACTTTCGCACCGACAAAGGCATTCAGGCGAGCACGTACCTGTTCTTCAGTCACTTGTGGTTCGCCTTTGGAAATGTCAAAGCCCCAACCCATAATCCATTCATGCCATGGCGTAATGGCACGTAACAATCCCATGCCGAGGTCGCCAAAGCTAGCTTCAGGATTCACGATCCATTGCAGAATCGCAGGACGATGTTGAACGTATTGAGAAAGATCAGCTTTAAAGGTCACATAGACGGTACCGGCACGTGCCATCACGCCTTCCAGTGGCAAGCCGAGCTGTTCCAATACACGAGATTTAGCACCATCCATACCCACCAGATATTTTGCTCTTAAGCTAAATTCAGTATTGGTAATGCGGTTCAGGAAAGTAGCAGTCACGCCATCTTCGTCCTGCACATGTGACAGGTATTCAGTATTGAAGTTATAAATTGCACCACGTTCACCGGCATTTTTCACCAGTAAAGCTTCCATTTTGGGTTGGATCAAATCAACTAAAGGACATGGGCTGCCTTTGATATAATCGCCATGACGCTCATCACCTGTACCCCATGCACTTAAACGGGCGATTTCTTCGCCGACCAGACTGGTGGTAATCAGGCTTTCACCCATTTGATCCCATGGTGTTGCAATCTCTTTAACCTGTTCTTCAACACCCAAATCACGTAATACTTCCATAGCACGCTGGTTGGTAATATGCGCACGTGGACTGTTCGCCAGCCAGCTAAACTGGGTAAACAGTTGTACCTTGATGCCATAATTGGCTAAGGCCAGACCTAATGTTGAACCTGCAGGACCGGTACCAATGATCAGAACATCAGTGTCATAGTGTTGTGTCATACAAGACTCCATGTATATGCGTGAAGAACAAGCCATCTATATAGCTATACACTCTAGTAAATCAGGATCTGCTGATATAGCGATATTCATATAAACTATCGACCTATTCTTATTTGCAATACGTGGGTCATAATCTTAAGATGCTGACCTGATCAGAAACCGGGCAGCCTATGGAACTTCGACATTTACGCTATTTTATCAACGTGGCGCAGCAACAAAGTTTTACCAAGGCCGCCGAAAAGCTGTTTACTGCCCAACCGTCGTTAAGCCAGCAAATTAAGGATCTGGAACAGGAAGTAGGCATTGTCCTGTTTGATCGTTTATCGAGAAAAGTCAAACTCACCGATGAAGGACGGGCTTTTCAGGTCTATGCCGAAAAAGCACTGGAAAATGCCAAGCTGGCGGTGGCAGCAGCACGTCAGGTTGCACAGCAGAAAAATAACCAGATTCATATTGGCTTTCTAAACGTGGCAGAAATCAAAGTGATGCCGCAGATTCTGGCACAGCTTAAAAAAACCATGCCGGACTTGAAAATCCATCTGCATAGCCTGACCTGTATGGAACAGATTCAGCGGCTAAAAAATGCTGAACTGGATTTATGTATTACCCGTTTTCATCTGGATCATCCCGATTTTGACAATATTCATTTATTAACCGAGCAAACTTATCTAGTTGCTGCTCAGCATTTACATCCTACAGATCGAATCCTGAAATTACAGGAACTGAAAAATCACAATATGATTATGTGCGAGCAGAATGCTTCGCCCGTATTTTATGAAAAGCTGGATAAACTGCTTTATATTGATCAGTTCGAACATGAACAGCTGTTGTGGGTGACCAATGTCTTGCAACACATTAATCTGACCAATATGGGAATGGGCTTTAGTTTTGCGCCCGAATATTTACTGCGTTTTTTGAATGATCATGTGAAAATCATCCAGACTGATCAGGCACTGCCAAAACTGGGTTTATATGCAACATTTAACAAGAATTCTCAAAATCCTGCATTGAAGATGATTGTCCAAGCCCTTCACAATACGACAAGCATCTGAATTTCAGGAAGGAATATATGTTAAAGCTGATTTACTACGTGCCAGATGAAAATCTGGAAGACACCAAGAATGCAGTATTTTCAGCAGGAGCGGGCGGTATTGGTGAGTATACGAATTGTGCCTGGCAGGTTTTAGGAACCGGACAGTTTAAGCCGCAGGAAGGTGCAGATCCTCATATTGGTGAAGTGGGTAAACTGGAACAGGTACAAGAATGGCGGGTAGAAATTCTGGTGCCGGATGAAAAGGCAGTCGAAGTGGCCAAGGCGCTGAAAGAAAGTCATCCTTATGAAGAGCCAGCCTTTGAATTTATTCAGCTTCTGGATATCAAAGTCTAAAATTGATACTCTGCTGCGGCGCGTTTAACTTAGCGCGCCGTTAATCTAGATTCAGAAACCAGCCGACCTGCTTTTGTTATTATCATTTCTTCCAGAATAATCCAAAGAAAAAATATAATAAGGAAAATAACAATGCCGTGGCCAAAACCGCTGAGCAGTGCGCTTAAGAATACCCTCAGTAAATCTATCCAGTACGGTACAGAAATCCTGCATCAGCGCATTCCATATTCGCCAGATAATCCCTATCTGAAAGGTATATTTGCACCAGAGCGGCAGGAACACTTTTCCACAGATTTAAAGGTTGAAGGGCAGATTCCTGCAGAACTGGATGGCGCATTAATGCGGATTGGTCCAAATCCTATTAATGTTAAAAACCCACGCAACTATCACTGGTTTACGGGCGATGGTATGTTGCATGCGCTCAGACTGAAGGGTGGCGAGGCACATTGGTATAAAAGCAGTTATATCGGTTCTGCCAGTGTGCAGAAAAAACTTCATCGACCACAAATTCCAGGTAAAACGCGCGGTGTCGCGGATGCTGTCAATACCAATGTTATCCACTTTGCCGGAAAAATCTGGGCACTGGTAGAAGCGGGAGCTTATCCAGTTGAGTTGAATGCTGCACTGGAGTCAAAACGACATCATTTGTTTGAAGATGATCAGGATTTTCCATTTACTGCCCATCCGCATGTTGATCCTGAAACGGGCGATATTCATGCGATTTGTTATGATGCTTTAAGTCAGAACAAAGTTTTTTATCTACAGATAAATTCCACAGGAAAATTGAAACATCACGTCGACATTCCAGTGAAACATGGTCCGATGATTCATGATTGTGCCATTACCAGATCTCAGGTGCTGATTCTGGACCTGAATGTGAACTTTTCTGTACGCAGTGCTTTAAAGGGTCCAATATTGCCATATCAATGGAATCCAAAACGGCAGGCACGCATTGGTATATTGCCTTTTGGCGGTAAGGCAATAGATATTCGCTGGTATGAGATTGATCCCTGTTTTATTTTTCATACCGTGAATGCTTATGAGCTGGATTCTGGTGATGTGGTTATGGATGCGGTGGTGCACTCCAAAGCGTTGGTCAGTTCGATTCAGGGACCGATTGAAGATCAGGATATTCGGCTGGAGCGGTTCATTTTTGAACACGGCACTGGGAAAGTGGCTCGGACGATATTATCCGAGATGAAACAGGAATTCCCACAGATTAATGAAGCTTATACCGGACGGCCTTATCGCTATGTCTACACTATTTCCTTTGGCGAGTTTGATGATCCTTTTCATGTCAGCAGCAATACTCTTTTGAGCCATGATGTGGAAACTGGCAATTCAGAAAGCTATTCTTTTGGAGAAAACTGGGTAACAGGAGAGGTGATATTCGTCGCACGGGAAGGGGCGCAAGCTGAAAATGAGGGCTGGCTCATGTCTTATGTTCATGCTCTAGATGGATGCCCATCCAAAGTGGTGATTCTGGATGCACAGCATATGGCTGAAGGGCCGATTGCAACCATTCATTTACAGGTACGTGTACCCGTCGGGTTTCATTGTAACTGGATTGATTATCGGAAATTGAGAACAATATGAGCTTGAGTTAGGTATATATAGCTATCTATATAAGTAGAAACCTCTGAAATCAAACGGACTTTATCATAGGCTTACAATTGAAATTCAATTCCAGAATTCTTGATATTTTGAGACCCAATACAATTTGGTTTTTATGTCGTAGCTACCATCGGGATTCAGGGAAATGAGGTAATGAATCTCTTTACCTTGACTACGGTTGCCTTTACCTTCAGAAACTTGGTACTTATATTTTTCTACTTCTTGAGGAGGAGTTAGTACAATACGGTTCCATGCTGTGGCTGGGATTTTTGCTACACCTTCCTGTTGCGCTGCCATTATAGCGAGTCTTTTTTTTGCTGCCTCTTCTCCTTGAGCATAACGTAGTTCTTCAGGAACACCATATCCTTTTTTTATTTGCTCTTCATAAGTCAACCAAGGGGCATATTCAATAATAATTTGTTCAGGCACATAACCTTCAGGAGATACTTTACAAGTGTTATCTGTAGTTAAATATTTAGTTTTTCTTTTTACAGGCATATTTCCATCGCTATCATAAAAATTACGACACAATGGCTAATTGTTTTTAAAAACAAAGTTATGCTCAAAGTCGGATGGCCCTACAACAAAAGTGATACTATTCTTCATAAGCGGTGCCGTTGCTTGACAGCCAGTTAATAAGCAGATAACGCAGATTACTAGATATTTTATTTTCATTAGTTTGCTCCTAGGTTTAAATCTAGATTAAATTTTAATGCTGTTCCGTAATTGGCTTTGATCTAGTTAAAATAATTTATGATTTGAATTAATTTTTTAAATGTTGTTATTATATAAATATTAATTAAACAGATGATTATTTTTTTTAATTATAAAAGATATCTATTATTTTAAATAGATATCTTTTATGCGAATTATTATAATATTATTTCCTGAAATTTAAAAAATATAATTTCCCCTGATTTTAACTCAATTTTTATATACTTTAATTTCCCTTTAATTCAACTAATGCGAAGGAGCTAGATTGCGGAAAATATGCTTAAGACTGTGTAGCATTTTTTCAATTTGCAACGGTGTTAAACCATCGAAAGATTGCTCTAGTACAACAATGCTAAGATCATTAATCTTTTTAATCATTTGCTGACCTTTTTCGGTTAATAATACTCGGGTAATTCGTGCATCATCCTCACAGGAATAAGTATGTACTAATCCCTCATCTTTTAGGCGATAGATGATTTTAGTAGTGGTCGACATCTTATAAATCAACATGTCAGATAAATCAGAAATACTCGCTCTATTTTTAAATTTTAATGCCAGCAAAATACGTCTGCGAGAATTGTCTAAACCGTATTTCTTTAAGGCATAGTCAACATTTTGCACATATTGGGTATGCACTTGACTAATCCAATGATAGGGTGAATCTTCTAAATTAAAATCTGTAGGAATGGATAAAAATTTACTGTACTTTTTTGTCATGGCCTCAACTCTTCTATATGTTAGGGTCTTTTTAATTTGTTTAAAAAATGCATTTTATTTCAAAATATTTACTATCCTATTATAAGGTTATGAATCTTATCTTCAGTACGTCTTCACCTCCTATTTAACTTCTTTTTAAGATGAACCCTCTAATTCTTTTTTGCTTCTTCGAGCCTCTTTTTATAAAAGAACTAGAGAGCCAAAATTTCAGTCAAATTTTTTTTTATTTATCTATTGTTATTATGCGAACTGATTAAATCATCTTAATGATTAAATGATCTATCACAAAAAATACCATTTTCAATTAAGAAATACTTAAATATTCGTTCCGGTTAGCATTTTTTTATTTCGGAAAATTCATCTTTCTTTTTGCCTTAACTTTAATTCAGTAAGCTTAAGATAGTTTTGTAAGTCTTTTTAAAGCATATTAAGATATTGTTTTATATTGATATTTAATATTTTAATTTTTTTATACTTTAAAAGTATAAAAATTATCTTCATGAAAAATAGAAGAAAAATAAACTATCTTTTAGATTCCGCAATAGACATTTTGTGTGATTGTGTAAAATTTTTTTAAACTTTTTAGTTCAGCTTAATTCTCGATTAAAAAGAAATTTAACTAGAGAAATCACTAAATTGGATCTTGAACTCAAAACTTATAATCAAAAAATTAATGGAAGAAGAATCGGAATTGTGCATGTATTTGGTAGTGTGAAAGCTTTCAAAATATTTACTGAGCACGAGCAGAATAATGGGAAAAGACCCGATTTAAGATTTAATTTCTGGCATCTAAAATTTGTAACTTAGTAAAAAACAACTTATGAAAGGGCGTTAATAAAAAATATGAAATTTCCCTTAAGATTTATCTTATATAGTTTTTAGCGAATAAAAAGTGAATGATGTGACATCCATGTCACAAGATATCTACCAGATTTAAGCTATTTAATTTCTAAGATGAGAAGCTTAAATCTTCTGAATAAAAAGCTCACGATCAAAACGGTACTGAGGGAAGAATACTCCATCTTCGGCACGTTCACCTGCACCAATTACCATGACCGGATACTGTTCATCATTTAATTTCAGAATTTCACGAACCATCGGCTCATCAAAACCTTCCATCATACAGCTGTCAAAACCATAAGCACGTAAAGCTAAAACCAGATTTTCACAAGCGAGCGCCGTCGTTTTGGTCGCCCAGAGTTTCGCATCAGCCGGGCTGAAAGCAGACACTGGCATTTGTTTGTCCAATGTACGGGCAACTTTGAAAGCCACTTTCTTAAAGTTACCAAAAGCATTCAGATAACCAGTCTTATAGTTGTAAGGAATATATTTATAGTATTTCTTAATCGCGGGCGGTGCTTCTGGAAATGGAAATTCATTTACATTACGTTTCGCCATTTCATCGATACGGTCGGTACGTGCGATACAGACAATTAGCTCAGAAGCTGTTTTGGCTGCCAGTTGACTCATACAGGCTTTGACCAGATGTTTTTTCTTGCTTGAATTTTGTACCACATAAAAAGTCCAAGGCTGCAAGTTCGACGAATTCGGGGCCAACAATGCCAGATCCAGACAGGCATCTAGAACTTCAACAGGAATTGGCTTTTTGGTAAATTTACGTACTGAACGTCGGCTTTCAATTACTTTACGAAAATTATCGACATCTATATCTTGGGGTGCAGGTTCGTAATAACGTTTCTTTTCTGGATTTGAGCTATCTGTTGTTTGGGAAGAGGTTTCGGAGTTTTGATTTGGCATACTTCAGATTCTTGGAAAAATAAAAGATTGAGGCAGTTTAAACCACCTCATTGAACTCATAAGTTTGAAAATTAGTTGAATTGTGTGAAATCAGGTTTACGTTTTTGCATAAAGGCTTGAACCGCTTCCAGCATTTCTGGTGAGCCGACACGCTGCATGAAAATCTCTGCTTCATGGTCAATCCATTCCACAATTTCATTCACATTGTGTTTCATCAAGGCTTTGGATTGCACCAGTGATGCCAATGGCAGGGCAGAGAGTTGGGTAGCTTGTGCTGCTGCTTTGGTGTAAACATCTTCTTCAATGCTATTTACCAGACCTGCGTCGAGTGCTTTTTCGCTATTGAATTTTTGCGCAGTCAGCAATAATTCGGCCGCTTTATGATAACCCGCTTGCTGAATCAACAGCTTGCTTGAAGCGCCTTCAGGCGATAGACCCAGACTGACAAATGGAATCTGGAACAAGGCAGTATTGTCACTATAGACCAGATCACAATGCAATAAGATTGTCACGCCAATGCCGATTGCAACACCACGCACCGCAGCAATCAAAGGCTTGGAAAATTTTGCAGCAGATTTGAGTAAAACAAACGGCGGGCCTTCAGCAGCGGGTGCCTGACCTTTCTTCGCAGCAGATTTCATAAAATCCTGCATATCATTACCGGCACTAAAGTCTGCATCCTGACCACGCAATACAACTACACGAACTTCAGGCGCCTGATCTGCTTCATCCAAGGCTTTCGCAATCCATAAATAAAGCTCGCTATATAGCGCATTTTTCGCTTCCGGGCGATTGATGGCCAAAGTGAGTACACCATGTTCTAAATTCGCATTCAAATGCTCATGAGGTTGTTGAATACAGCTCAGTGTCATCGTACTATCCTTGCTTTAAAACTTAATTTGATTTTATGGGAATGATTATGTCGCATATTTATTGGGACAGCACAACTCATGAGTCATAAAAAACTGATCCCTTATGAACTATACATTTGATTATCTGGTTTTCATTGGCCGCTTTCAGCCTTTTCATCTGGCACACATGCAAACTATTAATATTGCCCTGCAGCACAGTCAACATGTGATTTTGGCTCTCGGTTCTGCGCAAAATGAACGCAATATCAAGAATCCATTCTTGGCTTCGGAGCGTGAAGCCATGATCCTGTCAAATTTTAGTCCAGAAGATCGGGCTCGGATCAAATTTGTAGAAGTCATTGATGTTTATAATGATGAAAAATGGCAGAAACTAGTGAAATCGCTGGTGAATCAGGTTATTGAACCAAATGCCAAAGTTGGGCTGATTGGGCACTTTAAAGATGATTCTTCTTATTATTTAAAGTTTTTTCCAGAATGGGAAATGGTCGAACTTGACAGCCTTGAAGATGCCTTATCTGCCACGCCGATGCGTGAAGCTTATTATCGTGGCGAAATTCAACGAGATAAATTTCCACAAGGCACGATTGATTTTCTAGAAAATTTCCAAAAAACCACGACCTATCAGCAACTTAGTGAAAAATTTTCCCAGAATGATAAAACCAATCTGCTTTAAAAGTATTAGGTCGTTATGGGTTGATTCATGGTAGTTTGAGCATGCTGTCTTAGACATTCACTTAAAATCTCCAAGGCAGGAGACTGTTCTTTCCAGTGATGCCAATATAGGGGGACTTCAATGCGTAATTCCCTTGAAAGCTCAAGCAGTTGACCTGACTCTAGCAAATCCCTGGTTTGATAGTCCGGCAGCCAGCCATAGCCTAGACCCATGACAATCGCATCAAAAAATGCATGGGTCGATGGAATAAAAAAGTGAGGATATTGTGCTAGATTCAGGCCAAATTCGTGCTGAATAAATTGGGTATGGAGTTGGTCTTTTTCATTAAAAATAATGGCAGGGGCAAGGCGTAGCGCATCCCGATGTACGCCTTGATGAAACCAGTTTCGGGAAAATTCAGGCGTAGCAACGAGACGGTATTGCATCTGTCCGATCAATTCTGCCCGGCAACCTTTCATTGCCTTGGCTTCAGTACTCAAACAGGCATTGACGAGACCTGCTTCTAACAGATGATGAGTCTGTGATTGATCATCCACCTGAAAATGCAACACAATTTTATGCTGGATCAGCTGGGCTTGTAAGGTTGGTAATAGCCAGGTCGCGAGCGAATCAGCATTGGTGGCAATATTCAGACAATAGAAACCTTCCTGTTGCAATTGTCCACCCAAATCCTGCATCAGATTCTGTTCTAGCAAACGTTGATGCTGTAAATAATGCAATAAGGTTTGTCCGGATTGAGTCACACGGCAAGGCCGATCTCTCACCAGAAGCAATTGTCCCAATTTTTTTTCCAGACTTTGAACACGAAGGGTCACTGCCGAGGCAGTAATATTTAGCTGCTCGGCAGCAAGATCGAAACTTCCCGTTTTTGCAACTGCGTAAAAAGCATCACATTGTTTTGCATTCAGCATATCTGTTATCTAAAAATAATTTAGTTAAATTGATATTAACTTAGTTTTAATTAATCGCACTCATTTTTTTGCATAATTCATTTATTCAAAAAAAAGGGGAATGTGATGTTCAGTTATATGGTGAGTGGTTTTGCTGTGGGAATGAGCCTGATTATCAGTATCGGTGCACAGAATGCTTTTGTATTAAAACAAGGTTTAAAACAACAGCATGTGTTCTGGGTCTGTGTGATTTGTGCCTTGTCTGATTCCATTTTAATTCTGCTTGGCGTACTGGGCTTTGCGCGCGTCATTGAACATTATCCGGATATTGTTATATTTTCTAAATATATTGGCGCAGGATTCCTATTTTATTATGGTTTGCACCATGCGATCAGCGCATTTAAATCAACAGAGGTTTTAGCACCAAGTGATCAGCTAACAGAGCATTTTCTACAAGTACTGATGATCTGCCTGGCTTTTACCTGGCTAAATCCGCATGTTTACTTAGACACAGTCATATTGATTGGATCAATTTCAACCCAATACGCCTTAGGAAAATGGTGGTTTGCTTTAGGTGCTGTCTGTGCTTCCTGGTTTTTCTTCTTTAGTTTGGGATATGGGGCAAAGATACTGACGCCTTGGTTCCAACATCCAAAAGCATGGAAAATACTGGATGCTATTATTGCTTGTACTATGTGGGGCGTCGCAGTGTCATTAATTCTCAGTATTTGATTCAGGCTACGAAAGCCGATAGATCGGTTAAGAGTTATCTAAGCGTGTCATTTTAGATAGTGATGGAGAATAGGCAGCGCAGAAAACAACTCTTTTCAGTGCTGCAAGCACATGGATATTTCCAATATAAATTGAACTTAAAATAAACGATCTGTTTGTACAAAAAATTTATAAAATCAGAATTTTATAAGATGAAAACAGTCTCCTGCTAGCCTAGCAGAGCCACTTATAAGAGAAAAATCAGCGCAAGTATTTTGTCCGTTAGTCATGAATGATTTTACAAAAACTTCAATAAACTGGTATAAAAATAACGAAAACCTGTTCGCTCAAAAAACAAGAAAATTTAGTTTCAGATTAAGCCGTGTACTTAAATCCGATCAATAAGAAATTAAGCAAGGTGGATTTAAAATTGAAAACAATAATAAAAACTGGACTCCTTAGCCTAGCGATCTGTTTAGCTTTGACCAGTCAGTCTTTTGCAAGATCATGGACCTTAACTCCCAAAAGTGATGTCGGTTTTGAGATCAAGTCGATGGGATTGACTGTGGTTAAAGCCAAGTTCAATCAGGTCCAATCTACAATGCAGTTTGATGCTAAAGCACCGCACAATGCCTCAACTCATCTGGTCATGGATGTGGAAAGTTTAAGCTTTAGTAAGCCGCTATTTAAACATATGATTTTGGGCGAAGACCTGTTTTATGTAGAAAAATATAAGACTGTAATTTTTAAAAGTATCCAGTTTAAAGACTTGGGCAATGGCAAATACAATGTTTTAGGTCATTTAACCCTGCGTGGTGTGACCAAGCCTGTGATTTTTGAAACAACCTTTAAACCCAGTATGTCGAATGCCAACCTGCTTGATGTTCAGGCATCTGCCGTGATTAACCGTAGGGATTTTGGTATGAAAAAAGGAATTGCCGGCGTAGGGGATAAAGTGAATCTTCATCTATCAGGCCAGTGTGCAATGAACTAGGGGAAATATAAAATACTTAATTATATAAGTTTGCTCGTAAAAAAAAGCCCGAATGGTTCGAGCTTCTATTTATACACAAGCATGCAATTAAGCAGCTTGTAAAGCTTTTAAATCTTCCAGAACTTGTTCTGCGTGACCTGCTGCTTTGACCTTACGGTATTCTTTGACCAGTTGACCGTTATGGAAAATGAAAGTCGAACGCTCAATGCCCATCACTTGTTTACCATACATGTTCTTTTCTTTGATTACATCAAAATGATGACACAACACTTCTTCTTTATCGCTGATCAGATTAATACTCAGGTTCTGCTTTTCAGTAAAGTTCTGATGAGCTTTTACCGAATCACGGGATACGCCAAGAATTGTGGTATTTAAAGCATCGAACTGATCTTTTAAACAGGAAAATCCTACTGCCTGAGTTGTGCAGCCCGGTGTAGAATCTTTAGGATAAAAATAAATCACCAGCCATTCTGTATTTAACTGGGTTAAATTAATTTCCCCTGTCGTCGCAGGAAAATTCTGGTCAAGCAAACTAATTTCAGACATAAAAACTCCTGTTTTCTCTAAATTTTTTCAAAAAAAATAAGCCACATTATAGTGGCTTATTTTATCAAAGAATAATCAGATATTATTTCTTTGGTGCCGCTTGGGCTGATTTCATTGCTTCTTCAGTCAAAGTTTTCAGTTTGCCTGTTAACTGTGGACCAAAGCATGCTTGAAGATCTTTATTCTGCTTCTGTACAAAAGCTAAAGTGCCTGGGCTTTTCTTCTGGTTAATGGTGCTTTGAATTTCCCATTTTTGTGCATTGGTTAATTTTCCATCTGCTTCAATAGCACAACCACAATATTTGCTGACTTCAGCAGCCGTCAATTTTTTACTTTTGCCAGTTTCATTTTTACAAACATTGATCAATGCAGATTTTACATTGGTGCTTTTATAAGCTTGTTGTAATTTGTCATCAGCCGCTTGAGCCGTAGTTGCGAACATAGCAGCAGCTGAAACAATTGCTGAAAGCACGATGCTTGATTTTAAATTCTTCATAAACTCTACCTTGTTATTACGGTATATAACGTGTCGGGTCTTCAACACCTGCGTCCGCAAAACCCTGTTTACGTAAACGACAACTGTCGCATTTGCCACAGGCACGTCCTTGGTCATCTGCTTGATAGCATGACACCGTTTGACTGTAGTCTACGCCATGTTCAATACCTAAGCGAATGATATTTGCTTTGGATAAATGTAACAAAGGTGTTTCAAATTTGAGCGCCTGACCCTCTACGCCAACCTTGGTCGCAAGGCGTGCCATGTTGGCAAATGCCTCGATAAATTCCGGACGGCAATCCGGATAACCGGAGTAATCAACTGCATTAATTCCGATAACAATCGCTTCAGCTTCGAACACTTCAGCTGCTGCTAAGGCGTAAGACAAGAAGATGGTATTACGTGCCGGAACATAGGTAATCGGAATGCCAGCCTGTTCATGGTCGGGCACCTCAATACTATGATCGGTAAGGGCTGAGCCACCCAGATTACCCAGATCAATATTGATCACTCGATGTTCCACACCCGCATGTTGCGTTAAAGCTTTTGCTGCATCCAGCTCGGTCGTTGAACGCTGACCATATCGAAAACTAAGTGCGATACATTCATAGCGTGCCTGTGCCCAAGCCAGACATGTGGTTGAGTCTAAACCGCCAGATAACAGGACAATGGCACGAGGGCGCATAAGCTGATTCTCCAAAAAAATACTTTACAAAAAATTAACGACCAGTTTCATCATTCCATAACAACTTGTGCAGCTGTAACTGGAAACGAACAGGGAGATGGTCTTCTAAAATCCACTGAGCCAAATCACGTGCCAGTGGTGGTAACTGAACTGCACCTTTTTCGACCGCAAATGCAGGCGAAAACCAAACTGTACTCACTTTGTCTTGAAGTTGGTACAGTTCTAACTGCTGCTTTGACCATTCATAATCTTCACGATTGCATATCACAAACTTGATTTGATCATGTGCAGTTAAATGATCGAGATTAGAAAGCAAATTCCGTGCAACTTCACCTGAAGTTGGTGTTTTTAAATCGAGGACTTTGGAAACACGTGAATCCACTTTGGACACATCTAAAGCGCCACTGGTTTCAAGTGAAACTTCGCATCCTAAATCTGCCAGTCGCTGCATCAGGGGTAGGGCATTGGGCTGCGCCAGTGGTTCACCACCGGTCACACAGACATAAGGGGTTTTAAAATCAAGCGTGGTCTGGATAATATCGTCCAGAGACTGACGCTCACCGCCTTCAAAGGAATAGGTGGTATCACAATAGCTACAACGCAATGGGCAACCGGTTAAACGGATAAATACTGTTGGCAGTCCTGCGGCATTGGCTTCACCTTGCAATGAATAGAAAATCTCCGTAATGCGTAAACCCGCAGACGGATCAGAAACTGGGATTGCAGAAGATCGAAGCGTATTCATAACAAAATTTACCAATGAAAAATAAATAACCAGGTATAAAAATAAAAATCCCTACGATTATTACTAATCGTAGAGACGAGGAGCAGTTGAAGCTCCGAGGAACACAAATGTGTCCTCTAAGTTAAGACATCTTAGTCTTCGCGTAATAGATCGTTCAGGCTTGTTTTAGAACGAGTTTGTGCATCAACTTTTTTCACGATAATGGCAGCATACAAGCTATAAGTACCGCATTTAGATGGAAGGCTACCAGCAACAACGACTGAACCTGCTGGTACGCGACCATAATGAATTTCGCCAGTGGCACGGTCATAAATCTTGGTCGATTGACCAATGAATACGCCCATTGAAATCACAGAACCTTCTTCAACGATCACGCCTTCAACGATTTCAGAACGTGCACCGATAAAGCAGTTATCTTCAATAATGGTTGGATTCGCTTGAAGCGGTTCAAGCACACCACCAATACCTACACCACCTGACAAGTGAACATTTTTACCGATTTGCGCACATGAACCTACAGTTGCCCAAGTATCAACCATCGTGCCTTCATCTACATAAGCACCGATGTTGACATAAGAAGGCATCAAGATTACGCCTTTGGCCTGAAAAGAACCTTTACGTGCGACAGCAGGTGGTACGACACGTACACCAGCAGCCTTGAATTGTTCTTCAGTCCAACCAGAGAATTTCGTCTCTACTTTGTCATAGAAACGAAGATCACAAGCTTCCATTGGTTTGTTGTCGTTTAATTTAAATGATAACAATACCGCTTTTTTAATCCATTGATGAACAACCCATTCACCATCGATTTTTTCAGCAACACGTAAAGTACCATTGTCTAGACCAGCAATTACTTCCTCAACTGCTTGACGGATTTCAGCAGAGCAATCTGCAGCTGTAAAATTCGCACGGTCTTCAAACGCTTGTTCAATGATTGTTGAAAGCTGCGACATGATCTTCCTTCCAGAAAAAAATTTTCTAGATTTTACACTATATTGCAGGAAAAATAGTTGAAAGCACTAAAAATAGATGAAAAATAACCAGAAGTGTAGAAAGCGTGAAATTATTAAAGTGATAAGTGTACTTTTTCATTATGTTGAAATGTAGGAGAAGTGTTAGAAAACACTTGGTTCTCAACAAGAAAAATTAATTTGTATCAAAAAATAACAAAAGATGAGCAAAATGTGAATAAAAAATATTTTTTAAGTCCTTTATATTGAGCCTATCACGAATAACTAATGATCAAAATAAGTTCTTTTGAGGAGAGAAATAATGAAATCTTTACATAATATTTTAGCAGTATCAGTCTTAGCTCTAGCAGCGGGTTCTGCGATGGCTGCTGATGAAACAATCGTAACAGATGAAGGCGTTGCTGAATTCTCTTTCTTTAAACCAGCTTCTGTTCGTGCTGAAGTCGGTACTACCGGTTATGGTGGTGCAATTTCCTGGAGTGCTAACCCATATGTAGGCGTCACTTTAGGTTATAACGGCGGTGATATTTCCTGGTCGGATGATTTATCAATCAATGGTTCTGATTATGACCTGGATATGGACAATAACCTGACTTACCTAAATGCTGAAATCCGTCCTTGGGCAAACTGGTTCTATATGGCGGCTGGTGTAGCTTATGTAGATAATCAATATGATATCGATCGTCGAGTTCGTTCGGGTGAAACCTTCTCCGTAAATGATGTTGAATTCAAGGCAGTAGGAGATGCACGTATTAGTGGTGACCTATCTTATAAAAATAATATTGCACCCTACCTAGGTATTGGTTTCTCTCCAGCGATTACTAATCGTTGGGGTGTGTTTGGTGAAATTGGTGCTTACTACAATGGAAATCCAACAGTTAACTTAACTTCAAGTGGAGTTGCTACTCCTACAAATCCTGGAGTTATTGCTGACTTTAACCAAC